>CATOKC010000090.1 GCA_951800675.1 uncultured Oscillibacter sp.
AGAGCTTCGAGGCGCCGGACGCCCACATCCTGGTGGTGGACGACAACGACATGAATCTGATGGTCGTCACCAAGCTGCTGGCGGAGACCAAAATTCAAATCGACACGGCCTCCAGCGGCGCCGAGTGCCTGCGGCTAACGCTGACCCATCATTACGACTGTATTCTCATGGACCATCTGATGCCGGAGATGGACGGAATCGCGTGTCTCCACGCTCTGCGGGTTCAGCCGGCAGGCTTGTGCCAGGACGTGCCCGTGGTGGCCCTGACCGCTAACGCGGGCAGCGATAACCAGCTTCTCTACCGAAAGGAGGGCTTTAGCGGGTATCTTGCCAAGCCTGTCAGCGGAGCGCTGCTGGAGGCCGCCGTGCTGAGCATCCTCCCTAAGGGACTGGTTCATCTGAACGAGGAAGCCCGGCAGTCGGAGGTTGAAAAGGACATCTTGATCTTTGAGCAGGCCCAAAGGCGCTCTATCCTCATTACCACGGACAGCGTATGCGATCTCCCGGAATCCCTCACCAAGGAATTTGGCATTTCCGTTTGTCCCTACTACATCTGTACAGACGAGGGACGTTTCCTGGACGGGCGGGAAATCCAGCCGGACGAGCTGCTGATGCACATTGCCAGCGGGCGAAAGGGAATCTCCCAGCCTCCCGCTTCGGAGGACTACGAGCGGTTCTTCGCGGAGAAGCTGACCGAGGCCCAAAACGTCATCCATATCTCCATGGCTAAGCACGTCAGCGAGGGATACCAAAACGCCCTTGAGGCGGCGAAATCTTTTGAAAACGTCACCGTGCTCGACTCTGGACACCTCTCCAGCAGCCTGGGGCTGGCGGTGCTGTGCGCGGCTCATATGGCGGAGCATCATGCGGCAAAGGAGGAGATCGTAGAAGCCGTGAAACGGATGGAAGCCTTCATCTCCTCCGCCTTCATCATCAACAGCACCCATATGATGTGCCAGTCTGGGCGGATCCCCAAACGGATCCAGATTCTTTGCGACGCGCTGCTGCTGCATCCGGTGTTGGTGCTGAAAAAGAGCCGGATGGGAGTTGGATACATGGAGATGGGCAGCTTTTCCCATGTGGCGAAAAAGTACGTCCGAAAAACCCTCCAGGACACCAGGAACATTGACCGGCGCATTTTGTTCATCACGTATTCCGGGATGGAGGAAAAAAAGCTCCAATATATCCAAAGTCTGGTGCAGCAGTATTGCCCCTTCGAGCGGGTCTATCTGCAAAAAGCCTCTTCCGCCATCGCCAGCAACTGCGGTCCGGAGTCCTTCGGCCTGCTGTTCATGCGGCGGGACGACGACGTGCTTCCCTTCTTTGAAGCGCCAAACCGGGACAGCGTAAGCGGCGGCACTCTCCCGAAGTCTTAATCTGCTTCATATTTTAAGGGCAGGTGATTTCCAAGAAATCCCCTGCCCTTTTTGTTCTTTAAAAAGCCAAATTCAGGTCCACGTCTCCCTCGACGCCCGCTACCCGGCCGGTGTGAGAGTACTGCCACAGGTCAAAATGATAGTAAAAATTCGGTACGGCGTCATATTCCGCCAGCCACAGGCCATACTCCGTCAAATCCCTGAGATCGTAGCGAAGATAGCCCTGGGTACGATTGAAGTAAACCGCCGGACGGTAGCCCGCGTCCCGGACCCGCTCGCAGAACGCGACGGCACAGCGGGTCAGCGTCTCCCCGTCCAGGCCGTCGGTGCGGGCCTCATCCCCGGGAATGGACTCCCAGTCGAAAGCCACGGGAAAGGCCAGCTCCTGCCCGTCCAGAGCCTCCAGAAGATAGTCTGCCTCTTCCTCCGCCTCTTCGGGAGTAATGGCCTGGGAGAAGAAATAGACGCCCACGTCCAGCCCAGCGTCCAGCGCTCCCCGGAGATTCCGCTCAAATGCCTGATCCAAAAACAGCCCGCCCTCGGAATATCCCCGATGGCCCAACCGGAGCATGGCAAATTCGATGCCATCCGCCGCCACCGCAGGCCAGTCAATGGCCTTCTGGTGCGTGGACACGTCAATCCCCGCCCGGGCCCGCCGGCCGTTATGCTCATAGGTGACCCGGCCCTTTTCGTCCAGGTAAAAAGCGTCCTTGTCGTAGGGGTTGAGGGGCATCCCCTCCAGAGGCGTCAAAACCTTGTCTCCAAACCGAAAGGTAACCGGCTCTTCCTCCGCCGGTTCAGAAGAGGGTTCCGCCTCTCCGCTTCCCCGCAAAACGAGAAACAGCGCCGTCCCGGCCATGATCAGCGCGACAATGGAGATCGCCAGGACCGCGGCGCCCAGACCGTTTCCAGACGTCCTCCGCCGCGGGCGAGACGGCCCCTGCCGCCGGTCTTTGGCCGGCGTCTCCTCTTTTAGCAGGCGGTCCGCCCGTTCTTTCATCTCCAAACTGGATAAGCCGTCGTTCATTGCCGTTTCCTCCACCCTTCGACTGTTTTCCTTAGTATACCACAAACCGGCCTCTTGTGCACGCAAAATCCACCAAATTGAATTTGGTCCGCTTTTCTTCCTGGGGTGTGTCTTAGAAGCCGCTTCTAGGGGAGCGAGGAAATGAAGTCTCTGCCGGCCGCCAAAAAAGCCTGGATTTCCCCTTCGGGAAAACCAGGCTTTATAGTATACGCGACCGCTCCCGCAGTCTTTTTCAACCTACTTTGTCTTGTTGATTTGGTTTTCCAGCCGCCATTCCCGGGGGGAGACGCCATAGCGCTTTTTAAAGGCCCGGGAAAAGTGAAGCTGATTTGGATAGCCACAGCGGGCGGCGATGTCTCCGATGGACCTCCGGGTCCCCTTCATCAGGTCGGCGGTGTGGGCCAGCCGCAGGCGGATCAGGAACTCCTGGGGCGGACAGCCCATGCTGTCCTTAAAGAGCTTGCTGAAATAGCTCCGGTTCAGCTTGCATACGTCCGCCAGCTCCTCCACGCTGAGCTCCCGCTGATAGTTCCGCTCCATGTAGTTGATGGCCTCCTGGATATAGAAGTCCTTAAGCTGAACGCCGTGAAGGGCCCACCGGGTGGAGGAGGTCTGAATCAGCAGATCCAGGAATAAAAATAGCAGTCCCGTTAGATGGAGGGGGGGACGCGTCAGAGTGGTCCGCCATATAGGGCATGATGTCCCGAACCCGCTGTCCCTGGGCGGGGCTTTGAGACCGGTAAACCGGCTGAGAGACGTCCAGTCCGGCGCTCTCCAAAAACTCCGAGACCCGGAGACCGTCGAACTCCAGCCAGACGTATTTCCAGGGCTGGTCGAGGTTCGCCACATAGGTGCTGATCTGGCCGGGGCAGATCAAAAAGCCAAGCGAAACCGCAAAATTTCAGGATTGTTTTTCCCCAGATTCCTCTGTATAATGGGAAAGCAAAACACGGCTCCGGCCCCGGCCGGAAAAGCTGACACGAAGGAAGTGGATTTTTATGGACAGACCCAGAGGCCGGGAAAAGCACGTCACCGGCCCGGCGAAGAACGTGGAAAAACGGGGCTCCGGCCTTGGCACCGGCCCGGTGGGCGCAGGTCGGGGTAGCCAGAGCTCCGGCGGAGGCTCCCGCAGCAGCGGAGGCGGCAGGTCCGGCGGCGGGCTGATGAAGATTATCCTTCTGCTGGCGGTGCTGCTGCTGGGCGGCGGCGGGGGCCTGGGGGCTCTCCTGGGCGGCGGGGGAGAAGGGCTCACCGCCCCCGTCAGTCAAAGCACCTCCTCCGGCCAGACCGGCGGTGCGGACCTCAGCGCCCTCTTCGGCAGCCTGGGAGGCGGCAGCGTCTCCAGCGGCTGGGAGACCCCCGCCAACACCGGGCGGCTGGATGAGACCGTGGCCCCGGGAGCCCGGGCAAAGTACACCCAAATGCTGGGCAGAGGACGGGACACCGTCACCCTCATGGTCTACATGTGCGGCACGGACCTGGAGTCCCGCAGCGGCATGGGCACCGCCGATCTCCAGGAGATGCTGGCGGCGGACCTGGGGAAGAACGTGAACCTGCTGGTCTACACCGGCGGCTGCTCCGGCTGGCGGAACAACCAGGTCAGCAGCAAAACCAACCAGATCTGGCAGGTTAAAAACGGGAAGCTGGCGTGCCTGGAAAAGGACCTGGGGGCCGTGTCCATGACAGACCCCTCCACCCTGTACGGCTACATCCGCTGGTGTGAGAAAACGTTCCCTGCCAGCCGGTACGGCCTCATCCTCTGGGACCACGGCGGAGGGTCCGTCAGCGGCTACGGCTATGACGAAAAATTCGCCTCCACCGGGTCCATGAGCCTCTTTGGCGTGGACCAGGCCCTGAAGGACGCCGGGGTGAAGTTCGATTTTGTGGGCTTCGACGCCTGCCTCATGGCCACGGCGGAGACCGCCCTGATGCTGACGGAGCACGCCGACTTCCTCATCGCCTCCGAGGAGACGGAGCCCGGCGTGGGCTGGTACTACACGGACTGGCTCACCGCCCTGGAAAAGAACCCCTCCATGCCCACCATTGAGCTGGGACAGCAAATCGTGGACAGCTTCGTGGAAACCTGCGCCCAGAAGTGCCGGGGCCAGCTGACCACGTTGTCCGTCATCGACCTGGCGGAGCTGGAGGCCACCTTGCCCCAGGCCCTGGCGGACTTCTCCCGCTCCACCTCCCGGATGATTGAGGCCAAGGAGTACCAGACCGTTTCCAATGCCCGGAACGGAGCCCGGGAATTCGCCCAGTCCAGCAAGATCGACCAGGTGGACCTGGTGCATCTGGCGAAGAATCTGGGCACCAAGGAGGGCACCGCCCTGGCGGAGGCCCTGCTGGGGGCGGTGAAGTACAACCGGACCTCCTCTAACATGACCAACGCCTACGGAATTTCCATCTACTTCCCCTACCGGAAGTCCTCCAGCGTGAATCAGGCCGTATCCACCTATCAGGCCATCGGCTTGGACGACAGCTACAGCAAGTGCATCCGGGACTTCGCCTCCATCCAGCAGGTGGGCCAGGTGGGCTCCGGCGGCAGCGGCTCTCCCCTTGAGGCGCTGATGGGCCTCTCCGGCGGCGGCTCCTCCGGCGGCGCGGATGCCGTGGCCTCCCTGCTCCAGGCGGCCCTGGGCAGCGGCTTCTTCTCCGACCGCTCCTTAGATTTGAACAGCGCCGCTCAGTACGTGGCGGACCACCGCCTCGCCCAGGAGGACCTGACCTGGACCACGGGAGAGGACGGGCGAACGGTCCTCCAGCTCTCCGAGGAACAGTGGAAGCTGGTCCACTCCCTGGATTTGAACCTCTTCTATGACGACGGCGAGGGCTTCATCGACCTGGGGCTGGACAACGTATTTGACTTTGACGAGGAGGGGAACCTTCTCGGGGATGTGGAAAAAACCTGGCTGGCGGTAAACGGACAGCCTGTAGCCTACTACCACGAGAGCACCGTGGACGACGGAGAGCACTATACAATCACCGGCTATGTGCCCGTGCTCCACAACGGCCACCGGGCGGAGCTGCTGCTGGCCTTTGACGACGAGACCCCCTATGGCTACGTCACCGGCGTCCGGGCCGTGTACGGCGAGGGCGAAACCGAGACCGTCGCCAAGAGCGATTCCGCCCTCCAGGAGGGGGATACCCTGGAATTCCTCTGCGACTACTATAGCTACGACGGTACTTACCAGGACAGCTACCTCCTGGGAGACCCCCTGACGGTTTCCGGCGAGGACCTGACCATCTCCGATGTGCCTCTGGAGGGCGAGGTCCGGGCCACCTATCGCTTCACGGACCTCTACCAGCAAAGCTGGTGGACCCCGTCCCTCCCCTGACGGTACCAAAAGCAATCCGGCGGCGGAAGCGTATCGCTTCCGCCGCCGGTTTCGACTCGTACATCCGCCGAACCCACTTGCCGAAGAGGGTCTTTTTGTAGTTCAACAGCTCCTCCTTGGCCTCCGCATGGCTCGCCACCTTCTGGAGATGGGCCACACCCTTGGGAATATCCTCCGCCACGCCCAGGCCCCGGGCGTAGATGACACCCAGCATATAATCCTTTTCCCAGTAATTCCAGTCCATCTCATTTAGATACTGGAGCGCCTTACCGTAATCCTGGGGGGTGCCCCAGCCCTTGAAGCAGCACTTGGCCAAATAGTACACGCCCCAATTCGTATTCCCCTTGTCATGGGCCAGCGTCAGGAGCTGATACGCCTTGGCATAGTCCTGGGGAACGCCCCGTCCGTAGAAATACGCCTTGCCCAGCAGATTGTTGGACCCGATGTGCTCCGAGTCCCGGGCCAGCTCCTTTTCAAAGCAGGACACCGCATAGGCCTCGTCCTGCTCCACACCCTTCCCGTCAAAATAGATCGTCCCAACCTTATACCAGCCGCCGCCGTTTCCAGCCTCGGCGGATTCCTTATACCAATGGGCCGCCTCCGCAAAGTTCTCCGCCTCTTCCAGCTCTTGCGCATAGAAGTACTGATGGAGCGGGTATCCCATTTCCGCGCCCATTTTAAAGAGGCCCTCGGCCTTCTCCGGCTGAGGAGCGATGATGTCCTCGTCCCCCTTGGTATAGTACTGGTTCAGGTTGTTGGCTGCGAAATAAATTCCACCCCGGAAGGCCTTCCAGAACCAGTCCTCACACTTGGAAATCTCTCCTTTTAAATATGCCTTAAACTCCGCCTGGCTGGGGAAGGAGTCCTTGCCCTTGTTCTGAATACGGAGGAAGTCCCACCAGAAATAACTGTTGCCGACGATATACTGACAGAAGGCGTCGCCCTCCTTCGCCAAAGCCTCCACCTGCTCAAAGGCCTGCTGGAGGCTCTCGAAGGGCATTTTCTTCTGGACGGAGGGGGTCAGCTCCCCGCTCCGCAGGGCCACCAGCACCCCCAGGGCGCTGCCCTGCTCCACGGACTTATGGAGGAGCTTTGTGGCCCTTTCGTCGTCCTCCGGGAAGCCGTGCCAGCCCCAGACGTACTGATGGCCGCACAGACACCGGGCCAGAATGCAGCTGGCGTCGCCGTCCCCGGCGGCGGAGGCTTTCTCCAGAAGAGCGAACGCCTCCTTGCCCCGCCCTGTGCGAACGTCGTAATAGATGTCCTGGAGGGCCTGCTTCACTTCGTTGCTCAAAACTGCTGCCATGATAGAATCTCTCCTTTGTCAATTTGGTTTTTTAACCCGCTTCCAGTCCCGGCCTCCCGGCAGGAACTCTCCGCGGGGATATCCCGTCAGCCACGCCGCCGCCTCTTTGGGCGGCATTTTGGTTATGTAAAATCCTAGCTCCTCCCCCTCGGGTCTGGTGGCCTCCACCGTACAGCGGCCGTCCAGCTTGTCTCCGGCGGTAACGCGAATCCACAAATAGCCTGCGGCGTGAGTCAGGTCCACAAGTTGATAGGTCCCATCCACGATGCCCTCCGCCGCCATCTGGACGTCCTCCTCCGTAAAGGTGGTGTGGTTTTCCGCCGCGCCGCTGGCATACAGCAGCGACAGCTTCGCCTGGGACTTTCGCCGGCTCTGGGGCGCGCTGGTCTGGGGCGCGTCATAGACCCGCCGCAGGTCCCAGCCCGTCAGGTCCGGAACCTCCCGGCGGAGCCAGCCCTTCAAGACCTCCTCCGCCCCCCGGGCGTCTGTTGTCCAGGCCAGAGCCAGATTTTCCCCCTCTGAGGGAGCCAGCTCCAGTAGCAGCAGAACCTGTTCCGCCGCCTCCTGCCGGACCAGGCAGTCCAGGGCCTGGAATACGCGGCCTCCGCTCTCCACGGGACGGGTGGGCGTCAGCTCAAAGCCGGATTCCTCCCCGGCGAGACAGTGTTTCAGCGTATCCTCCACCAAAGCGGCGCTGACCCGGGAGGTCACTTCCCCGCCCCGGCGCTTCAAAATCATATCCTGGGGCCCCTCGCTGAGCATTTCCCGTTGGGCAGCCTCTGAGGCCCGGAGGTTCCGCTTTTGGCGGAAATCCCGCTCGAAGTCCTCCCGTTCGCTCTCGTCCATGCTCCAGAAGGCGCTCCACTGGCTGTTGGTTCCCCGCCGGGCCTCCGGCACCCGGAGGGCCAGGCAGTCCGCCGCCGCCCGCAGCTCCTGGGGCTTCTTGAAATCCGTAATGTGCTTTTGCCAGCGGTCGTCCACCAGCACCAGCTGCAAGACCCGGCTGGTGCTGGTACGGCCGCCGCTGTGGCGGGTCCTGGTCTCGTCCACCACGAAGATGCCCCGGATGCGGTCAATCCGGCTGGCCAGCTCTCCTAAAACCCACTCCCGCCCGACGCCCATGGAGTCAAACCACCTGCCGTTCGCCTCCAGGTCCTTGTCCACCATGGCGAAGAGCTCCTCCACCGGCGGAGCCTCGTCCGGATAGGAAAGCTGGCCCCGGATGGAATTTGCCAGGGCGCTCTTCCCGGGAAAGAACGTATCCCGGGCGCCGGTACAGCCCATGTAAATCCCCAGCAGAAGCAACAGCGCGCCGCCCGCCCCGCTGGCCGCCAGGGTCACGTAATCCGAGGTCTCCCAATAGGTCCGGTCCTGCTGGAACCCCATGTGGCACACGGCAAACAGCCCGGCGGCGAGGACCAGCCACAAAAGCCCCCACAGCACCCAGCTGATCCGCCGCCGGGTCCGGCTGAGGCAGTACCCCTCCTCTACGCCGTGGGGGTTGTTCTTCCGCTGAATTGCCACCAAAATCAGAATAATAGGAATGGCAAACAGCCGGAGCGCCGCCACCAGCGCGATATAAACCACCACATTCCACGGCCAGCGCAAAAAGCCGCTCTTCTTCTTTTCCATAACCCTCGCCGCCTCCTCGCGCCCCTGGAAAACAGGGGCAGATTCTATTTCAAATTCTACCAGTTAGTTGCAACTTTGTCCAGTCCCCCCCACAGGTTATTTCCCTTGGAAAACAGCCTTGACTTTTGACTAAGGCGGCGCTATATTTGTGATAACTGACGAACACGAAAGGATGCGGTTTACATGTTCAAGCTGTTTGGGAAAAAGGAGTCCGCCTCTCCGGAGGAACGGCTGTCGGAATGTCGGAGGAAACGGGACTGGGCGGGTTTGTGCCGGGCGTACTACAACCTGGGCGTCGCCGCCATGGACCGGGGGGACCTGAACCATGCCCAGCTCTGGCTCCACCGGGCGGATACGATTTACAGCGCGCGGGACGCGATTTATGATAAAGTCGGCGAGCCGTTGGTGGACGACTGCTCCGACCGCATCGGGCGTCTGGAGGACGCGCATATCTTTTACAACGACGTTCCCGCCCAGGTGGCGGAGAAAGCGGAGGGACTGGGAGACATCCGGGTCCGGATCTGGGGTCTGCTCTCCCTGGCCCGGCTGGTGAAGCTGGGCGGCCGCCTGTCCGCCCTCCCTGGCTGCGAGGCCCTGGGGAACCTGGGCTGGGCTATGGACACGGCGCTGGCCGCCTTCCAGGCGCCCCCTTCGGAGGAGGCGTTCAATGGCCTCAAGTCCCTCTGCGGCGCTCTTTACCAGATGGGTGACGACACAGCTTTCTGGGGCGCGGAAGGCGAGGTGGCGGTCCCCGGCGGCGCGCCCCTCCAGCTGTTCGATCTCAACGGGCTTATGGGGGTTCATCTGGAGACCGACGCCTACCTCAGCAGCCATTTGGACATGATTCTCGCCCTTAGCCAGGGGGAGGAGCCCCCCGCACCGGAGGCGGGGATCATCACAGGAGCCCTGCTGCCGGACTACTATGTCCGCACCGGCGCGGAGCAGCTGGAGGAGGTTCCCCAGATCAAAGCCGAGCTGGAGCGCATCTGGAGCGATTACGAATTCGTCTGCTCCGGTCCCACCTGGGAGGACGTGGCAGAGCGGGCAAACCGCTACAAAGAGCTCGATATCCTGGCATGAAAAAGCCGGAGGGCCAAGCCCTCCGACTTTCCATTTTCAGACTCCTTGCTCCTCATACAGCAACCCGCGCAGCCGATGTTTCAGCTTCCCAAAAACAGCCTAACCGCCAGGGCCGCCGCCGCGAAGCCGGTCAGGTCCGCCGCCAGAGCGGCAGGCACCGTGTGCCGCGTTTTCGTGATTCCGGCAGACCCGAAGTATACGGCAATGGTGTAAAACGTGGTCTCCGTGCTGCCCAGCATCACCGCCGCCACCCGGCCTACATAGCTGTCCGGCCCATGGGAGGCCATCAAATCGCTGGCCACCGCCAAAGCCCCGTTTCCGGACACCGGGCGGACCAGCATCAGCGGCGCGGTCTCCGGCGGGATACCCAGCAGGTCCAGCGCCGGGGCGAAGAGGCCGGAGAGCCACTCCATGGCCCCGGAGGCCCGGAACATGCTCACCGCCGTCAGCAGCCCCACCAGGGCCGGGACGATGCGCAGCAGCACCGTCAGCCCCTCCTCCGCCCCATGGGTCAGGGCGGCGTACACGTCCACCCGCTTCCCCAAGCCATACACCGCCACTGCCGACAGCAGCACAGGAATCACCAGCGAACTGAGGTTCATGGCCGCCTCCTCCCCCGGGACAGCAGCCAGGCTGCCAGCAATCCCACCGTTACCGACAGTGCCGAGGCCAGCCACACCGCCGGGAGAATATCAAAGGGCGCTTTGCATCCGGCGGCGGCGCGGACCGAGGCGATGGTGGCCGGAATCAACTGGATGGAGGCGGTGTTCAGCACCACCAGGCGGCACAGCTCGTCGCTGGCCGTACTGCCGCAGCCCTTTGCCATCCTCCGGGCCGCCCGGATGCCCAGGGGCGTGGCGGCGTTGCCCAACCCCAGGAGATTGGCCGAAACGTTGGCGGACACCGCCGCCAGAGTCTCCGGGTCCCTGCTGGCATTGGGCAGCAGCCGCCGCAGAATAGGCCGGAAGAGCCCTGCCAGCCCCTCCGAGAGGCCGCAGGCGTTCATAATCTCCATCACTCCGCTCCAGAGGCAGAGAACTCCCGCCATCGAGAGGCTCAGCTCCACGGCGGACCGGGCCCCCTCCAGCGCCGCGCCTGCCACCGCGTCCAGGTTCCCCGAGAGGAGGCCAAAGATCAGCGACAGCGTTACCATTCCCGTCCAGACCCATGCCATTTCCATATTTTCCCTCCAATTATTTACTTTTTCCGGCAAATTGTGAACATCTTCTTAAATTTTTCCAGGGAAGAATTGACAAACTCCGACCTTGTGTGATAAGGTTACACCACCTGTTGGAAGCCCGCGCGGATAAAAGGGAAAGGAGGAGAGCTGTGAAATCGACTGGAATCGTAAGAAAGGTGGATGAGTTGGGCAGGATTGTGCTCCCCATTGAGATGCGGCGCACCCTGGACATTGCCGAGCGCGACGCATTGGAAATCTATGTGGAAGGTTCATCCGTTATACTCAAAAAGTACAAACCCAGCTGTATTTTTTGCGACGCCACCAAGGACATCATGCTCTTCAAGGGAAAGAGTGTGTGCCCTAAATGTATGAAGGAGCTGTCCCATGTGAACGCCTCCTAAGGCGTCGCCCTTTACAGCGGAATACAGTCGGAGTATCGCTCCGATGGATCTCATCAGGTATGCGTTAGCCGGTGAAACCGAGCTGAACGCATGTTAACACAACAGGGACTTTCTCCCCGCCGCGGTGGAAGGTGGCGGGGGGGAGTCCTAGTTGAAGTATAAAAAAACAGTGCGAAAACCGCCAAACCGGCAGTTTTCGCACTTTTTTATTTCAAATATTCAAAGAGCGTTCCTCCCGCCCCCCACACGTCAGCAGCGTGGAGCGACGGAAGCCCGCCGCCCGCGCCCACTCCGCCGCCTGGTCGTAGCCGTAAACAATAGCTCCGGCGCTGTGGGCGTCGGCGGTGAGGATGACGCTTCCGCCCATGGCCCGCCACTCCTCCAGGAGGAAGCGGGCCGGATAGGGAACGCTGCGATACCCCCGAGACATGGCCCCGGTATTGATTTCCAGCAGCGTTTCCGCCGGGTCCGCGGCGTGTAGCGTCTCCAGGGCGATGGCTTGATAACCGGGGTCTGATTCCTCAAAAAAGTACCCGTCCTCGTTGAACTTGGCAAGCAAATCCACGTGCCCCAAAATTGTGGGCTTTTGCTCCGCCATTCGCCGGACTTCATCATAATAGTGCCTTGCCATCATCAGGAAATTACCATAAAATTCCTGTCGGAGGCACCGCTCCAGCGTCTTTCGATCCCAGTCCACGGCATGCTGCCTGCCCGCCGGGTCCCGCAGGTAGTGGACGCTTCCAATCCAGTAATCAAAGCCCTCTGCCGTCACGTCGGCGCGGCTGTCCAGCTCGACGCCCAGCAGCACGTCCATCCGCCCGGCGTATTCCTCCCGAAGCCGGAGAACCTCTTTCCGATAGGCGGTCATATCCGCCGGAAGGACCGACCCTTCATCCTCCGGCAAGGGGGTGTGGCTGTGGCCTGAGGCGCCAAAGGAGACGGCTCCGGCTTCAAAGGCGGCCCGGGCCATCTCCTCCAGGGTGCTTTTTCCGTCGCACATGGTGGAATGGGTGTGGACGGAGCAAAGGTCCCTCATTGCATCCGCTCCTGTTTCACCTTGTGATCCACCACGTGGCGCTTCTCCAGCTCCTGGGTGATATCCTCCACAGAAATGCCCATCTGGACCATCAGCACCATCACATGGTAGCAGAGATCGGCGATCTCATAGACCGTCTCCTCCCGGTCCTCCTTCCGCCCGGCGATGATGACCTCGGCGCACTCCTCTCCCACCTTTTTGAGAATCTTATCCAGGCCCTTGTCAAAGAGGTAGGTGGTATAGCTGCCCTCCTTGGGGCTGGTCTTCCGCCCGGCGATGAGCCGATACAGGCCCTCGTAGCTGAACTGCTTCAGCTCATTGGAGAGGTACAGCGGGTTGAAAAAGCAGCTCTCCGCCCCGGTGTGGCAGGCGGGGCCGTCCTTCACTACCTCCACCACCAAAGCGTCGCCGTCGCAGTCGGCGGTGATGGACACCACATGCTGGCGGTTTCCGCTGGTCTCGCCCTTCCGCCAGAGCTCTTGGCGGCTCCGGCTCCAGAAGCAGGTCCTCCGCTCGTCAATGGTAAGGGCCAAACTCTCGGCGTTCATATAGGCCAGCGTCAGGACCTCCTTGGTGTAGTGGTCCTGAACAATGGCGGGAATCAGGCCCCGCTCGTCAAATTTCAGCTCCATCGCGGCCCTCCCCCTGCTCCACAATGTGGAATCGGCAGTCCTGGGCGCCGTTCAAAATGGTGCCCTCCAGGTCCACGTCAAAGCGCAGCTCCGGCCACAGCTCCCGAAGGATGTACAGCACGCTCTGCCGGGAACACTCACACAGCAGGCAGGAATTGATGTACCCCTGGGTGTGAAGGGAGCAGGTGCACTGGTGGAAAATCAGCCAGAACTCCTTCCCTGGCCGCACAATCTCCGTATCCAGCCCGCCCATTTCCCCCAGGGCCCGGAAAAACGCGTCGATGTCCCCGCCGCTTCGCTCCCGCACACCCCGGTAAAATTCCAACATTCCCATCTGGAGGCAGTTTTCCGCGCAGCTGCGAAGCAGGGTTCCCCGCTCCTCCTCCGGCAGAGCCGCCAGCCCGGCCTCAAAGCCCGGGAACCACCAGCGAATCTCACTATCCATTTTATAAGCTCCTTCCCCAAATTTTTATAGCCGCATCTCCACGCCTCTGCCGCGGAGAAAGCGTTTCAGGTCCTTGATGTCCACTTGCTTTGTGTGGAAGATGGAAGCCGCCAGCCCCGCGTCCACGCCCCGGTGGGTGAAGAGCTCCGCGAAGTGCTCCATGTTCCCCGCACCGCCGCTGGCGACGATAGGCACATGCACCCTGGCCGACAAAGCGTCCAGCATCTCCAGGTCAAAGCCGCCCTTCACCCCGTCGGTATCGATGGAGTTCAGTACGATTTCCCCCGCGCCGTCCTCCACCCCCCGGACCGCCCACTCCATGGCGTCGATGCCGGTATCCTCCCGACCGCCCTTGGCGAAGAGGTGGAACCGCCCCTCCACCCGCTTCACATCCATGCTAAGGACCACGCACTGGTCCCCATAGCGTTTCGCCGCCGCGGCGATGATGGAGGGGTCCGCGATGGCCCCGGAGTTGACGCTGACCTTGTCCGCGCCGCATTTCAGCACCCGGTCGAAA
>CATOKC010000091.1 GCA_951800675.1 uncultured Oscillibacter sp.
CCTAAAAGCGGTCTGCACTTGCGGGCCGCTTTTTGTATTTAACCAATTTCAAAACAGGAGGGGATGTGGATCATGGCAGAGGAAAAAGTTCGATTCCAAATGCGCATATCAACTGAAACGGATGCAAAAATCAAAGCGGCCATGGCGCTGGAAAACTGCCAGAGCCAGAATGAGTTTGTAGAGAAAGCACTTCGATTCTACAGCGACTATCTGGTAGCCGGAGACTGCACAGCAATATTGCCACCGATCTATCTCTCTGCGCTGCGCGGTACGATCCAGAACACGGAGAACCATATTTCCCGGCTGCTCTTCAAGCTGGCCGTGGAGATGGACATGATGATGAATGTGCTGGCCTCCGAGGTGGAGGTCAGTCCGGAGGCACTGGAGCGTCTGCGTGGGCGATGCATCCAGGAGGTCAAGAAGACTAGCGGCGCGGTCACTTTCGCGGATGCGATGAAGTATCAGCACAGCGAGTGATGAACCATGCCGCGCGTCATTTTCAAGTGCCCGCACATCAAAGGTGGCACACCAAAAGCTGCCGCTCATCTAGGAAATGCCGTCAATTATTATGCGACCCGCAAAGGTGTCCAGCGTATTGATCCCGGCAAAATGAATCTACCTGCAACAGAAAGCCAGGTCAATATGGTGGAGAAATTGGCGCGGGAATTTCCTCTGAGCAAGGGGTTGGAGGAGTACGCTGACTACCTGGAATCTCCCACTCGCAGCAATGCGTCCGAGTTCATTACGCGAGCTGTTGAGGAGAATCTCGACCAGATCGCCAAGATGGAGAACTACGTGGACTACATCGCCAAACGTCCTCGCGCACAGCGGTTCGGCTCCCACGGGTTATTTACTGGCAGCGATGAGCCGTTGACCTTGTCCAAAATTCAGGATGAAGTCGCACACCATTCCGGCACGGTCTGGCTACCGGTAATTTCGCTGAAGCGCGAGGATGCCGCACGGTTGGGCTTCGATAACGCGGAGCGGTGGAAAGAATTTCTCACCTCATATTCGGTGGAAATGGCGCAGGCGATGAAGATCCCTCTGGAGCAGTTCCGGTGGTACGCTGCGTTTCATAACGAGTCGCACCACCCTCATGTGCATATGGTCTGCTACAGTGCCGGTGGCAAATCTGGCTACCTTACGGAGCATGGCATCGAGCGGATCAAATCAGGGTTAACGAAGGAGATATTCAAGAATGATCTGACAGAGATTTATGCCAGACAGACCCAGCGGCGTGATTCTCTGAACCAGGATTCGCAGAAGGTCCTGCGGCAGCTCATCCAGCAGATGCAGGAGGATACGCTGTCCAACGAACGCATTGAACAGTTGATGCTGGAGTTGTCGCGGCAGCTCAAAAGCACACCTGGCAAAAAACAGTACGGCTATCTTAAGCCGGCTGCGAAATCTCTGGTGGATGAGATCGTGGACGAGCTGGAGCGGGACGAGCGTGTTGCCGCCGCTTACAATCTCTGGTATGAAATGCGGGAGGAGGTCCTGCGGACGTACAAGGACGATTTGCCTGAACGCATTCCGCTCTCACGGCAGAAAGAGTTCAAGCGGATCAAGAATATCGTGATCCAGGAGGCGGTGCGGCTCGGCGCGCAGTTGGAGCAGAACCATGCTACACTAATGTCTCAAAATGCAGCAGCAGGGCAGAGGAATGAAGACCATTCCTCTGCCCTGCTGTTCAATTCCGTGACACGCCTCCTGCACCACATGAGCCGGATTTTTCAGGAGCAGCCTCAACCGGCCAGTCCGGTATACCACACCGACCGGAAGCTGCTGCGAAAGCTCCGGGAGAAGAAGATCGCGCATGGCCACAAACCGGATGACCATGCGCCAGAGATGCGAAATGCATGAACAGCAGGATCTTAATTGTCCAGATACTTCGACATAAAGGCCGCAGGGGTCAATATCTCTGGCCGCTCAATGCCGACATCTGCAAAATCCTTGTCTCCGGTAATGAGCACATCCACATCTTCTACAATAGCTGTATATAGGACGGGGTAATCCTTTGGATCTCGTATCTCAAACGATCCTTTATCCAACATTTGTGGAGTGTAGACAAATTCATAGCTCATAGAAGACAAGAGCCGGTCTATCGTATCCATCTTCGTTGGGAATTTCCGTTTGACGACAAATCCCAGTTCCTCCACAACGTAAGATGACAGCACCAGCCGGTGATCTTCGAAGATGCAGCGCATCATTCTGTTCATCCGTTCACTGGGGAAAAGCAGGGCTGAAAGCAGAACATTCGTATCCAGCATGACCCGCATCTTATGTTCCCATCCTCTCACGGCGTATTTCTGAAATCAGATCAACGACATCCTGCTCATCCGTCAGTCCAAGCCGATCCGCCTCGCCTGCGAATTCTTTTTGCGCAGTCCGAAGAGCTTCCATTGAGGAATTCATCATAATGACACGGTCATTTTCTTCCATAAAAAGGATCTTATCACCTTCCCGGATGCCTAACTTTTTTCGGATATCGATCGGGATCGTGATCTGTCCTTTCGACGTGACCTTTGCAAGTTCCATATCAGTAGCTCCTTTCCACAAATACAGAAATTCCTTACTTTCCTTACAACAGTATATCCTAAAAGAGTGTAAAAAGCAACTCTAATCTGATTGGCAGGAGGTGTGAAAAGATGCCAACAGCAAAGAAAGCGCCGCCCCAGCATCTCTGGTGGGTGCGCCATCCGGAGTGCGGGCTGGCCGTCGTGGATGCTCCCAACTGGGAGCAGGCCACCGTGGAGGCTGCAAGTTGGTGGGAAGTGCCCTGGAAGAAAGTTGCTGCGCTCTGCGAGTGCGAGCGGGAGGAGATCGTCCCCCGCCACGTGTGTATCTGCTGCGGGAAAATTTTCAACGGCGATGGTTTCCGCTGCACCAAGTGTGAGATCATCGAGTGGGACAAGCGGCTCAACCAGCGGGCTAGAGCGCGGAGGTTTTACCGCAGCATGATGCCGCGCAAAGCGTAGAGCTATGTCTGCTCGATATCTGGATTCGCCTGCGGTTCCTGCTTCATTGCTTTGATTTCAGCAACACGCTTGGTATCTACAAAATGGGTTGCGTACCATTTTTCAACTTCCGGATCGCCGCTCTTGCTGAAGCGCAAAAGGATCACAGGCTTGCGGCCTTGGCCGTCCTTTTTCTTTGTACCCCACTGCTTGTAGTAACAAAACGAGGGCTTCAATCCGGCCTTTTGTGCGTAGACTCGCATCTGGTGCCGAACAGTAGACAGCTTTCCGAGGTTGACCATACAGACGCGTTCCAGGTAGGGGATCCGACCGAACCGCCAGTCGTCGTATTTATCTTTTTGCAGCACACCAATGTCCATCAGGACGTCTACCGGAGCTGCGAATCCCCGGTCTCTGCACTGGCGGTACATGGATGAATTCACCTTGGCGATCAATTCCTGGTTATTCATAACAGCCTGATCAGTCTATCGAATTTGGGATCGTGTCCCGCAGTTCCGCCTGCTTGGCGGCGTTCCAGTCAGCGGGTTCCCCGATGCAGTAGCCGCCCATCTTCCGCATGTTGCGGAAGCGGTGGAGATCATAGCTGACTTCCACATGGTCGCCTTGCACATTCAGAAACAGTTTCTCAATGATACTCACGGGATACACCGCCGTGGCCTGACGGATGTAGGAATCCTGCTCGGCCTCGGTCAGCATCCCGTTCAAAACAACAACTTGCATCTCTATCCCCTCCGGGCAACCAGTATAGCAGATGCAGACAAGAAAATCAAGGAAGGGGTGGTAAAGATTCCATACATCCATTTCACAGACGATCAGAAGCGCCGTGCCAGTGAAGTTGATCTGGAACAATTCCTGCTGCGGCAGGGCGAGAGACTCCTGCCCTCCGGTTTTGAAAAGCGGCTTGCCAGCGACCACAGCGTCACCATTCAAGGAAACCGCTGGTATGATCACGCTACGGAACAGGGCGGCGGTCCGATTTCTTTCGTCCAGCAATTCTACGGTCTGACCTACCCGGAGGCCGTCACCCGCCTGCTGGGCGGGGAGCAGGGGGCGGCATACGATGCCGCTCCAAAACAGAAGAAGGTAGAAAAGAAAGCGTTCGCTCTGCCGCCCGCCAACAAGGATATGCGCCGGATGTACGCTTACTTACTCAAGAACCGGCTCCTGGATCGAGATGTGGTCAGCGCGTTCGTTCGGGAGGGATCGCTCTATGAGAGCTGTGAGAAATTCAAAGGCGGAACCAGGGAGTACCACAACGCGGTCTTCGTTGGCAAGGATACCGCTGGCATTGCCCACCACGCCCATAAGCGTAGCATCAACAGTATCGGCAGGACATTCCGCATCAATATAGAGAGCAGCGATCCGCAGTGCAGCTTCCACCACACCGGCTTAAGCGACCGGCTCTATATTTTTGAAGCGCCTATCGATCTGCTGTCGTACATCACCCTCCATCCGGAAGATTGGCAGCGGCACAGCTATGTTGCTCTCTGCGGGACGGCAGAATACGCCATGCTCTGGATGCTGGAGAAGAACCCCGAAATCCGTACCGTGTGCCTCTGTCTGGATCATGACGCAGCGGGCATTGAGGCAAGCGGGCGGTTGACGGATATTCTCTGGGAGCATGGGTACGACAGCATTGAGGTCCTCCGATCCGAATGCAAGGACTGGAACGAGGACATCAAGGCCCGCTACGGACTCCCCGCCCAGGTGGCGGAGGAACATCCGCAGCTCATCGCCGCACCAGAAATCTACGGCAGGATCGGTGCCTGCATGGCAGAATATACTGCCACGGATCATCTGGAACAGAACATTGTCGCTATGCTCCACGGATATGCGGAACGCCTCCGTGCGGGGCGCACGAAGGCGGCAGTGGACTGCATGGAGCTGGCTTCTGTGCTGGCACTGTCTGCATATAGCCGGGAGCTTCATCAAATGGGAGAGCCACTCTCGGTTGAAGAACTGGTGGACGATTTACAGCGCCGCATTCTGCCCCACCGGAACCGCGGCAGCTTGAAAAGCCGCTGTGCCGAGCTGACAGTACAACTCCAAGGTGTTCTGGAGAAAGCCTCTGCATCCGGAGTCCGCAGCAAGATAGAGAAACAAGAAATAGCGGACAGTTGGCTGGAACTGTCGGTCTCCTTCGCTAAAGTGCCGGTCAAATATGAGGCAGACCTCATAAAGCAGCAGCAGAAACAGGAACAAATTGCACCACAACACGAGATGACAATGACCATGTAAAGGAGGATGACCATTCAATATGCAAGCGGAAAAAGAAAACGCTCTGGAGGCGATCCGCAGCTTGATCGCCTATTACATCAGCGATTTTCACGAGGGCAGCGGCTATACCGGCAAGCAGCAGCTCATCTATCTCACGCAGCCTCAAGCGAAAATTGCGCTGCGCTATGGTATCCCCATCGGAGTTCGGGACAAGCACCGCACACTCATAGGTACCATGCCCGGAAAGCCGTTCCGGTATATCACCATCAAGGATGTGAAGAAACTGGAGAAGTGGCTCGGTTTCGAGTCTACAGAATCACTGGCGACCATACATGCGGATCTGCCCAGAGGGATACAGAAGAAAATGCGGGAATACATCTTGCAAATCATGGAGATCGAATGTCCTGAGTGCCTGCCGCCGCCGAAGCCGGTGGCTCCTGTTCTGGGAGCATACGGGAACACTTTCAATCTGCTGTGCATCGTCAACCGGGCGCTCCGTCAGGCCGGACAGATGGAACGGGCGGAGGAAATGTGGCGGCGGGTACTGGATAGCGGCGATAACTTCAAAGCCATTTCCATCATGGGTGAGTACGTCGAGTTTGACGAAGCGTACTATCCAGCGGCAGCGCTCTGTGGAGGTAGTTTGCGAGGTGATCTCCGTGTTTGATTGGATGGAGCAGTTGACTGTGCTCCCGCCACAGGTCCTGCTGTTGATCGGCCTGGGCGGTGGGATGCTCCTGCTGATCTGGTTTGCCACCTCCAGATCTGGTAGCGGGTCGTTAAATATCAAGAGCAAGGTTGTAGGCGATGGTCAGCATGGAACCGCTCGCTGGGCTACGCCGCAGGAAATTTCCCAGACCTACTCGCGGGTGCTGTTCAAGGTGGATGAGTGGCGGCAGGGAAAAGACCTGCCGAAGGTGCAGGGACTGATCCTCGGCTCCACAGGGAAGAAGGATAAAGTGACGGCGTTGATCGACAGCGATGACGTCCACTGCCTGATGATCGGCGCCAGCGGCGTCGGTAAAACGGCGTTCTTTTTGTACCCGAATCTGGAGTTCGCCTGCGCCAGCGGGATGAGTTTCCTGGCCCTTGACACCAAGGGAGATCTCGCCCGGAACTACGGAACTATTGCGACACAGTGCTATGGCTATCAGGTGGCGGTGATCGATCTACGGAATCCCACACGGTCTGACGGGAACAATTTTCTTGCGCTGGTCAATCAGTACATGGACATTTCCGTGAAGGATCCTGAAAACATTGCAGCGAAAGCCAAGGCGGAGAAATACGCCAAGATCCTCGCCAAGACGATCATCAGTCCTGATGGAGACAGCTCCAATCGAGGCCAGAATGCGTATTTTTACGATTCTGCCGAGGGCCTTCTGACCGCTGTGATCCTTCTGCTGGCGGAGTTCCTGCCGCCGAAGGAGATCGATGGAAAGATGCGGGAGCGGCGTCACATCGTATCCGTGTTCAAGCTGGTGCAGGATCTGTTGGAGCCTGCCACCGGGGTGAACAAGGGCAAGAGTCAATTCCAGGTACTCATGAACAAACTGCCATCCGAGCACAAGGCCAGATGGTTCGCCGGCGCCGCGCTGAACACTTCAGATCAGGCCATGGCATCCGTTCTGTCCACGGTGCTGTCCCGGTTGAACAGTTTCCTTGACAGCGAACTTGAGCAGGTGCTGTGCTTCGAGAGCAGCATCAATGCGGAGGATTTTGCCAGAAAGAAGTCCGCCATCTTCCTGATCCTTCCGGAGGAAGACCCCAGCAAAAACTTCATGGCAGGATTGATGATCCAGCAGTTGTCCCATGAGTTGTTCGCTGTGGCGGATGAGAACGGCGGGAAACTGCAAAACCGTGTGGTGTTCTTCTGCGATGAGCTGGGGACCATGCCGCCCTTCGACATCCTGCCGTTGTTCTCCGCGGGCCGGTCCCGGAAGCTGACGCTGGTGCCGATTATCCAATCCCTGTCGCAGCTGGAGAAAAACTACGGAAAAGAGGGGTCTGAGATCTTGCAGGATAACTGCCAGGACACGATTTTTGGAGGCTTCGCACCCAACAGTCAGACGGCGGAGGTGCTGTCCAAAGCGTTGGGAAATCAGACGGTGCAGAGCGGTTACATTACCAAGGCAAAGGATGGCTCCAACCAGTCCCTCCAGATGGTAAGCCGTCCGCTGATGAGTCCTGACGAGCTGAAAGCGATCCCCAAAGGTTCCTTCATCGTTATGAAGACCGGCACGAATCCCATGCGGACGCGGCTGAGGTTGTTCCTGGACTGGGGGATCACCTTCGGAGAAGCGTACCAGACGCCGGAGCATGGCCAGCGAAAGGTCTACTATGCGGATCGGAAAGAGCTGGAGACAGCGATCAGGGAAAAGTACCCGCCACCCGAATTGGGAACTGTCCCGCTGTCTGCCCAGCAGACTGAGAGTCGATCCAAGGCGCAGCACCTCAACTGCAAAGAGGAGGGGGATGGATCGTCCCTCCGCACATGAGGCGTCGTGATGGGCTATTTCAATTCGATCTACGCCGCTGATCTGCCCCACCGGGCGGTTGCGGTTTATATGTATCTCAAGGATCGCACCAACAAGGACGGGACCTGCTGGCCGTCCATCAAGACCATAGCGCGGGAGCTGCACCTCTCCCGCGCTACCGTCCAGCGGGCGCTGAACGATCTCTGCACAGCTGGCTATCTATTAAAGGAGAGCCGCTGGCGGGAAAACGGTGGATGCACCTCCAACCTTTACAGGATCTGCGACAGTTCGTAGGCCGCAAAAAGGCCGCATTTCCGCCAAGAGGGAAATGCGGCCTTTTGCTGACACAGGGACGGCCTCACCATGCGCCGCCAGGAAGGACTCACTTGAAGGATTCAAAACAGAGAAAGACACACAAAATTCTCCAACAGAGATAGATATGATCCCCCTTGAAAAGGTAAAATAAACCCATTCCGCACCTTAAAAAGGAGATCAAAGACATGAAGAACCGCACGCTGACCGACGCCGACATCGCCGCTTACGCCAGCTTCCTCCGGCAGGAGGAGCGCGCCCCCGCCACCATCGAAAACTACCTCCGGGACATCCGGGTCTTCCGCCGGTGGCTGGAGGACAGGGCGGTCACCAAGGAGCGGGTGGCGGAGTGGAAGGAGCACCTCCTGGCGAAAGCCCTCGCCCCGGCCACCGTCAACGCCAAGCTCTCCGCCGTCAGTGGGCTGCTGGGCTTCCTGGGGCTGGGCGAGTGCAGGGTGAAGTCCGTGAGGATCCAGCGCCGCGTCTTCCGGGACGAGGCCCGGGAGCTGACCAGGGAGGAGTACCGCCGCCTGCTGAACACCGCCCAGCGGCAGGGACTGGACCGCCTGCTCCTGCTCATGGAGACGATCTGCGCCACCGGCGTGCGGGTGTCCGAGGTGTGCCACATCACCGTGGAGGCCCTGCGGGATATGCGGGCGGACGTGGCCCTCAAGGGCAAGGTCCGCAGCATCCTCCTGCCCCGGAAGCTCTGCCGGAAGCTGCTCAAGTACGCCAAGAGGAAGAAGATCACCTCCGGCGAGATCTTCCGCACCAGAAGCGGCAAGCCCATGTCCCGGGGCCAGATCTGGCGGGAGATGAAGGCAATCTGCAAGGCGGCGGGCGTCGCCGCGTCCAAGGTCTTCCCCCACAATCTGCGCCACCTGTTCGCCACCGTGTTCTACCGGGCCAGCCGGGACATCGCCAAGCTGGCGGACCTGCTGGGCCACAGCTCCATCGACACCACCCGCCTCTACCTCATGACCACCGGCGCGGAACACGCCAGACAGCTCGAACAGCTGGACCTGATTTTGTGAGGGAATTGGCAAAATACACAAAATAAACATTTCGTCTACCGGGTATACATATCCGCCATTGGGGCGGGGAGAAAAAAGCCCTCCTTTTCGCCCCAGATCGGTCATCTCCATTATAGCACGACAGGTAAAAAAGGAAAGACGCTTTTCAAAATTCAGCGAAAAGCTGAAAAAGGCGCAAAAAACCTAGCCCACGGCTGTTATTTTTTTAACAACCCGCCATCTGGATTGTTTTTTCGCACTTTTTTGTCGGAATGGATGCCGCAGACACCGGCGCGGCAGTTCTTTTGCGACAAAATGTTTATTTTGTCTACAAGAAGGAGCTGAACCAGTATGGCGGGACATTCCCGAAAAAAACTGGACCTGACCGGGCAGCGGTTTGGCAGGCTGACGGTCCTGGAGCCCGCGGCAAACATCGGCCCGCGGACGGCGTGGCGCTGCCGCTGCGACTGCGGGGAAGAAACCACAGTCATCACCCAGCGCCTCCGGAGTGGGCGCCAGACTTCCTGCGGCTGCGACAAGGAGCACTTTGGTAAGCTGCCCTGTGAGATCGCCCGGGCCAATCTGACGTATATAGACGGGACCTGCGTGGAGATGATCCGCACCCGGCCAGTCCGCAGCAACAACACCAGCGGCGTCACCGGCGTGGAGTGGGTGACGAGAAAGCAGCGGTGGCGGGCCACCATCCACTTCAAAGGCAAGCGCCGGTATCTGGGCTGTTACGAGAAGTTCGAGGACGCGGTGAGGGCCCGGAAACAGGCGGAGGAAAACGTATTCGAGCCGTTCCTGGCCGCCTGCGACGGGGAGATCCCCCAAAGCGAGCTGCGGCCCATCGAGGAAGCCTGCCCGCCCCTTGGCAGGGACTACAGCGACCAGCGGCTGGACCTGACCGGCCAGCGGTTTGGTATGCTGACGGCGCTGGAACCGGCGGAGGACATCGGGTCCATGACCGCGTGGAAATGCCGGTGCGACTGCGGAAAGGAGCTGGCGGTCATGACCGCCCATCTGCGCAGCGGGCAGACCAGCTGCGGCTGCAAGCCCTATTGGAACTTCGTGGATGGGACGTTTGTGGAGCTGATCTGCTCCAAGACTATCCGCAAGAACAATACCAGCGGCGTGACCGGCGTGGAGTGGGTCCCCGCCGCCAACAAGTGGAAGGCTGTCATTTTCTTCAAAGGCAAGCGTCATTACCTGGGCTGCTACGGGGATTTTGAGGACGCGGTGAAGGCCCGGAAACGGGCCGAGGAGGAGATATTTGAGCCGTTTTTACGTGAATTCGCCGAAAAAGCCGCCCAACAGGCGGCGGACGGCTGATTCAAATAAACGTATGGGAGAGGAGGCCACAGCATGAAAACTGCAACCAGCCCGCCGTGGGACTGCCCCGCCGCGGTAAGCGTCTGCGGCGGCGGGAGCGGAGCGTGAGGACGCGTCGGCAAAACCGGAGAAATCCGGCGGCGCAAAGTTACGGGACTGTCGCGCGCCTGGCAGCCAGCCAGGAGGGCGCTATGTTCGCCGGACTGCAATCGGCAAAATCGTGGGAAACCCGATGACGCAAAGGTTGGACCTTCCCCGTGCAGATCCTGGGATATCGGATGTCCCGGATATCCACGGAATGGTAGCCCGCCCGCCGGACACTTTGCATCCGAGAATATTGCAAAGAAAGGAAAATTTTATCATGAAGAAACATTTTAAGACCCTGCGCGAACGCGGCCTTGCCCTGTTTCTCGCCTTCGTCATGTGCTTCTCCCTGCTTCCTGCGCAGGCAATGGCCCAAGATGCCGGGACAGCAGGGGCGGAGAATACATACTCCATCTGTGACAATGCTGATAATCGTATTCAGCAGTTGCAGGAGTGGCTGAACGAGAAGACTGCAGATACTATTATCAGCATTGAGGTGCAGGCAGATATCTGGTTCAACCAGACGCTGAATATCCCCGCCGGGTTGGATGTCACTGTCTATGCCAATGGTGGGACCATCCGCCGTGACACCGAAGGCGGCTTCAGCTGCCCCATGTTTTCTGTGCCAGCAGGCGCAAAGCTGACCCTGCGGAATGTCACAATAGAAAGCCGCGATAAGACAAACAACACGCCCGACTCCGGTGCTAGTATGGTCGTAGTAAACGGCGGTGAGTGTGTCCTGGGCAGCGGTGCAAAGCTGGCTGAGGGCCGGTTCTATAATGGCGATGGCCCTAAAAAGGGCGGTGCAGTCTATCTGAATGGCGGGAAATTTACCATGCAGGAGGGTTCTACCATTGCACACTGTGGTGCCAAGGATGCCGGCGGCGCAGTCTATGTGGCTAAGGGGGAGTTTATTGCTGAGTCCGGCGCAACCATCGGCGAATGCTGGGTCGGCACCCAAAAGCAAGGCACAAAGGTATATGTGGCAGAAGGTGCGACATTCAAAAACGATGCCGGTATTGACGGAGTTCGCGATGCAAATGACACCCTGCCAGACCAGTTTGTCGATGAGTGGCTGGTCATAACGATCCTCAGAAACAACCCCAACGGTAATGGTATCCCGAGTGAGCCAAGTACAGTTAGCGGATGCACGTGGGATCATTTGATGAAGTCGAATGGCGGGTATACCATTGCAACAACAGGCAATCAGTGGGATCTTACTTTTACGAAAAATCCCGCAGAAGTCGTGAAGACTGAGATCCTAAACAGTCCGGAGTATATTGCTTCGACCAATGTCAATGACCGTTCTTGGGGCGTTGCCGACTCTACCGGTGTGAAAACAAAGAAATGGCTGAAGCTGGATGAGGCATTCTGGAGCAAGTATCTTGATGTCCTGGCAACGGCGAACATGTATCAGGTGATCGGTGCCGGTGGTGTTCTGACTGATAGCAACAAAGAGCAATACAAGGTAGTTCCTTATGTAGTCAAGTACCAAAATAACGGCAATAACTATGACGGTTGGCACATTGACTGCGCCGTGATTCCCAAGAACTCCCTGCAGCTGACCTATAACCTGAATCTGCCTAACGGCGTGTCAACGAACACTTCTGGGTTTGGGCTTCCGCTGACCGTAATCGGCATACCTGGTGCAGCGACGGTGGAGGCGAAGCCCGTAGGGACGTTGTACTTCAATAATACCCAGGTTACTCCCGTTGGTCCCGACGGCACGACCGACAGTGCTACGCGAATTGGAGCAAAGTACCAGAATCAGGACATTACCTTGCTGTTCAAGGGTTGGAGTACAACGCCAGATGGTATCGGGCAAAGCCTGTATCGGCCTGGTGCTGACGCTAGCTTCAATGAGACCACCACGCTCTATGCTCAGTGGACGCAGACACCGCCGTATTCTATCACCTACGATGGGCTGGAGAACAGCACATTTGCTGACAACAACCCCAATCCTACCAGTTATTCCATCGTGACGCCCACCTTTACCCTCCAGAACCCTACTAAAGAAGGCTATAAATTCCTGGGTTGGACGGGAACCGGCTTGGATGGAGCAACAGAGACGGTAACCATTGAGCAGGGCAGCACAGGGGATCGCAGCTACACAGCTACGTGGGAGGCGATCAAGGTCACCGCAGTCCCCAACGGCGGCGCGTGGCAGAGTTCCCTGCCCAGCAACTGGACGGACGCTGAGACTTCCGGCAACAAGGTGTCTGAGCTGGCGAATGGCAGTGTGACGCTGCCCGTGGCAGCGAACATCACCAAGACCGGCCTGACCCTGGCTGGCTGGAAGGGCAGCGACAACGAGGACTACGCCCCCGGCGCGTCCGTCAGTCCTGACAAGGACCTGACCGTCACCGCCCAGTGGGCCGGCCTGAGCATCACCAAGAGCGCCGATCCGACTTCCGGTGTGAAGGTGGGTGAGGACATCACCTACACTGTCAAGGTGACCAACACCGGCGACGTGGACCTGACCGGCGTGGTCGTGGACGACGCCATGAAGGCTAAGGTCACGCTTGCCACCGGCAGTGACTGGAGCATCGGCGATCTGGCCCACGGCGCGTCCAAGGAGATCAAGTATACCTATACGGTCGCCGCTGCGGACGTGACCGCCGGAAGCGTCAAGAACACCGCCACCGTCAAGGGCAAAGGGCCGAACGACTCCGAGCCGTCAGCGAAGACCGGCGAGGTCGTGGTGAAGACGCAGGGGCAGATCACCAGCGTGACCAAGGAGCGTCTGACCACCGTTCCCGCTGGCGTGACGATCCCCACTGGTGTGGAGATCAACACCCAGGATACCGTGGTCCTGCCCGCTGACGGCAGCAGCGTGACCCTGCTCTACAGCATCACCGTCAAGGGCGATGCGGGAGCGAAGTACACCGTGAGCGATACCGGCGCGACCTGGATCAGCGGGCCGACGCTGGGCGAGGAGCACACCCTTGGCGATAGCGACGCGGTCATCTACGTGACCAAGAGCTTCACCAAGACGGCCTTGAACAGCGAAGGTAATCTGACCAACACCGCGACGGCTGGCGGCAAGAGCGATACCGAGGAAACGCCTGGCGAGGTCGAGAAGACCATCACCAGCGTGGCCAAGGAGCGTCTGACCACCGTTCCCGCTGGCGTGACGATCCCCACTGGTGTGGAGATCAACACCCAGGATACCGTGGTCCTGCCCGCTGACGGCAGCAGCGTGACCCTGCTCTACAGCATCACCGTCAAGGGCGATGCGGGAGCGAAGTAC
>CATOKC010000092.1 GCA_951800675.1 uncultured Oscillibacter sp.
GCACCGGGTACCCATATTTTTGGCAGATGGCTTCCACCGTTGAAATGGCGCAGATCACGCCGGGACGCCGTTTTGGGCCCACCGTCAGCTGATAGGAGCGGAGCAGGCTGTGGACCATCATCTGGGTGTGATTTTCGGCCTCGATATTGGCGTTGAAGATCTCAAAGGGCTGTAATTTTTTGACAAACCGCATCTGATTGGCAAAAATGTCTGCCTCGTGCTCGTAGCTCAGGTCGTCGTAGATCATGCACCAGACAGGGGTGTCCCGGGAGCCGGAGACCGCCGCTACGATCTCGATGGTGTGCTGTCCGTTGAAGACGTAATTCACACCGCCGCGCCGGCTGACCTTGACCGGATTGATCTGGTAGATATCGAACTCCGCGGCGGCCTTGGCGACGTGTGCCGGCGAGAGACTGCGTTGATAGTCCTGGTTGGAGACCAGGTTCTTGATGGGGATCTGCTCAAAGCAGACGTTGGGAACAAAGTCACGAAAGTCCATCAGGATCCTCCTCAATTACAGAAAGTATAGAAGCGATCTCGTTTTGCAGTTCCTCCAGAGCTGCCGCGAGACGGACTTTTGCGGCGGGAGACACCGCGGGCATATCCGCCCGTTCACGGACTCGTCGGATGGAGCCTGCCCACGACGGGGCTGTCAGAGCAAGTCCTGTGAGTGTCGCGTCCGGGTCGTAGGCGGGCATATCCTTCACAGAAGCGGATCGTTTTTCTATGTGCATTTTTGCCGTCTCTACGGCTTTTTGGATCGGCTGCGCGCATTTGCCGGACAGTACTTGGGATAGCAGCCCGGGGTGCACCGCGTCCATCTGACGCAGTGCTTTTGCGTACCTCCCGTACCTCTGGACGCTCGCCGGAGCCACGCCGGCGCGGGCCGCAATGCGGCGCTCGGTCTCCTTTGATTTGGGGTGGCCGTATTTTTCCCTGTTGAGGGCTTTCTCCGCCTCAAGCCATATTCCCATCAAACATCGCCTGGTCTGTTCCGTGAGGCCGGTTCGTTCCAGCTGTCCGGCGCAGAGCCATGCGGTCACGGCCTCCCGGCACTTGAAAGCCGTCTCCGCCACGGGGATTTCGATGTGGTGCCGGGCGCATATCTCATATCGCTCATACTCTTCGAGGATACAGCCGCGCCAGGTCAGGAGCGGCTCGCGGCACCGGCCCGCGCGCACGTCGGCCTCCAGCTGTGCATACTGCGCTCTGGAGAGAGGGACGACCAGGCTCTGGAGTTCCCTGTCGATCTTGAGCTCCCGTAAGCTTCGTTTATCCATGTGAATCTTCTCCCTCCTGCGCATTTTCCGTAACGGTAAAAATGGCGTGGCCGTCAAAGGTACGCACCCCCAGGAAGCGGCGGTGTTCCGGCTCCGGGAGGCCGAAGGAATCCCGCCAGTTCTCCGGAAAGACCGGCGCGGAGGGGCCTGCGCCCTGGGGAAACGCCTCCGCCGCCGTCAGGTCAAACACGAGCAGTGCCCCGCCGTTAGCCCGGACCAGCCTACCCAGGACCCTGTAGCGGCAGTCCGGGCTCCAGCCCATCATGCTTGCCACCTTCGCAAAGAAGAGCCTGCAAGCCGTCTGCCGGGGCCGACGTTTTCCGCCGGAGACGCCGCACCACGGCCAGACATCCCGCATCCCCTCCTGACCGGGGCGCAGGGCAAGGACCCGCGCCTCCTGGTCGATGAGCACCTGCACGCCCATCGCACCCTCAAACTTTGTAAGACAGACCGCGTTGACATGGATGCGACAGCGGCTGAAGGTCAGCATGGGCTCTCTGGTGTGGGAGAAGAACTCCTGCCGGACCACCTGAAAGCTGTTGGGCGCACTGCTGTCAGATGTCCACTGTGTGATCTGTCGCTCATCCATCCGCCGCCTCCTTTGGCTGAAGCTCCCGCAATTCCTGCCGGATGTACCGCCGCAACTCCTCTCTGCCGGTCACCTGGAGTTTTTCTCCGGTTTCAACAGGCTCTCCCCCGCAGGCCAGCCCCTCCGGACAGCGCAGGCTTTCTGACTGGTGCGCGTAAAACGGTCTGCCAAAGGCGGCTGTCCAGGATTCCGGGACTGCCCGGACATAGCGCCCGGCGGAAAAGAGCGGCTGGGACCCGCCGGACAGCATCTGCACAGGGAGGCGGACCTCCGCGTCTTCCGCGCGGAAAACACATACAGTTTCGTGCCCGTTTTTCCAGAGAGAACCGGAAATGCGGTACTGATAGGCGCTGTTCCATCCGAAAAGCTGGAAGACCGTGCTTAGAAACGCTGTTGCGGCGACTGTCCTTGGACGGCGGACCTCCCGCTGGACCGTCGAGACCCGCACCGCACAGCGGTCCTTTTCACCCGCGGGCCGCACGGCAAAGCGTTTGCGGACCGGGTCGATCAGCAGGGCCGCATACTCCTGCCCGCCCAGAGCGCGGACACATGCCGCGTTAAAATGGACCTGCCGGCCTCCAAAGCGCACGGCCGGCAGATGGGCGGGCCGCAGGAATTCCCCTCTGGTGACTTCAAATCCCCGCAGGTCGAAGTCCCCGGCATTCGCCTCGATCTGTGACGCAGGCGTTTCGTTCCAGGGCGCGGCTTGGGAGGCGGACAGGTAATCTCCCGGGCCAAACCCCGCCCAACGCGGGTGGATGACGGCAAAGCCGCGCAGAGAGCCCTCCTTGATGACGCGGAGCACGGGGAGGACCTGCCGGGCCCCGTATCGCGCGTTGTCCAGTATCTTCTGGACGGCGGCATAGTCATCCCGGGAAACGATGGCCTCGTGATGATTTTTATACCAGCTCCGGGGCCTCTGACCCCGGTTCTTTTTTGCGAGATGGTCGCGGTAGTTGGGGGTGTAGGTCTTTCTGGTGAGCACATCGCCGCAGTGACGCTCGTTGCGCAGAATGCCGGCGACGCCGCTGGCGGTCCACTTGACGTTCCCGAGGTAGGACTTGCGCCCCAAGGAATTGAAAGTGTCCGCAATTTCCTGCGTGGAATAGCCGTAGAGGCACATATAAAACGCCAGTTTTACGGTGGGAGCCTCTTTGGGGTTGACGGTCAGGTTCCCTTCGCTGTCGTGGGTGTAGCCCAGCAGCTTCGGCGTCAGCGGGATGCCGTGGTCCAGGCGCATCCGCAGGGACGCCTCCATGCTGCGGCTGCGGATATGGGACTCCTTCTCCGCCATATGCGCAAGGAATGTGAGTGCCTCGTTCGAGGTCTCATCCAGGGAGAAAATCTGCTCCGATTCAAAGAACACGCACACCGGCGGGTCCAGCCCGGCCAGGTCCTGAACAATCTGGATACATAAGATCAGGTTCCGGGCAAAGCGGGAGACATTTTTCGTGATAATGAGGTCGATTTTTCCCGCCTTACAGTCAGCTATCATCCGGTTGAAGGCGTCCCTATGCCTGAGCGAGGTGCCGGAAACGCCGGAGTCAGCGTAGATCTGGACCAGCTCCCAGTTGGGGCGGCAGGTGACAAATTTTTTGTAGTACTCCTTTTGCAGCTCAAAGGAGCTGACCTGACTGATACTTCCGGTTGAAACACGGGCGTAGACGGCCACGCGCTGGTGGAGGTCGCTGCTGTGAAAATCGACGGGCTTTTTTTCCGGGAAGTACGTATAGTTGGCCTCGTCCACCGTAACGTGGAGGTGTCTGCGGACGCGGAGCTTGGCCCGCTCTTCCTCTTCGCGCCGCTTTCCGCCCGTCACTGCCGCTCCTCCGGCAGAACCTGCCGGTCGGGCGGCGGCTGGAACAGACCATCCGCCGGGTCCGCCGTGTAGTAGGATGCCAGGGTGAAAATGTCTTCGGAGATGAAATAGATCCCCACTGGATGCTCCTGCCGGGCGAGAAGCTTCGCGCAGAAGGTCATCTCAAGGGGCCTCCTGGAGACATTGGAGATCTTCTGCGTGAGGATCAGGTCCACCTTCCCGGCAGAACAGTCCTCCAGCAGGCGGCACCAGGCGGGCGCGGACGCCATGCTGGGCGCCGCAGCGCCCTCATCGACATAAAAGTCCACCAGCGCCCAGTTGGGACAGAGGGCGACAGTATCCTCGAACTGCTTTTTGTGGTAGGCGAGATAGCCGCTGTGGCGCGTCTGGTTGAAGTAGCGGATATAGACGCCGATCCGATACCGTCTTGCGGGGTCGGGGCGCTCGCGGGGAATGCTCTGGAGCCACGCCCTGTGGGCGGTTATCCGCTCCTGCAAAGTGGATTGACCTGTAGGCGCGGGCAGCATGGACGGCTGCTGAGCCAGGCCGTTCATCCTGTCAAAAATATCCGTTGATTCCATACATATCCTCCTGTAAAAGAATAGCGCTATTATACCTCCGGTTACAGGGGAAAGCGATGAACCACAGGTCATGATCCTGACCTGTGGTCCATATTTCCCGCTTTTTTCGACTTGTCGCCGCTGAATGGCCGGTACCGATACAATGCTTTGCAAATTTTTCAGGAGGTTTTTGTATGGGTATCAATTATGCGGCAGTTGGAGCAAAGATCAGGGGGTTCAGGCGGAGAAACGGGCTCTCACAGGCGGAGTTGTCTGAGCTGGTGGGATGCTGTCCGGCCTATATCAGCCATATTGAGCGTGGAAAGAAGATCATGAGCATGGAGACTCTGGTCAGTCTGGCAAATGCGCTCCAGGTTTCCACGGACGAGCTCCTGGCGGACAGCCTGGAGTATCCCCCCGCAGCCTTTCACCACGCTTTCGCCCCTGTCGTCGCTGATTGCAGCGCGTATGAGAGGCAGTTCCTGCTGCGTGTCATTTCGGAGATCAAACGAGCCCTGCGTGAGGGAACGGCAGGTTGACAGGGGCTGTCATTCAGTCTATAATTCGGAGGCTTCGGTAGAATGTGTGGGTAGGAAAATCAGATATGGGCAGCATCTGCCAGAGAGGGGCGCAAGCCCCTCTTGACTACCTGCAAGCACTGTGGCGCAAGGCTGTCAAGGCCGCCGCAGGCGAGGCAAAGCCGGTGCCTTGACTGGCTTGTGACACGGTGCTATTTTCAGCCCTTTTTTGTGTACCACTCCAAATGCCTGAAAACCATTGCTATGGCTGATTTTCAGCAAATCTGCCACCCACACATTCTACCGAAGAGCCATAATTCGACATAGATCATATGGATAAGGAGCCCGCTGTGTCATGACAAAGACATACAACAAGCTGGTCCGCGACCGCATCCCGGAGATCATTGCATCAGACGGGAAGACCTGCACGGTGGAGGTCCTCTCCGACAGCCGCTGTCTCCAGATGCTGGACGCCAAGCTGACCGAGGAGCTGGAGGAGTATCAGGAGAGCAAGTCCCTTGAGGAGCTGGCTGACCTGCTGGAGGTCCTGCGGGCGGTGGTCCGGGCCCGGGGCTGGACCTGGGGGGAGCTGGAGCAGGCGCGGCGGGAAAAGGCCGCCCAGAGAGGCGGATTTGAGAAGAAGCTCCTGTTAAAGGAAGTCAGAGAGAAATGAGGGAACGGCCATGGCTGTCCGGCACTCTGCCTCCGGCAGTATTGCGGAGGACCTGTTCATCCAACTGTTCAGCGAGGCGTTCGGCGCGGAAAAGGCCGGGTATCTCTACTCCCAATACCATTTCTACGACATTTACCAGAACAGCCGCTATGCGGACTTTGCTCTGGAGAGCAATGGCCGCCGGGTGGCCATAGAGATCGATGACGAGGCGTCCCACCACAAGGGCCTTGTTGCGTCCGGCAAGTTCTATGACGACCTGCTCAAGCAGAACAGCATGGTCTATCTGGGCTGGGATGTGTACCGGTGGGCGGTGCGGCAGATGCAGCTCCAGCCGGAGTTGGTGAAGGACGAGCTCCGGGTCTTTCTGGGGAACCGGCCCCGGCTGCGGGAGATCGAGGACTATCTGCCGCCCCAGCGGGGCAGAGCACTGGACGGCGGCTCCCTGGAGCTGAAAAAGCACCAGCGGGAGGCGTTGGAGGCTTTGCGGGCCATGCGGGAGCGCCGGGAAACCATCGCCCTGCTCTGCCACGCCACGGGCACAGGCAAAACAGTAACAGCGGTCCTGGACGCAAAGCGCTGCGGAGGCAGGACCCTCTTTTTGGCCCACACCCAGGAGCTGGTAGACCAGGCGGCGGAGACCTTCCGGGCGCTGTGGCCGGAGGCGGCGGCGGGGCGCTTCATGGAGGGCGTGAAGGAGCCGGAGGCCCATGTGGTCTGCGGCAGTGTGCAGAGCGTGGCGCTGCATCTGGAGGCTTTCAAGGATGACGCGTTTGATTACCTTATCATAGACGAGGCCCATCACGCGGCGGCGGATACCTATCAGAAGGTATTGGCTTTCTTCAGGCCCCGGTTTACGCTGGGGCTGACCGCTACGCCGGAGCGCTCGGACGGCAGGAGCATCTTGGAAATCTTCAGAAATACCGCCCACAAGCTGGACATCCAGACCGCCGTAGAGCTGGGGGAGCTGACGCCGGTGCGGTGCATCCGCATCCGGACGAACATCGACTTGACCAAGGTGCGGTTCAACAGCGTCCGCTACAACATCCGGGACCTGGAGACAAAAATCTATGTGCCCGAGCGCAACCGCCTGATCGTGGACACATGGCTCCGGTATGCCCGGGGACGGCGGACTGTGGTGTTCTGCGCCTCTGTCTGGCACGCGAAGGAGATTGCGGCCCTTTTTCAGGAGGCCGGAGTGCCCGCTGCCGCGGCGGCGGGGGATATGAAGCGTGCTGAGCGTGAAAGGTTTCAGGAGAAATTTGTTTCCAGGGAGCTCCAGGTCCTCTGCGCCTGCGATTTGTTGAATGAGGGCTGGGACTGTCCGGAGATCGAGGTGTTGTTCATGGTCCGGCCCACCATGTCCCGGGTGCTCTACACCCAGCAGCTCGGCCGGGGGATGCGGCTGTACGAGGGCAAGGAGAGCCTGATGGTCTTCGACTTTGTGGACAACGCAAGCCAGTACAATGTGCCCATGTCCCTCCACCGGCTGTTCAAGCTGAGGAATTACCGCCCCGGGGAGCTGGTCCTGTCCCCCCAGGACCGGCGCGCCGCCGAGGCGGAGCTGTATGCCCGCTGGGAGAAGCCAGCAGCCCTCCTGGACTGGCCGGTGGACGCCACGGACTATGAGCTGGTGGATGTCTTCAACTGGCAGGACGAGGCGGAAGGGATGGTCTCCCAGATGGAGTTTGTCCGCCGGGTCAATGTGCAGGCAGAGACCATCGAGCGGTACGTCCGGGAGGGAAAGCTGGTCCCCGACCTGACTGTGCCCATGAGTGAGCACCGGACCTTCAAATACTTTAAGGAGGAATCGCTGGAGCGGTATGCCCGGCAGTACGGCTGGACGCTGATAGACGACTCCAACCGCAAGGACCTGTTCCTGGATATGGTCCGGAAAATGGATATGAGCTACTCCTACAAGCCGGTCCTGCTCAAGGCGGTTCTGCGGTACGCCGACGAAAAGGGGCGCGTCAGGCTGGAGGACATTGCGGACTATTTCCGTACCTACTACGAGGCCCGGCGGACCGCAGGACTGGTGGTGGAGAAAGCAAACAGCATCTTTGCCAAGGGGAACTACACCAGCAGCGAGGCCCAGCGGAACATCCTGACCAACCCCTTCAAGCGATTCGAGGATATGCAGATGCTCCGGCACACCAGGACCCTGGGGATCATCCAGGTGGATGAGGCGGTGTGGAAGCGGCTGGGGGAGGATGAAAAGGCGGAGATTCAGCAGATCTGTGAGGAGAAGCTGGAGAGGTATTATCAGCGGCTGGGGAAGGACATTTTACGATAACGGGCAGTGCGGAATGATGCCTGCTTCTGACAAAGGATAGGGCACAGCGATTATTTCCGACAAAATTTAGCTTGGGCATTGCAAAACAGGATATTTTATCCAAACAAATGGTAAATCTCAGCCAACATATGCATTTTAAAGCTCTCAGGACTCCCTCAACCACCCTTCAAACTCCCCCAAGGAGATTTTCCCGCTGTCGCACTCCGCCTTTTTCTCCCGCGCCTTCTCGCTCCAGGCATAGAACTCCTCCGCAGTGACCCTGCCCGCCTTGATCCAGGCAAAGCGCCGCTTGTACTCTCTGCGGTAAGCCTTGAAGATATCATCATCTGCCCGATTCTTCGTCCACTGGACGATCGAACCAACATCTTTGCACGTCCGTCCTTTGGCGTCAATGGGCCTCTCGCAATACTCGGCAGTGCTCCGCCGGGCGATGGCAAAATAGCGGCCGCAGTTCTTACAGACCCGCATCCGCTGTTCCCGCTTGATAGCTTCTCTCAGGGAGTACTCGATCAAGTCATAAACATCTCTGGGATACAATACCTCTCCGAAGGTATCATGGCCTGTAGCCTCAAAGTGCAGAGGAAGAGAAGCGGCAAATTCAAAGGTGCGCCTGGCGTAATCCTCATTGCGGAGAAATCGCGTCATCCGCTTCTGGACAGGATCAGTACCGGTATCAATATCCAGAACCCGCTCAAAAATACCTTTGATCTGCCGCTGCATCTCATGAACTGTTGATGGGATATGCGTGAGCTTCTTGATAGGGAGCAGGTCAAACAAGTCACCCGCCTTAGGCGTACCGACCAAGCTCAGCCGATATTTCCAATCCAAGCGTGTCTGTTGAAAAAAGATGTGGACCTGGGCAAGTTCATCCAGCAAGCCGCTCAGCCGGGCCTGATAGCTGTAATCATCCTCCCGATAAATTTCCCGGATTACCCGCTCCATATCTTTGAACAAGGGTTCATACTTCCAGATATCAAGGTACAGCAACTCTAAAAGACTTTCCAGAAATGGGGAGTCTTTTTCTTTGACCTCATTTGTTTGCTCGAAAGGTGCGTATCGCTCCCCATATACAAAATACTCTCTCCCGCCAAGGATGTAGGTCTTGAAAATATAGTCTGGCATAGTTTACTCCTCCTGTAATAGACCAACCTTTATTTTTTAATAAATTTAGACTTGACAATGGTGCACAATCATGTTACACTCAGTTTACGATTAGACTGTTTGTTAAAGCAGTTTGATGCTAGTCTATCAGAAACAGACAACAAAGTCAATCGAATATTTTTCCGGAGGTGAAAGATGCAAAAACTGAATACCATCGACGCGGACACCCTGCTATCCACACCACTGCCCGCCACAAGGTTCATTGTGAACAGCCTTCTGCCGGAGGCGCTGCATCTTCTGGCGGGCGCACCCAAGACCGGCAAATCCTGGCTGGCGCTCTGGATCTGCCTTTGCGTATCGAAGGGAGAACCCATGTGGGAGCTGCCAACAGCGCAGGGAACGGTCCTGTACCTCTGCCTGGAGGACAGCTATGCCCGCATTCAAAATCGCCTGTTCCAGATCACGGACGACGCGCCGGGCGCCCTGCATTTTGCCAATCTGTCCGGCAGGATCGGCGGCGGACTGGAGGAGCAGATCGAACACTTCATCGAAGAACACCCGGACACCATCCTCGTTGTCATCGACACATTGCAGAAGATCCGCGATATCCTTCCGGAGGCCAACTCCTATGCAGGCGACTACCGGGAGCTCTCCCTGTTGAAGGAACTGGCAGACCGGCACCACATCGCGGTCCTTCTGATCCACCACCTGCGGAAGATGAACGACAACGATCCGATGAATATGATCTCCGGGACGACCGCCCTGAGCGGCGTGACAGATTCCAACTTCGTCCTGAAGCGGAAGGACCGGGGCAGTCCCAGCGCGGAACTGCACTGCACGGGCCGGGACATCGAGTCCCGCACACTGGAACTGTGCTTTCGGCAGGAGACGCACACCTGGGAGCTGACCGGACCGCTGGAGGGAGAAAATATTTCCACAGATCCGGAGCTTATTTTTCTCTCTGGCTTTCTCCATGAACTGCAATCTTTTAACGGGACCGCTACGGAGTTGAGTACATTGCTGAAACAGAGAACGGGGGATATGATTTCCCCCAGCGTGCTGTCCAGGAGGCTTGCCAGGTATGCGGGAGACCTGGAGAAATCCGGCATCCATGTCTCCAGCAGCCGCACCAGAGAATCCAGACAACTGCATATCGCCTGCTCCTCCTGTGACACCAGTGACGGGAATGACGGGAAAAACTGGGGCTGAAATTCCTGTCACAGCCGTCACAACTGTCACAAAGCCTCCTGTCCGGCCCCGTGAGGCCGTTTGTGCGGGTTCAACCGCCGGTCCAGGGGACAAGCCCCACACCTGGAAAAACCGGCACATTCGGCGCTTGTGGGCCTGCACGAAAACACACCATGCCACCGGAAACCGGACAGGGTACCGTAGACGGGAGAAGACCCACCTTCGGGTGGGGCCAGCATCGCGTTTGTCTGGACATGGGGCGAAGCCCCAGCCCTGCCAACCGCATTTTGCGGGCAGAAGCCCGCACCCACTTTTAAAGGAGAGAGATGAAAAAAGACACCACATTCAGCATCCGGATCGCCTCTGAAGACCTGGCAGTCATCCGGCAAAAAGCAAAGCAGGCCCGTCTGTCCCAGAGCGAGTATGTCACCCGCTGCTGTCTGGGCCGGCAGATCGTAGTGATAGACGGCTTGAAAGAGGTCCTGCAACAGCAGAGGGCTATCGGCAACATCCTGAACCGCCTGACCATCCTGGCCAACATGGGGCGCATCAGCGCCGTGGACCTGGAGCGCACCGCGCAGGAGCTGGCAGACATCAGCGCCGCTCTCCGAAGCATCCAGGAGCAGGGGAGGCGGGGCAGATAGCCATCATCAGTTTCACCAACTACCCCCGGGGGCAGAGCCGCGGCGGCATGGGCGCGGTCATGCGGTACGTCAAGCAGGAGCAGAAGACCCGGTGGGAGGACCAGCAGTTGGTCAGCGGCTATAACTGCCGTCCGGAGAGCGTCTATGACGATTTCCTCCGCACCAAGCTCCTGTACCACAAAGAGGACGGCAGGATGTTTTACCACATGGTCCAGTCTTTCCCAGAGGGAGAGGCGGTCGATCCTCCCGCCGCCCACGCCGCCGCACTAAAACTTGCAGAATATTTCCAAGGCCGGGAGGTCCTGGTCTGCACCCACACGGACCGGGCACATATCCACTCCCACTTTATCATTAACAGTGTCAGCCTGGACGACGGCAGGAAGCTCCACATCAGCGAACCGGAGCTGGCCGAACTCCGAGTGCGCAACGACACGATCTGCCAGGAGTTCGGCCTGCCGGTATTCCAGCCGAAGGAGAAGAAAAAGGTGGCGTCCCTCTCCAACGCCGAGTACCACATCGCCGCCAAAGGCGAGAGCTGGAAATTCCGCCTGATGAATCTCATCGACGAGTGTATGCGGTACGCCCGAGACCGGAACGAGTTCATTCTGCTCATGCAGAGCGAGGGGTACAGCGTCCGGTGGCAGGAGGCCCGGAAGAACATCACCTACGCCACCCCCGATGGGAAAAAGTGCCGGGATGACCGCCTGCACGACGAAAAATATTTGAAGGAGAACATGGAACATGAATTCAGGATCAGAGCAGAGCTTATCGCTGGAGGACCTGCGCCAGCGGAACCTGCCGCCGTCCGCACCTCCGCCGGAGCAGCACCCGACCGCAGACGAATGGTACGATCTGCTGGAGGTGCTCAGCGCGCTGTACAGCCTGACAGCGGCGCAGTACGACCTCCTCAAGGTCCAGAGGACGCACCCCCTCCAGGCGCAGATGACCGCGTTGGCAAAGGAGGTCTCCGACACAGGGGAATTGATTCAGAAGAGCCTCCAACAGGCTGGGAAAAAGAGAGAGCGGCGCTTCTCACTCCCGCGTATCCATCTGCCGCGCCCCAGCTGGACTTGGCTGGCGATCCCGGCGGTTCTGGTGGGCTTGGCCGCGCTGTGGTACGGCTCGGCCACCATCTTGAGGGCCTTGGGGATGTAGCCCCGGTCTCCATCGCTCCGGCCCATACGGACCGTAAGGCCCGCCAAAAGGAGCGGGAGAAGAAGATCGCTCAGGGCCACGCCGGGGATGACCACGAGGAATACCAGGGGCCCAACCTCAGGATGTGAATAAAGCCGGGCTCTTTAGAGGAAACTATTGGCAGAGGAAGTGATCGATGATTGGAGCTCAACGTCAGAAACGACAGTAAAATTGTAGAAATTTGGCTCACCAGGGAAGAGAAACAGGACGCGCAGATGCAAAGGAAACTCAAGCTGGTGTATCAGAGTTTCCATGAGACCGGTTATACGGTCGCCACGTTCCTGTCCGGAGAGCAGGCTCTGGAAGAGATTACCAGCGGCCTGATCTGCTATAACCGCAAACGGATCGCCCAGCTGGAGGTGGAGCAGGAAAAGGAACAAGGCCCTGCAATGGCCATGTAACAAGGCGCTTTTGAAGTGGTCCTCATATTTTTCTTGCCTTTTTCGCTGGAAATCGGTATAATGAAAGCATTAAGACAAGGGGGTATATCTATGGCACTTCCTGCTGAAAAAAAAGAAACTATTTTCACCTATGCGGACTACTTGACTTGGGATGAGGACGAGCGTATCGAGCTAATCGACGGTGAGGCGGTCATGATGGCCCCGCCGTCCACGAGCCACCAGATCATCAGCGGCGAGCTGTTCCGTCAGCTTGCCAATTTCCTGGAGGGCAAAAAATGCCTTGCCATTCCCGCGCCCTTCGCCGTGCGGCTGTTTGAGCGGGAGGGCGATCCCCCCGCCAATGTCCGGACCGTCGTAGAGCCGGATATCTCCGTCATCTGCGACCGGAACAAGCTGGACGCCCACGGCTGTAAAGGCGCGCCGGATATGGTGATCGAGATCCTCTCCCCCTCCAACCGGCGGCACGACAGGTTGGTGAAGCTGGACCTGTACCAGCGGGCAGGGGTGCGGGAGTACTGGATCGTCAGCCCGGAGGCGCAGACGGTGGAAGTGTTCCTGCTGGAGGACGGCCGGTTTATTGTTCAAGGGTTTTACGAGAAAAACGACATTGCCAAGGTCCATGCGTTGGAAGGGTGCTTTGTGGAATTGTGCAAGGTGTTCGCTGAATGACAAGACGAGGAGCCCGCAGGAAGGTCTGCGGGCTCCTCTTTTCCAATCCGATGGATTTTCCGGTTGCTTTCTTTCGCTGTCTGTGATACAATATTATCTGTGTAAGAATTGAGCTTATAGTCTTGATTGGAGGAAGCGATGGATCAGGAACCGGGTAAGACAGGAAAAATCCTGCTCTACAACAACGGCGGCGAGTAGGAATTTGTCAGCGTGGTATTCCAAGACGAGACGTTCTGGCTGACACAAAAGGCAATGGCAGAGTTATTCGATGTCAAAACACCGGCAATCAGTAAGCATCTGCAAAATATCTATGAAGAGGAAGAGCTTGACCGAGGCGCAACTATTACCAAAATGGAAACAGTTCAAGATGAAGGCGGGCGCAGTGTCAGGCGCACGATAGATTTTTACAATCCTACCATGGGCCTGACGGCCTGGAAGGGCGCACCGGATGGGAAAATCCTTAAAAGTGACGTGCTGATCACCAAAAACTACCTGAATGAAAAGGAGCTGTCCCGCCTGAACCGGCTGGTCACCATGTTCATCGACTACGCCGAGCTGATGGCGGAGAACGAACAGCTCATGAGCATGAAGGACTGGTTAGCCGAGACCGATCGGTTCCTAACAAACAACAGCCGCAAAGTACTGGGGGATAAGGGCCGCATCTCCCGCGACGAGGCTGTGAAAAAAGTCAGCGATATTTACGCGGATTTCCGCA
>CATOKC010000093.1 GCA_951800675.1 uncultured Oscillibacter sp.
AGAAAAGCGGACGGCTAAGGCCGTCCGCTTTCCTTATCGTTCATTTTACGCGATTCTCGCCAGCCACTTCAAATCGTAGGGCTCAAAGACCACCTTTTCATAAGCCTCCACGTCCAGCGGGGTCCCGTCCCAGTCGCCGTGGATGTCCCCGTTCTGCTTAATCAGGATGTCGTAGAGAATGTCGTAGGTCACCCCGTCCGCCGGGTCCGTCTCCACCACGGTGGAATAGGGCAGGGTCTTGTGGTAGGTCAGCTCCAGCCCGTGGTAATCGAAGTGGAACCCGCAGCGCATCCGGCAGCCGTCCAGGCCGGTGTACCGGGCAATCCGCTTCAAGTCCTGAAGGATTTTGTCCCCCTCTTCCTCATAGAGGTTCTCCGGCGTGGTGGCGGTGTAGTCAAACCGGAACTGGATGGAGGCTCCGGGAACCTTTTTAAAGCGGTCCAGATAGGGAACCAGGTCCTTGGCGGGGTAGTCCTTATACAGCACGCAGTTCACCCGGAAGGGCACGGGGAGCCGGGCCAAAAGCCCGTCGTTGGACTCCACCACGTATTTCTGCATGTGCCGGGAGACGTTGATGCAGGTGATTTTATGCTTGTTCCGCTCCGTGAAGGCCAGGATGTCCTCCTCCGTCTGGAACTCGGACACAGGCAGCGTGGTGTTGATATAGACCTTGTGGGTGGTGGGAATCTCGTCCAGCATGGACTGGAGGACCTGGAGGTCGGCGAAGGGCTCCCCGCCGGTGAACACGAAGTCGCAGTAGGGCGTGATGGCGTCCATCCGGCGGATGCTGGCGCGGATTTTCTCGGCGGAGAAGCCGGTCAGGTCCGCGTACTCGCCTTTATTGATGCAGAAGGGGCAGTGGTTCTTGCAGTCGTAGGGAACAAAAACCGTCACCGTCGCGCCGCCTTCCCGCGTCTTGTAGGGATGCTTCATAACGTCGTCTCGCCTTTCCGTTTATAGTGGTAACGGCACGGCCATGGCCGTACACAAACTCTTATTTTAAAGGATTTTCCCCGGAAGGTCAAGAGCTATTCGGAAAATTGCTGTTGAAAAAATGTGTGGTCATCCAGGCGGCAAAAGGGGGCCGCGTTTCCGCGGTCCCCTCTCAGGCCGGCGCTTTGGCAGGCTTCCCCCTCTCCCGCACCTTCCAGGTTGCCCTGCCGGTACCATCGGCGTGTGGCCGGGACGAACTTTACCGCCTCAACGCGTCAGCTTATCCGTTCACTTCTTCCCGTGGAGCGCCTTCATCCGCTTCTCGTGGTCCAAAATGCTCTTGCGCATCCTGAGGCTCTTGGGGGTCACCTCCAGCAGCTCGTCGTCCGCCAGGAACTCCAGGCACTGCTCCAGGCTCATCTGCCTGGGGGGCACCAGCCGCAGCGCGTCGTCGGACCCGCTGGCCCGGGTGTTGGTCAGCTGCTTTTTCTTGCACACGTTCACCGTCATATCCTCGCTCCGGGGGCTGACGCCGATGACCATGCCGCCGTAGACCGGCACGCCAGCGCCGATGAACAGCGTGCCCCGCTCCTGGGCGTTGAAGAGGCCGTATGTGATGGACTCGCCGGTCTCGAAGGAGATGAGGGACCCGTTGCCCCGGCGGGAGATATCGCCCTTATATGGGGCGTAGGAATCAAAGACGGAGGCCATGATGCCCTCGCCCTTGGTGTCGGTGAGGAAATCGTTGCGGTAGCCGAAGAGGCCCCGGGCGGGGACCAGGAACTCCACCTTCATCCGGCTTCCCACGGGGGTCATTTCCACCATGTCCGCCTTCCGCTGGCCCAGCTTCTCAATGACCGCGCCCACGCAGTCGGCGGGCACGTCCACCACCAGCCGCTCGATGGGCTCGCAGGTCTTGCCGTCTATTTCCTTATAGAGCACCCGGGCCGGGGACACCTGGAACTCATAGCCCTCCCGGCGCATGGTCTCGATGAGGATGGAGAGGGACATCTCCCCCCGGCCCGCCACGTTGAAGGCTGTTTCCGTGTCCGTCTCCGTCACCCGGAGGGACACGTCCCGCAGGGTCTCCCGGAAGAGGCGCTCCCGAATCTGGCGGGAGGTGACGAACTTCCCCTCCCGCCCGGCGAAGGGGGAGTCGTTGACGGAGAAGGTCATCTCCAGGGTGGGGGCGGAAATCTTCACGAAGGGCAGGGCCTCCACCGTGTCGGGGACGCAGATGGTGTCCCCGATGGTGACGTCGGGGATGCCGCTCATGGCGATGATATTCCCGGCGAATGCCTCGGTCACCGCCTTCCGGCCCAGGCCGTCGAACTCGTAGATGGCGGTGGCCTTGGCCTTGCGGAGAACGGCCTCCGGGTCATGGTAGTTGCACACGGCGATTTCCTGGTTCTGCTTCAGAGTGCCCCGCTCAATGCGGCCGATGGCGATGCGGCCCACGAACTCGTTGTAGTCAATGGAGGAAACCAGCATCTGGAAGGGCTGGTCCACCTCCGCCTCCGGGGCGGGGATATACTCCAGGATGGTGTCGAAGAGAGGCTTTAAATCCGTGCCCTGCGCCGTGGGGGAGCAGGAGGCGGTGCCGTTGCGCCCGGAGCAGAAAAGCATGGGGCTGTCCAGCTGCTCGGAGGTAGCGTCCAGGTCCATCAGGAGCTCCAGCACCTCGTCAATGACCTCATAGACCCGCTGGTCGGGCCGGTCGATCTTGTTCACCACCACGATGACCCGGTGGCCCAGCTCCAAGGCCCGGGAGAGCACGAAGCGGGTCTGGGGCATGGGGCCCTCGGCGGCGTCCACCAGGAGGATGACGCCGTTGACCATCTTGAGGACCCGCTCCACCTCGCCGCCGAAGTCGGCGTGGCCCGGGGTATCCACGATGTTGATTTTGGTGTCTCCGTACTGGATGGCGGTGTTTTTGGCCAGGATGGTGATTCCCCGCTCCCGCTCCAGGTCGCCGGAGTCCATGACCCGGTCGACAACCTCCTGGTTTTCCCGGTAAGCGCCGCCCTGTTTCAGCATCTCGTCTACCAGCGTGGTCTTGCCGTGATCAACGTGGGCGATGATGGCGATATTTCTCAGATGTTCATTCCGCATAAGCTCACAGACTCCTTTGAAAGGGCGGAGGTCCCGCCGTAGAATAGAAGACAAAATTTCACGGTTTCTTATTATATGCCACTCCCCGCCGCTTTTCAACGGAAGAATCCACATTTTTCGGGACTTTTTCACGAAAAATCCAAGTCACCTTGGACAAGTTCGACAAAAAGCGGAGACGGCTTCCGCCGCCTCCGCCATATTCACGCCTGTTTTTCCAGGGCCTCCTCCCGCAGCAGTAAGTACTCCTCCATGCAAAGCCCGCTGTCCCGGATATCCAGGGCCACCTCCCGGCCCACGTAGCGATAGTGCCAGGGCTCGTAGCCGATGCCGGTGATCTCGCTTTTGTCGTTGGGATAGCGGAGGATGAAGCCATACTCCCAGCAGTGCTCCATCAGCCACTTCTGCTCGGCGGTTTTCTCCTGCTTCTTGGTCAGGGCCTGATAGGACTGGGACACGATGTCCAGCGCCAGCCCCAACTGGTGCTCGCTGGTGCCGGGCCGGGCCACCCAGCGGCCCGCCTCCGCCTCGGCGGCGGTTTTGCTATAGCCCGCGCTCCGCAGCCGGGCGATCTTGTTGTTGTAGAGATAGGTCTGCTTGGACTGGGTGCGATAGGACGAGCAAATTTTAGGCCGCAGCCCCGCCTTCCGGCAGGCCTCCAGCATGGCGTTCAAGTCCTCATAGGCACGCTCGTCCACCTTCTGCCCATCCGGCAGGGTTTTCAAGGTGACCTCAAAGTCCTCCGGCATCTCGTTCCAGGGATTCACCAGGAGAATCTGCCACGCCTCCGCCTCCGGGAACACGGGGTCCCGCCGCTCCTCCTTGGGGGCGGTTCCGGGATTTGGGGCTGGTTCCTGGGGCTTGACGGGCTCCGGCGTCACCACCGTCATCCCCGCCTCCTCCGGCTTTATGACCATCAGCTCCGGCAGCTTCGCGGCCTCTCCCGTCTCGCCGGGGCGGGCCAGCCGGACATTCAAAATGGGCCGTTCCTCCCCGGTGGGGGACTTGGCGGTCCCTCCCGCCTGAACGGCCGTTGTCAACAGCAGCAGCGCCGCCAGCAGCGCCGCCGCCCCTTTGCTCCACTTCATTTGTCGCTGTTCCTTTCCGCGCCCACCATATTTTGTGGTTTATTGCGTTTATCATACGCCTTTCTTCCCACAAAAACAAGGGCTAATTTGTGAACGGGCCAAACTTTTTCCCCCTTTCGCCGGTCCAGGGACAATTTCTCTTTTCATTTTCCCTCCAGCGTGGTATAATTCCATCCAGAAGCAACCCCGCAGCGCCCCGGGACAACCGGACGCCGCCCCCAAACCGGGCCCCGCCGGGGCCTTTTCTGGAAAGGACGCGGAGCGATGAGCAAGCAAATGGACCTGACGGAGCGGACGCTCCGCCGGGAGGACAAATTCAACGGGCGGATTCTCACCGTCCATGTGGACACCGTGACCCTCCCCAACGGCGAAACCGCCCTCCGGGAGGTGGCGGATCACCCCGGCGGCGTGGCCGTCCTGGCCCTGGACGGGGAGAACAACGTGCTGACGGTGACCCAGTACCGCTACCCCTTCGGCAAGCCCCTGCTGGAAATTCCCGCCGGAAAGCTGGACCACCCGGGGGAGGACCCCTACGCGGCGGGCCTCCGGGAGCTGGAGGAGGAGACCGGGGCGGTGCCGGGGATTTACGAGCCACTTGGCCGCATCCTGCCCTCCCCGGGCTGCTATGGGGAAACCCTGCACCTCTACCTGGCCCGGGAGCTTCGGATGTCGGAGCAGCACCTGGACGAGGACGAGTTTTTAAACGTGGAGCGAATCCCCTTTGACGAGATGGTCCGCCGGTGTCTAGACGGGGAGATCGAGGATGCCAAGACCGTGGCCGCGGTGCTGAAAGCGAAGCTTTTGCTGAACCTGTGACGCCGGAAATGGGCCGCGCCCTCCCAGGGGCGGCCAGGGAGTTTGGAGGTCGAGTATGCCAGAGGAAAAGACCGTCCTGGTGGTAGAGGACGAGAAGAACATTGTGGACATTCTGCGCTTTAACCTGGAGCGAAAGGGCTACCGGGTGCTGGAGGCCTATGACGGCGAGGAGGGCCTGCGAAAGGCCCGGGCGGAGAAGCCGGATTTGATTTTGCTGGACATCATGCTGCCCAAGATGATTGGCTTCGACGTGTGCGAGGCCCTGCGCAAGGACGGGGACAACGTGCCCATCCTGCTCCTCACCGCCCGGGAGGAGGAGGACGACAAGGTCCGGGGCCTGGAGATCGGGGCGGACGATTATATCACAAAGCCCTTTTCCATGCGGGAGGTCATCGCCCGGGTGGAGGCCAACATCCGCCGCACCTCCATGGCGGCCCCCACCGGGGCGGCGGCAGACAGCGCCATGCCGGTGGCGGGGGACCTGGCGATTAACACGGACAGCCACCAGGTTTTCCGGGCGGGAAAGGCCATTGACCTGACCCAGCGGGAGTATGAGCTTCTGACGTTTTTGGCCAGCCACCCCAATAAGGTCTACTCCCGGGTGGACCTGATGGAGCAGGTGTGGAACTACGGCTACGTCGGGGACGACGTGCGGACGGTGGACGTGACGGTCCGGCGCCTGCGGGAGAAGATCGAGGCCGACCCGGCCTCGCCGGTGTATATTCTGACCCGCCGTGGGGCGGGGTACTATTTCTCGGTCTCCTAGACGGAGACGGGGCTTTTGCCCGCCCGAAGGGCGCGTATCAGCCCCCCATTCGGGGGGGGGTAACAAAGAAGGTGTACCTTAGATGTTTCGCAGCCTCCACATGAAGCTGACTTTAATTTTGCTGTTACTGATCACCTCCCTTATGGCGGTGGTGGGGGCCTTTTTGACCATCAACGTCTCCAACTTCTTCACCAACACCTTCTACCAGCAGATCGACAGCGTTTTCGGCGCGGACCAGCGGGAGTTCGTCTCCTCCCTCCGGGGGGAGGCCGCCCAGGACGACGGCGCCGACCGGGTTCACGACATGATGGAGCTCACCGCCGGCAAGCTTGGCATCGACTACCGCTCCCGGAACTACTTCGTCCTGGATGGGGAGACCGGCGCCTACCTCAACGGCTCCGCCGCCGAGAGCTCCATGCCCCGGGAGCCGAGCCCCAACCTCCTCACCGCCCGAAACGCCGTGTCCCGGCGGGACGAAACCGCCGTGGGAGACGTCAGCGACATCACCGCGGACTATATGGACGCCGCCATCCCCATCTTCGGCGGGGACAACGCCTTCATCATCTATATCCTGGACACCCGGGACACCGTGTCCGGCCTCAACAGCCAGCTCTTTCAGATCATCATGCAGGCCCTGTTCCTGGGGCTGCTGATCTCCGTGCTTTTGAGCTTCCTCCTCTCCAAAACCATGGTGGGTCCCATTGAAAAGCTCACCGCCGGGGCGGAGAAAATGGCCGCCGGCAACTTCGGCAGCGCTTTGCCTGTGGAGTCCACCGACGAGATCGGCGTGCTGACTGGCACCTTCAACGAGATGGCCGGGGTGCTGCAAACCACCCTGGCCGCCGTGGAGAACGAGCGGAACAAACTGGATACCCTCTTCCTCCACATGACCGATGGCGTGGTGGCCTTTGACCACGCCGGGAAGCTCATCCACTGCAACCCCGCCGCCACGGACATGCTCCAGCGCCCCGTGGGGCCGGAGTGCGCCTATGAGGAGCTCTTCGGCGGCCTCTACCCCTTTTCGGAGATGCTGGCCCTCCAGCGGCCCAATTTCGCCGAGGGGGAGCTGGAGGCCGGGGAGAAAACCCTGGAGGTCTATCTGGCCCCCTTCTCCGACCGGGAGCGGGGCGGCGTGCTCATCGTCCTCCACGACGTGACGGAGCAGCACCGCAACGAGGAGCGGCGGAAGGAATTCGTGGCCAACGTCTCCCACGAGCTCCGGACCCCCCTTACCAACGTCCGCACCTACGCCGAGACCCTCCGGGACGCGGAGGGGGACATCCCCCAGTCCACCGCCAACGGCTTTTTGGACATCATCATCACAGAGACGGACCGGATGACCCACATTGTCCAGGACCTGCTGACCCTCTCCCGGCTGGACCGGGGAGACGCGGAGCTGGTCCTCTCCCGCTTCCCCTTCGCGGAATCCATCCGCAGCGTGGTCCGCTCCAGCGCCTTAAACGCCCAGCAGCGGGGCCATACCCTCACCTGCGCCGACCTGGACCACCTGCCTCTCATCGTGGGAGACCGGAGCCGTTTGGAACAGGTGATGATGAACATTTTGGGCAACGCCATCAAATACACCCCCGACGGGGGACACATCCAGGTCTCCGCCGGCTGCGGAGAGGACGACACCGTCTGGATGGAGGTCTGGGACGACGGCATCGGCATCCCGGAGAAGGACAAGGAGCGGATTTTCGACCGCTTCTACCGGGTGGACAAGGCCCGGTCCCGGGAGTCCGGCGGCACGGGCCTGGGGCTCTCCATCGCCCGGGAGATCGTCCAGCGGCACCGGGGCGTCATCGCCCTGGTCCCCCACCAGGGGCCGGGCACCACCATCCGCATGACCCTGCCCATCGCCCAGGGCCGGGGCGGGCAGACGGAGGGCTGAGCCATGGAGGAACAGCGCCGCAACCGCCGGAACCTGATACAAAACCTGCTCATCACCCTGCTGGCCCTGTCGGCGGTGGTGCTCTTCGCCCAGACCCAGCTGTACAACCTGGACCTGACCACCGGCCAAGCCACCGCCGCCACAGGGCCCAGCCAGTCCGCCGCCCCGGCGGCGGAGCTCACCGCCCCGGTCCGGGTGGCCGTCACCGGGGACTATGGCCGCCACGGCGGCATCGCCCTCACCACGGAGGACCCCGGCTTCGCGGACCCCTTAGGCCGCCGCTTGCTGGAGGCGCTGGGCTCCGCCCGGGACTATACGCCCTGCACCGGCGCGGACTTTCTCCGGGCCCTCCGGGGCCCCTCCTTGTACTATGACTTTTTAGAGCCCCTGCCCCTGTCCGTGCTGGCAGGGCTGCTGGGCGGGGGGGAGGAGCTCTCCCCCCGGGAGGACCTCTCCGCCCGCCGCCTCCTCATTGCCGCCCAGAGCGGCGGTACGGCCCTCTATCTCTGGGACGGGGGGGATGCCTGCTTCCGGGCCACCACCGCCGTCTCCGGCGACAGCTTAGAGCAGGTCATCGGCCGCTATGAGCTGGGAGACGCCTCCTTCGCCATGGACGGAACCGGCCCGGAGAAGGTCCTGGACCCCTGCTCCCTCCTGCCCGCCCAGCCGCCGGAGCTGCCCGCCTACACCGCGGGAGACCCCCTGGCGGGGGGAACGGACTGGCTTCTCTCCGCCCTGAGCTTCAACCTTCGGAGCCGCACCCGGCACACGGAGTCCAACGGCACGGAGCTGATTATGGACGGAGACCGGACCCTCCGCGTCCGGCCGGACAACAGCGTCCACTACCAGAGCGGAGACGAGCCCAGCCTCCGGGTGAAGGCCGCGGGAGACCTGCCCACCGCCCGGGAGGCGGCCCTGGGGGCCGGGTCGCTGCTGGAGGGGCTGCTCTCCCCGGTCTCCGGAGAGGCCCGTCCCTGGCTTCAGAGCCTCCGCCGCGGGGGGGAGGTGACGGTGCTTCGCTTCGGCTATCAGCTGGGGGGGCTGCCGGTCCGGTTTCAGGACGGGGGCTTCGCCGCGGAGGTCACCCTCACCGGCTCCGCCGTCACGGCTCTGACCCTGCGCTTCCGGCAGTATGTCCCGGCGGAGGAAGCCTCTTTGCTGCTGCCCCTGCCCCAGGCCCTGGCCGTAGCCGCCGGAGACCCCGGAAAGGAGCTGTCCGTCGGCTATGTGGAGCGGGCCGGGACGTGCCGGGCCTGCTGGCTGTCGGACTAACTCGCCGCGAAGTCCGCTTGCCTCCGTTTCCGCCTGGCGGCGAAAACCGCGGCCGCATCTCGTTTCCCCACAAAATCCGGGGATTTTGCGGGGGACCCTTTTGGAAAGGAGGTTCCCGCTTGGAACGCTTCCGGCTGAAAAACATCATCATTTTGATTCTGGTCCTGCTAAACGCCTTTTTGCTCTTCTCCCTGGCCCAGCGCCGGGCCTCGGAGCGGGACGCCTTCCGCCGCACGGCGGAGCAGCTGTCCGCCCTCTTTCAGGCGGACGGCATGACCCTGGAGCCCGGGGCCATCTCCCAGGCCGTGCCGCCGGACGGGATTTCCCTGACCCGGGACACCGCTCTGGAGGAGCAGGCCGCCGCCTTCCTCCTGGGGGACGCGCCCGCCTCCTCCGACCAGGGGGGCGGCATCTTTCACTACGCCGGGGCGGCGGGAGAGGCCCTCTTCCGCTCCAGCGGCGGCTTCGAGGCCGCCGGAACCCTGGCGGAGGAGGACGTGGAGGACGTTTGCCAGGACTTCTGCCGGACCTTTTCCTATGGCGACCCGGCCATCCGCCTGGACGAAGAGGGCAGCGGCGTCTTTACCGCCCAGGGGATCTACAACAAGCTGCCGGTTTTCAACTGCGCCGTGACCTTCACGGTGGAACAGGGCGTTCTCACCGCCGTCAGCGGCACCCTCCTGCCCAAAACCGGGACCGCCGTCGCGGGAGAGGCGCCCCTCTCCGCCGCCGGGGCCCTTCTGGCCTTCCAGCAAATGCGGCGGGAAAGCGCGGCGGTGGCCTCCACGGTAACGGAGGCCCGGCTGTGCTATGAGCTCCAGACCGCCGGAGCCGCCATGTCCCTGGCTCCAGCCTGGCAGATCGTCACCGACACGGAGGACTATTACGTCAACTGCCTCACCGGCGCCGTCACCGCCGGAGCCGCCCGGACGGGAGAGGCCGTTCCCTAAAACCGGAGGGTCTCTCCGCCCTGTTTTCCAGTCTGTTCCTTTCAAGCCCGGCCCCGGCGGCCGGGTTTCGCGTCCCATCCACGGAAGCGGCCCCTCTTCGCTGTCGAAACATTATCGAAAAACACGGAAGGAAAGGTTTGCATTTTTTCCCCGCCTGTGCTATGATAACAAAGTATGTAAAAAACTCCATGCGGGTTCGCCCGCCGCAAAGGCAGAGAAAACGCCTTCGCGGGCGAAGCGTTGGCGCCTCCCTTTCGGTTTTCTGAAAGGAACGAAAACGGCGCGTTCGGAGCGTGGCCGCGCGTCTGCGCAGCCATCGCTTTCAAAGAAGAATCCGCCTTCCCGCGTCCCGCGCGGGTATGAAGCGCCGCCAGCCGGGCAAACTGTCTCTTGTGCCTCCCGCGAATGCCCCGGACCGGCAAACTGTTGCTTGAAGAGAGGGTCAATATTTTGACAAAATATATGATACAGGGCGGAACGCCCCTGTTTGGCGAAGTGGAAATCAGCGGCGCGAAAAACGCCGCCGTGGCCATTATCCCCGCCGCGCTGCTGGTGGACGGGGTCTGCCGCATTGAGAACATCCCCCAAATTTCCGACGTGACGCTGTGCCTGAATATTTTAGAGCAGCTGGGGGCGGGGGTCCGCAGCCTGGACCGCCACACCGTGGAGGTGGACTGCCGTCACATTCACTCCACCCGCACCCCCTACGACCTGGCCCGGCGCATCCGAGCCTCCACCTACTTCATCGGGGCTCTCCTGGGCCGCTTCGGCCAGGCGGAGGTGGCCCTGCCGGGAGGGTGCAACTTCGGCGGCGTCCGGCCTATCGACCAGCATATCAAGGGCTTCAACGCCCTGGGGGCCACCGTGGCGGTGGAGGGGGGCTTCATCCGGGCCACCGCCGGAGAGGAGCGGCTGAAGGGCACCAGCGTGTATTTGGACGTGGTCTCCGTGGGGGCCACCATGAACATCATGATGGCCGCCGTCATGGCGGAGGGCCGGACGGTGATTGAAAACGCCGCCAAGGAGCCCCATATCGTGGATCTGGCCAACTTTTTGAACTCCATGGGGGCCAACATCCGGGGCGCGGGCACGGACACCATTAAAATCCGGGGCGTGGACCGCCTCCGGGGCGGAAGCTACGCCATCATTCCCGACCAGATCGAGGCGGGCACCTACATGGCCGCCGCCGCCGCCGCGGGCGGACAGATTCTGGTGAAAAACATCATTCCCAAGCACATGGACTGCATCACCGCCAAGCTTCAAGAATGCGGCGTGGAGGTGGAGGAGCACGAGGACACCCTCCTGGTCCGCCGGAACGGGCCCCTGCGCCGGGCCAACATCAAGACCCTGCCCTATCCCGGCTTCCCCACGGACATGCAGCCCCAGATTACCACGGTCCTCTCCCTGGCCCAGGGCATCTCCCTGGTGACGGAGAGCGTGTGGTCCAGCCGCTACCGCTATGTGGACGAGCTCCGCCGCATGGGGGCCAACATCCAGGTGGACGACAAGACCGCCGTGGTGGAGGGCGTGGACCATCTGGTGGGCGCGCCCATCCAGGCCTCGGACCTCCGGGCGGGGGCCGCCCTGGTCATCGCCGCCCTGGCCGCCAGGGGGCAGAGCGAAATTTCCTGTGTGCATTACATTGAGCGGGGCTATGAGAACCTGGTGGAAAAGCTCCGAGGGCTGGGGGCCAACATCCGGGCTGTGGAGGAATCGGAGGAGCACCAGCGGCTAAGCCTTGGTTAACATCGAAACGGTTCCGGGAGATGGAGGGAAGGCCCTTCCGTCTCCCGGTTTTTGCGAAGGAGGGCCTATGCGGATTGTCGAGCTGGAATCCAGAACGCCGGAGCGCATGGGCTTCCACGTTTACCGGCGGACGGAGACGGACGAACAGGGCGGGCCCTACCCGCTTTTGTACATGAGACTATGAGCGCGGGAGGAACAGTATGCCGGATTTGACATCCATGAAGAACATCGGGGCGGAGATGGCCCGGAAGCTGGCGGCGGCGGGCATCCGCGCCCCGGAGGAGCTGGCGGAGGCCGGGGCCAAGGACGCCTTTTTCCGATTGAAAACCCTCTATCCCGGCGTCTGCCTGGTCCATCTCTACGCTCTGGAGGGGGCGGTCCGGGGCGTGGAGTTCAACGAGCTCCCCCCGGAGGTAAAGGCGGATTTGAAGGAATTCAGCGACGCGCTGAAAGGAAAAGGAGGTTCCCCGCGTTGACAACGGTACATACCCTGGCCAGCGGCTCCTCCGGGAACGCGCTGGCCCTGAGCTGGGAGGGCGGAAACCTTTTGGTGGACGCGGGCATCTCCTGCCGCCGCGTCCGCCAGGGGCTCCAGGCCCTGGGACTGGACCTTCCCGACCTGGACGGCATTTTCATCACCCACACCCACTCGGACCACATTTCCGGCCTTCAAACCCTTCTAAAGCGCACAAGCTGCCCCGTCTACGCCTCCGCCCAGGCGGGCCGGGACCTGCTGCGGCGGATGGTCCTTTTGGAGGACCGCCTCCGGGAGGCGGAGGGGGCCTTTTCCGTGAAGGACTGCGCCGTCACCGCCTTCCCCACCTCCCACGACGCCCCCGGCTCCCGGGGCTACCGCTTCGACACCCCCGACGGGGGCTTCGGCCTGCTGACGGACAGCGGCGTGGTGACGCCGGAGGCGGAGGCGGTCCTGCCCGGCGTGGCCCTGGCGGTGCTGGAGGCCAACCACGACGTGGAGACTCTGCGGAGCGGCCCCTATCCCTACTTTTTGAAAAAGCGCATCCTGGGCCCGGAGGGGCACCTCCCCAACGAGGAAGCCGCCGCCTTTGCCGTCACCCTGACCAGGGCCGGGGCCCGGGAAATCGTCCTGGCCCACCTGAGCCGGGAGAACAATACCCCGGCCATGGCCCTCCGGGCGGTGGAGACGGCGCTGAGCGCCGCGGGCCTGGCCCCCCGCCTCTCCGCCGCCCCCCGGGACGGCCTCAGCGGGGCGTATGTGCTGGAGGGAGGAACGGTATGCAGCGGGTAATCCTTCTGTGCGTAGGGAAGCTGAAAGAGAAATTCTACGCCGAGGCGGCGGCGGAGTACGCCAAGCGGCTGAGCCGGTACTGCAAGCTGGAAATCGTGGAGCTGCCGGAGGAGCGGCTGCCGGAAAGTCCCTCCGCCGCCCAGATTGAGGGGGCCCTTTTGAAGGAGGCGGAGAATATCCGCCGGAAGCTGCCGCCCTCCTCCCGCCTGATCGCCTTGTGCGTGGAGGGGCGGCTCCGATCCAGCGAGGAGCTGGCCCGCGCCATGGCCGCCTGGGCCGCGGGGACGGAGCTGGGGCAGGAGAAGCGGCTGGTGTTTCTAATCGGGGGGTCCTTCGGGCTCCACGCGTCCATCAAGGCGGAGGCGTGGGCGAAGCTGTCCATGTCGCCGATGACATTTCCCCACCACCTGGCCCGGGTGATGCTGCTGGAGCAGATTTACCGGGCCTACCAGATTAACGGGGAGACGCGGTATCATAAGTAAGTCCCGTCTTGGGAAAAGGGCAATTCCTGGGGGAATGGGCCATGGATAGCATGGAGGTTCCGGGGGGCGGCGGCCCCTACGGGTTCGTTTATCGGAGCATCGGCGGCAGCGGAAAGAGGAGCCCGTCCTTGGGGGGGGGGGGGGGGGGGG
>CATOKC010000094.1 GCA_951800675.1 uncultured Oscillibacter sp.
ACCCCCTTCCGCACCTGGCAGAACACCATTACCGGCCCGGCGGCGGCGGAGCTGGGAGTGTTGTTCGGCTTCAACATTCCCCAGAGGTGGAGCGTCGCCCACCTCTATCAGGCGGTGCTAAGCGGCGAGGAACACGTTTCCCAAATTGCCCATATCACCACCCTGGCGGGCTATGTCCACTACATGCTCACCGGCGTCAACGCCGTGGGAGTGGGGGAGGCATCCGGCATGTTCCCCATCGACAGCGCCGCTCTGGACTATGACGCCGGGATGCTGTCAAAGTTCAACGCCCTGCCGAAGGTAACGGTTCTGCCCTGGAAGCTGGAGGAGCTTTTGCCGAAGGTGCTGACCGCCGGAGAACCTGCCGGAACCCTTACGGAGTCCGGCGCGGTCCGGCTGGACGGTCTGCTGGCCCCGGGAATTCCCTTCGCTCCGGCGGAGGGAGACGCGGGCACCGGCATGACCGCCACCAACGCCGTGGCTCCCCGGACGGGCAACGTCTCCGCCGGAACCTCCATCTTCGCTATGGTGGTGCTGGAAAAGCCTCTGAAAAAGGTCTACGAGGAAATCGACCTGGTGACCACCCCCGCCGGGGCCCCGGTGGCTATGGTCCACTGCAACAACTGCACCAACGATACCAACGCCTGGGTCGGCGTTTTGGGAGAGGCGGCCCGCCTCTTCGGCGCGAATCCCTCTGCCGGTGAACTGTACACCAAGCTCTACGAAAAGAGCCTGGACGGGGAAGCGGACTGCGGCGGCGTGCTGGTGTGCAATTACTTAGCTGGAGAGGGCGTTACCCACATGGACGCGGGCCGTCCGCTGGTGGCCCGGACGCCGGAGAGCCGCTTCACTCTGGCGAACTTCTTCAAGGCTCAGCTCTACGCCACCATGGCCACCGTAAAAATAGGCATGGACATTTTGCGGGCGGAAGGGGTGGCCATCGACTCCCTGACGGGTCACGGCGGACTGTTCAAGACCCCGGTGGTGGGGCAGAGCTATCTGGCCGCCGCCTGCAACGCGCCGGTCACCTGCATGGAGACGGCGGGAGAGGGCGGGCCCTATGGCATGGCCCTGCTTGCCGCGTACATGCTGCGCAAAGCGGAGGGCGAGTGTCTGGAGGACTTCCTGAGCCGCCGGGTGTTCGCCGGGACCGCCGGAACCACCGTCCAGCCAAGCGCCGCCCTGACGGAGGGCTTCCATACCTACATCCGGCGGTACAAGGCTCTGCTCGAGGTGGAGCGCACCGCCGTGGAACACCTGTAAGGAGGAACATTTATGAAAAAATATCAATTTTGGTTCGTCGTCGGCAGCCAGTTTCTTTATGGTCCCGAGGTCCTGGAAACCGTGGCCGCCCGCGCCCAGGAAATGGCGGAAGAGCTCAGCGCGGTTCTGCCCTATCCCTTGATTTACAAGGTCACCGCCAAGACCAACCGGGAAATCGCCGAGGTGTGCAAGGAGGCCAACTACGACGATTCCTGCGCCGGAGTCATCACCTGGTGCCACACCTTCAGCCCCTCCAAAATGTGGATCAACGGCCTGGCGGACCTCCAGAAGCCCTGGTGCCACTTCGCTACCCAGTACAACCGGGAGATTCCCAACGAGGAAATTGATATGGACTTCATGAACCTGAACCAGGCCGCCCATGGCGACCGGGAGCACGGCTTCATCGGGGCCCGTCTGAGAAAGCCCCGGAAGGTCATCGCCGGGTTCTGGCAGGACGGAGACGTCCAGACCCGCATCGGCAGCTGGATGAAGGCCGCCGTGGGCGTGTCGGTGTCCAAGTCCATGAAAGTCATGCGCTTTGGCGACAACATGCGGGAAGTGGCCGTTACCGAGGGCGACAAGGTGGAGGTCCAGGCCAAGCTGGGCTGGCAGGTAAACACCTGGGCTGTGGGCGATCTGGTGAAGGCCATGGAGGAAGTCACCGAGGAGGAAGTCAACGCCCAGATGGCCCGCTACGCGGAGAAATACGACATGGCAACGGACCGGATGGACCAGGTGCTCTATCAGGCCCGGGAAGAGGCTGCCATGAAGAAGCTGATGGACGCCGAGGGCTGCCTTGCCTTCTCCAACACCTTCCAGGACCTCTACGGCATGAGGCAGCTTCCCGGCCTTGCCAGTCAGGATTTGATGGCACAGGGCTATGGCTACGGCGGCGAGGGAGACTGGAAGGTCTCCGCTTTGACCGCCATCCTGAAAGCCATGGGCGAGGGCGGCAACGGAGCCTCCGCCTTTATGGAGGATTACACCTACCATCTGGTGAAGGGTCAGGAGTACAGCCTGGGAGCCCACATGCTGGAGGTCTGTCCGTCGGTTGCGGCGGACCGGCCCCGGATTGAGGTGCACCCCTTGGGCATTGGGGACCGGGAGGACCCGGCCCGGCTGGTGTTTGAGGGCAAGCCCGGCGATGCCATTGTGGTCAGCCTGATTGACATGGGCGGACGGCTCCGGCTGATCTGCCAGGACATCCACTGTGTGAAGCCCATCCTGCCCATGCCGAACCTGCCTGTGGCCCGGGTCATGTGGCAGGCGGAGCCCAGCCTCACCACCGGCGTGGAGTGCTGGATCACGGCGGGCGGCGCTCACCACACGGTCCTCAGCTATGACGTGACGGCGGAACAGATGAAGGACTGGGCCAATATGATGGACATTGAATTTGTCCACATCACCAAGGACACCACGGTAGAGAGCCTGGAGCACGACCTGTTCCTCGCGGACCTGGCCTGGAAATTGAAGTAAACGCCTGCGGGGGGGCGGCCTCCGCGCCGCCCCCCGCACATAGGAAAGAGGGAACTGTAATGTTAGAAGAACTGAAAGAACAGGTCTGTGAGGCAAACCTGCTGCTGCCGAAATACGGTCTGGTCACCTTCACCTGGGGCAATGTCTCCGGCATTGACCGGGAACAGGGCCTAATGGTAATCAAGCCCTCCGGTGTGGAGTACGGGGACATGAAGCCCGAAGATATGGTGGTGGTGAGCCTGGAGTCCGGGGAGCGGGTGGAGGGCCGCTACAAGCCCTCCAGCGACACGGATACCCACCTGGCGCTGTATAAAGCCTTCCCGGCCCTGGGCGGCATTGTCCACACCCACAGCCGTTGGGCCACCTCCTTCGCCCAGGCGGGGAAGGGGGTTCCCGCCATGGGCACCACCCAGGGAGACTATTTCTACGGTGAGATTCCCTGCACCCGTAAGATGACACCCGAGGAAATCGCCGGAAGCTATGAGCTGGAGACGGGAAATGTGATCATTGAGACCTTCCGGGGGCGGAAGCTGGATCCAGCTCAAGTCCCGGCGGCGCTGGTCCATAGCCACGGCCCCTTCGCCTGGGGTACGGATCCGCTTAACGCCGTTCACAACGCCGTGGTGCTGGAGGAGGTGGCGTTCATGGACTTCCACGCCATGCAGCTGACGCCCGGACTGGGAGCCATGCAGCCGGAGCTGCTGGATAAGCACTACCTCCGGAAGCATGGCCCTGGGGCCTATTACGGACAGAATTGACGGGGAAGGGCCTATGGAGAGAAAGCCTTTTGGCACGACCCGCGACGGCCGTGCTGTGGATGAGATTATTTTGGATAACGGGACGCTCTGCTGTTCTCTTTTGACTTACGGAGCGACCCTGCGGGGACTGGTGGCGCAGGGGAAGCGGGGACCCGTTGATACGGTTCTGGGCTTTGACCGCGTGGAGGATTATGAGGCCCAGGACAAGTTCATGGGCGCGGTGGTAGGCCGTTACGCCAACCGCATCGCCGGAGGACGGTTCACGCTGGATGGGCGGAGCTATACCCTGGCCTGCAACGACGGGGAGAACCACCTTCACGGCGGCCCGACGGGCTTCTTTTCCAAGGTCTGGGAAGCGGAGCCCTGGGGGGAATGTGGCGTGACCTTCTCCTGTGAGAGCGGGGATATGGAAGAGGGTTATCCGGGCCGGATCAAGGCTTCCGTCACCTACTGCCTGGAGGGCAGAGCGCTGCGGCTATTGTACCGGGCCGTGACGGACCGGACAACCATCTGCAATTTGACGAATCACGCCTATTTTAACTTGAACGGACATAGCGCCGGGGGAGCGATGGACCAGCTCCTCACGCTGTGCGCCAGCCGTTACACCCCCGTGGGGCCGGGCAGTATTCCAACTGGTGAAATCACACCGGTGGAGGGGACGCCTATGGATTTCCACAGTCCCACCGCCATTGGCGCACGGATTGACCAGCCTTTCCGCCAGCTGGAGCTGTGCTCCGGCTATGACCATAACTGGGTGGTGGACGGCGAACCCGGCGCGTTGAGGCTGGCCGCCGTGCTGGAGGGCATGGAGAGCGGTATTCGCGTGGAAGTGGAGACCACTTTGCCCGGTATCCAATTTTACGCGGGAAATTACATGGCGGGTGGTCCCGCCGGAAAAGGCGGGGCGAAGTATGGCCGCCGTGACGCGGTGTGCCTGGAGACCCAGTTTTTCCCGGATACACCGAACCGCCCGGAGTTTCCCCAGTGTGTCCTTCGGCCCGGGGAAGTCTGGAGGCACGAGACGGTGTTTCGGTTTTGACAGTTCGTTTAGCGTGTAAAAGTATAAACGACAGGGACGGCGCTTAGCTGTCCCTGTCGTTTGGTTTTTGCGCTGTCCCTGCCGGTTTCCGCTATCTTTTGGGCATTTGGAAATCCGCGAGAGCCTGATTTAAATAATCGTTGAAGGGCTTCATCCGGCAGAAGATGTCTGCCGCTTTGGACAAGAACTGCTCGCCATCCACAAGGTCTTTGTCTTGGATGGGGTGCTCCAGGTACCAGCTCTTGTATTTCAGATACCCGGCCTGGGGATGTTCCTTTTCGTATCCGGCCGGAACGTTTTTCAGTGCCGAACCTCGCACCGTGAAATACTCCTGAAACGCCGGGGCCGTGATGACCGCTTCCCACTCACCGCCGTGCTCCGAGATATAGTCCCGTACCATTTTGGTGGCATCCTTGAACATGTCCGCAAACAGGCCGCCGCCCAGGAAGGACTGGCCGCCCGGTTTCACCATCAGGTAGTAGCCCACGGGAATGGGCAGCTTGCCCATAGATGAGATATGCGCCCGGAAGGCGGGATTGTAGGGGGACTTGTCGTGGCTGAACCGGGTGTCCCGTACCAGCTTGAAGGTCAGGTCCTTGGGCGCGTGGCCGAGGACGCCGCTGTCGAATTCTCCAATCCGGAAAATCAGGGCCTGGACCAGTTCCTCAAACTGCGCGTTGGCCGCCTGGTACTCGGCCTTATGGGCGTGATACCACTCCCGGTTGTTGTTGGCGCTCAGGCTGGACAGGTAGTCCAGAATCATTTGTGTATTCATGGTTCCGCCTCCTTACGCTTCCGAAATGGTGGAAAAGGCCGGGCCGTTCAGAAAGTCCCGAAGCATCTTTTTCAGCCGCTCCGGGGACTGGTACGTCCGGCAGAAGGAAAACTGCCGTTTTCATCCGTACCGGGAAAGCCGCTGGCGGTAAGCTTCCGGGGTGATACCCCAAATGTCCCTGACGGTGGCTTTTTCGATTAACATGGACAGCTCTTGATTTGTTTTTGTGTCCATAAAGCACCTCCTGTAGGATTAGACTGGAGTAAGACAAATTTGTGACAAAAGCGCTGGACTATTTTTGCGGGTGTGTCTATAGTTGACAGTATAGAGGAAATCCCGGATATTCGCAATAGCGTAAACCGCGTACAGCGTACAAATAAAATCAATCTCCTTTCATTATGAGGCACATTTTCTCATTCGCCTGTTCGCTTCCGCTTATTGATATAGCTTCCTGGTCCCCGAAAGATTTCATAACAAACACCGTAAGCTGACCGTTTCCTCTAGCAGTCAGGACCGCCTCGCTATCGTTGGAGAACACCTCCAAGGTTATAGCCGCCCCCAGAATCCGAAGGCTTCGCGGTTGCCTCACCAGCGCGGTCCGGACGCTCCATCCACGGCTGCCCCGGAAATCGCCGGAGACGGGAACATATCCGCGGACGCATTGCTTGACAAAGCCGAGGCTCGCCGCTCCGCGCCCTGGGATCAAAAGCATACACGGTCCATCAATCGGAAATAGGTCCGAACGCGCCGTCATATCGCCAAAGAGCTTTACAGCTATACAGTGCGGAGGGGATTGCTATGGGTCCGGCGCGGCTTGTCCAGAAACTTGAAAATCAACGCTTTCCCCATGTCCTTTCGGGTGAGGGCGTTGCCGTGTGATTTTTGGTAAAGAATAAAATGCTTGTAGTTCTTTTCTGAAAAAGTATCCCAGGTTTTTCGGCGGCGAGTTTTTGTACCTAAGGCTTGCCGAAAGGAAACCTGCGCGATTCTGTGAGGCCCGAAAGAAATATATGAAACAAGCAAGAAACAAATGAAACAACATTGACTTGAAAGGTGGAAATCAGTATTATGAAAAAAAGAAAAAATTTAAAAATATTGAAAGAAAAAGTGTGCAAATCGCATGAAAAATCATGCTGAACTGAGGGGAGAGATTTGCAATTGGGCGCTACCATTCGTGATATCGCAAAATTAGCACAGGTTTCTCCGGCGACTGTTTCACGGTATTTCTCAGGCAGCACGATTGTGGGAGCCGAGTTGTCTAAAAAAATTGAGGCGGCAGCGACGCAACTGGGTTACGTTCCGACCAGGACCACAAAACGGAATTTGGGCGTGATCATCGTTCTGGTTCCGCACCTGCAACTGGGATATTTCAGTGAAGTACTGCGGGAGATCATCAAGCAGATGCCAAAATATCGCTGCAAGCTTATGATTCTGCCCACTACGCCGGGAGACGACAGCTATAAAAGTTTTTTTAAAGAGCTGTATATACACGGCGTTATTTATCTGGAAGAAGATATTGACGCCGATATGCTCCGCTATATCCGGGCGAAAAACATTAAAATCATCATGCTTGGCGGGGCCGCATATGAAAGCCACTGCGACTATGTGCATATTAACGACATGGCCGCAGCCTATGAGGGGATGCGGTATCTGCTGGACCTGAATCACCGGGATATCCTCATCCTGGCGGACTATACCCACCATTTCAGCTCAGGGGCACAGCGTTTGATCGGGTGTCAGCAAGCGCTGAAGGAATATAATCTTACCTATGATGAGGACAAAGCCGTTGAGTTTGGGGAGTTGACCTGTGAGGGCGGCTACCGCTCCATGAAGAAGGCTTTGCAACAGAGCAAAAAATTCACCGCAGTGTTTGCCTTCAGCGACGAATCCGCCATCGGAGCCATCTCGGCTCTGGCTGAGAGCGGACTGAAGGTCCCGCGGGACATCTCCGTGCTTGGCTTTGACGGTATTCCGATTTCGGAGAAGGTGGTTCCGAAGTTAAGCACCATTTATCAGCCCATCGACAAAATGGTGGAATGGACCTTGAACACCTTGTGCGAAGTAGATGAAAAAGATCGGCCGGAAAATATGGAATATACGCTCCCTTATAAGCTTTTGGAGCGGGAGACTTGTATTCGACGGGAGGAACAGCTATGAGGAAACAGCCTGCATTCTGGAGAACGCTTCGATTTCTATTTTTGGGATTCTTTGTGCTGATCTCCATTGGTCCGCTGCTATGGATTGTCATGTCCTCGTTCAAGACAAACCGGGAGATTCTCTCGTCGGCCTTTGCGCCGCCCACGTCGTTCAGCCTCAGCGGGTACGAGGCAGCCTTGGACTTGGCTCCTATCTTCCAATTCTATGGAAACAGCGTGATCATTTCCGTGCTGAGCACGCTGCTGAACGTGATCGTGGTATCCATGGCGGCCTATGTGCTGGCGCGGCACAAGTTCCGGGGCAGCAACTTTATCACGTTATTGCTGTCCGTATCCCTGCTGATTCCCACAGCGGCGCTTCTGATGCCCATTTACAAGATCATGATGACCATTGGACTTTTTGACACGCGGACAGGACTGATCCTTGTTTATGCGGCCTTGGGTCTGCCTACCTCGTTGTTCATCTTCAAAAGTCATTTCCAGAGCATCCCAAAAGAACTGGAGGACGCCGCCTATATTGATGGCGCGGGCTTCTTCCGGACGTTCTTTGTGGTGGTTTTCCCTCTGGCCAGGTCCGGTTTGGCTACGGGCGCGATTTTGCAATTCCTGACCTCCTGGAACGAGTTCATGTTTGCGCTGATTCTGACCAAGAGCACAAAGGTACGGACACTGCCTCTGGCCTTGAACTACTTTACCTCGCAATTCTCGTTCAATTACACGGCCATGTTTGCCGCCCTGACCATGGTCATTCTGCCCAGCATCATCATCTATGTGCTGCTGCAAGAGCAGATTACCACCAGCATGGTGGAGGGGTCTGTCAAGGGTTAAACGCTCCACAGGGGCGGGTATCCAATACAACTTTACGAAACCAACGAGGAGGACTGGACATGAAAAAATTGTTAGCAATGGCTCTTGCGGGTGTTCTGATGTTGGGCGCGCTCTCCGGCTGCGGCGGGCAGAGCGGTTCCACCGACTCCCCGAGCAGCGGCGGAAACGGCGGCACGAAGGTGGTGGAAGTGGATTTCCCTACCCACTGGGTAGGCGTCAGTGTCAACGCGCCCTGGTTCCAGGAGCGGCTGGCCGCCTTCAATGAACGGTACGGAGACCAAATCAAGATCAACGTGGAGGAGATCGCGGGAGATCAGAACTATGTGGACAAAATGAAGGTGCTCTACAGCTCCAACTCCCTGCCGGACGCCATCAACACCGGCGGATACAATCTGATCGACTCCATGAAAGACCAGCTGGTGGTCCTGAATGATTACATCGACGACGATTTTCAAAAAGTAGGCACCGACATTGCCTGGGAAGTCAACAGCCGGGACGGCCAAATCTACGGAATTCCCTATACCAGACAGGTCATTGGCTATTTCTATAACAAGGACCTCTTTGCTCAGGCGGGCATTGATAAGCCCGCTGAGACCTGGGACGAGTTCTTTGCCCAGTGCGACAAGCTGCTGGCTGCCGGGATTACCCCTCTTTCCATGGATACGGCGGACTCTGGTTGGGTTACCTCTTTGATGCTGGGCGCTATGGTCGGCCAGACCGACAGCGGAGAGGCGTTCATGAACCAGAATTTGCCGACCGACTACAACTTCCCTGAGTTTGTGGACGCCGTTGCCAATATCCAGAAGATGTTCCAGAAGTACACGACTTCCGACGCCGTAGGCGGGGCCTATGAAAACGCGGCCAGCAACTTCTTTATGGAAGAAACCGCGATCATCGCCAACGGCCCCTGGATGGTCAGCGACTTCTACGACGAGACGCTGGTGGAGCCTGGATTTGCCGACAGAGTGGGCACCGCCATGTTCCCCGGAGGCGTCATGTACAACAGCGGAAAAATCGGCTTCAATATCGCCTCCAAGGATCCCGAGACGCTGGAAGCGACCCTGACCTTTGTCAAATTCCTCACCAATGAGGAGAGCCAGCAGAAAATGCTGGAAATCACCGGCGATATCCCCTCTATGGAAGGAATTACCTCCAGCGAAGTGAAGCCCCTGATCAACGAGGTCATTGCCAACGGAGACGCGGCCGCCCATTGTATCAATGATTTCCAGAGCCTCTGGTATGCCAATGTGGTGGATGAAATCAGCATTCAGTATCCTCTGCTGGCCCAGGGCAAGATTACGCCGGAGCAGTTTGCCAAGGCCCTGTCCGATGTTGCGGCCAAGAACTGACCGGAAACCCAAAATTTGAGAAATCTGTCCGCGGACACCGCCAGGGGGACCGTCGCCCCCTGGCGGGAAACCGGCGCCCGAATCGCTGGATGGATTGGAGGGCCAGAATATGAAAGTTAAAAAATGGAAACTAGCGGTTTTTCTGCTCCCATGCTTGCTTCTCTTTGCGCTGATTTATCTGATTCCCCTCTGCATGGTGTTTGGCAGCTCTTTTTTTGAGTGGAGAAGCGGCGGTGTGTTCCGGTTTGTTGGCCTGGGCAATTATATTCAGGCGTTTTTGTATGATACCCGGATGCACGCTGCCATTGTAAACACCATCATCTGGGTGCTCCTGCAATCCATTGTCCACGTGGGCATCGGCACCGTCATCGCGTTCATGCTCTCCCGGAAACTGCGGGGCTGGAAGGTGCTGCGGACCATCTATATGATTCCGAACGTCATCTCCGCGGCGGCCTTGGGCGTGATCTTCCTGAATGTATTCAACCCCAAGTACGGCCTGATCAATTCCGCCATCAGCCAGATAACCGGCTCCGCTTTCGAGAAGAACTGGTTCTTTGAGCAGAGCTCCGCGTTCATGACGGTCACCTGAAGCTGGCTTCTGTACACAGGCATGATTATTATTCTGGTGCTGGCGGGCATCCTGGCGATTCCAGGAGACCTGGTGGAGGCGGCCCGAATTGACGGTGCTTCTGAAATGGAAATCAACTTCAAGGTTCGTCTGCCCTTGATTCGCACGATCCTGGGTACCAGCGTCATTCTGGCGGCCACCAGCATGCTGCGGGAGTTCGAGCTGATTTACCTGACCACAAACGGAGGACCCGGCGAGACGACGCTGAACCTGCCGCTGTACCTGTACAAAACGTCTATGACAGACAACAATTACGGCTACGCCAATATGATGGGCGTGGTGCTGATTTTGGCCGGTATCCTGACAGTCTATGCCATTAACAGGCTGTTCCGTATGAACGAAGCGGACTATTGAGAGAGTCGGAAAGCGAGGAATTTGATGAAAATAGCAGTGATTGGCGGGGGCGGTGTTCGCTCTATGTTCCTGGCGAAAAGTCTGGCCCAAAGCAGCGGGGAGCTGGGGTTTGATGAGATCATATTTATGGACAACGACGAAGCGAAGCTGAACACCTATGGCCGGATGGCCGCACGTTTGGTGAAGGAGCTGAGCCCTGGCCTGCCGTTCCGCCTGACCTTGGACCCGGTAGAAGCGGTGCGGGATGCGGACTACGTTATCACCACGATCCGCGTGGGCGGCGACGATATGCGCATCCGGGATGAGCGGTTTGCTCTGAGCAAGGGCCTGCTGGGCCAGGAGACCACCGGCGCGGCGGGTTTCTCCTTCGCCATGCGCTCCGTTCCCGCTTTGGCGGAGTATTGCGAGCTGGCAAAACGCTATGCCTCCAAAGATGTGAAAATCTTTAACTTTACCAACCCGGCGGGCGTGGTGTCTCAGACCCTGCGGGATATGGGTTATGATTTCACCTTTGGCATCTGTGACGCTCCCAGCAGCCTTCTTCACGCGTTTGCCAAGCTCTACGGCGTAGAGCAGGACGCGGTTACTGGCAACTGCTATGGACTGAATCATCTTTCCTTCTTCGAGAGCGTCAAACTCCGGGGCCGGGAGATTATGCCGGAGCTATTAAAGAATCCCAAGCTTTACACCGACACCGATATGCGCTTTTTCAAGCCGGACCTGGTGGAGCACATGGGCTGTATCCTCAATGAGTACCTGTATTACTTCTATTACCGGGAGCAGGCGATTGAGAACATTCTGAAAGCCGGAGTTACCCGCGGCGAGGTCATCCGGGATGTAAACCACCACATGATGGAAGAGCTGTCCGGTATGGACATTGAAAACGACTTCGCGCGTTGCCTGAGCATTTTCGACAAATGGTACGGCCGGCGCGAGGACGCCTACATGTCCAACGAGACTGGCATTAGCCGGGCGAAGGAGCCGTACCATTTCGATATCCACGAGAAAGACGCAGGCGGATACGCCGGCGTAGCTTTGAAATACATCCGCGCCAGGAACAGCGGCCAAGAGAGTGAGATGATTCTCTGCGTTCCCAACCAGGGGGCCATTCCCGGATTGCTGGATACGGATGTGGTGGAGATCAGCTGTACGCTGAAAGACGGTGTTTATATCCCGCATAGGATCGAGAATCCCGGTGAACTTCAGATGGAGTTGATTCGGCGGGTCAAGATTTACGAGCGGCTGGCATCTGAGGCGCTACGGACAAAGAGTATCTCCAAAGCTGTGGACTGTCTGATGGTCCATCCCTTGGTCAATTCCTATTCCCTGGCCGGTCAGCTGGTTCAGGAATATCTGGAATCCAACAAGGATTACACAAAAGGATGGAATTGATATGGAGTTTGTGGGTGGTGTTGGGTTCACCAACATTGATCTGATATACTCAGATATGAGCCGCTTGCCGTCCATCGGGGAGGAAGTTTTCGCTGAGAATTTTGGAATGCACCTTGGAGGCGGCGTACCTGCCACGCTCATCACCACAAGCAGGCTGGGAGTACCCTCCAAAATTCTGACCTTTGTGGGAAACGACTTTTTTTCTGGCTTTGCCAAGAATGAGTTCAAAGAGTGCGGCGTGGAAATCATCAATCTCTACCGGGGAAGCGACATGCCTGTCGTCCTTACCAGCACCATGGTATGCAGTCACGACCGGACCTTTACCTCGTACCGAAATCAAAACATTGCCACAGACAGCGCGGGGGAAGAAATCTACCGGAATCTTACCGGGGCCAAGGTGGTGGACATGCACCCAGGCTTCCTGGATATTTACAAGCGGCTGAAAGCGGAGGGGACAATTTTGCTCTTTGACACCGGCTGGGAGGACGACCTGTCTATTGAAAAGTATCGGGAGTATTTGGAGCTTGCGGACTATTACCTGCCAAATCAAAAAGAAGCCCTGAAAATTACAGGAGCGCGCACCGTTGAAGAGGCTGCGGAGACGCTATCTTCTTATTTTCACGATGTCATCATCAAGCTGGACAAGGACGGCTGTATATTGAAAAATGAGAAAGGGCTGCAGTTAATCCGCTCGATGCAGGGGGTCAAATCTGTGGACGCCACCGGCGCCGGGGACGCCTTTATGGGCGGCTTTATCTATGGGATTTACCATGATTACCCCGTAGAAACCTGTATTCGCTTTGGAAATGTTACTGGTGGGACCTGCGTGCAGGGAATTGGCTGCCTTACAAAGTATGTGACAGAAGCGGAATTGCTGGAGCTGGCGGGCACAATTTGAGCGGCAAGCGAGGAGCGCTTTAGAGAACCACAAAAAACGGATAGGGTATCTGACTTCCTGTGGAGAGATTGCCTGAAATTCCAGTGTACAGGAAAGCACGGAGACGGGGATTTGTGGTGCGGCCTCTGTGAAATCCGGTTTACGTCCGGTCCGCTACGGATATTTGCGAACGCTTTAGAAAGCTTTCCCTCGGGCTTCTGTTTGGCTTTCGGAACAGTCCAATGAGTTAGAACTAAAGCCTCCCGACTCCTTCCGCCGGGGGATTAAAACGAGGGTAAGAGGAAGGTTCCTTGGATGACAAGCGGCATGGAGCGACGCTCCATGCCGCTTGTCGTATGTACTTAATAATTCTCGACAACCTTTTGTCACAGCCATTGATACTTGCGTAGAGAATTCCTGAATGGTGTCGTCAATAAAAGTGTGATATAATAGTCCACAAAATAGAGGAGGGCAGAAA
>CATOKC010000095.1 GCA_951800675.1 uncultured Oscillibacter sp.
CCACACAGCACAGCCCACAGCGGCCAGCCAGACGGCCAGCAGGCGCGGCGACATCAAAACGCCCGCGCCTGATTCCGACCAAACGCGCCCATGCGCGAATCAAAACGCGCCTGCGCCGCGTAGGTACTCCCGGCGGCCCTGGAAAGACTGCGGGTGCAGAGGCGCAGAATTTTTTTAGGTATGAGGGCATTTTTTTCACTTCCCAGGCCCCGGCTGAAAATAGTAGAGGGGGGGCAAAAAATGAAATTGGGGAAAAAGAGAGAGCGGAAATATTAAATTTTTGTGAATGAGCAGAAGTGAGCAGATTTCTGTGTTATATTGGTAGCGTGAATAATTAGCCTGCAGCGGAGACGCTGTAGGCTTTTTCCATTTCTGCGGCTTGTGTCCGCCGAAGTCCCGCGTTTCTATGTGGGGTATTTGCAGGCGGAGCGGGCCGCCGCCATTGGAGGAGGTGCGGCGGATATGCCGAAGCGGAGCGAGAAGCGCGACGCCGCCAAGGCTGAATACGTCGAGCGCCGGAGCCGGGGCGAGAAAGTCAATCTGCGGGAGTTTGCCGAGAGGCTGGGCGTCAACTATAAGACCTTGCGGGACTGGAAGCGGATAGACGAATGGGAAAAGGATGTAACGCCGCCGAAGAAGAAGCGGGGCGGACAGCCTGGGAATAAGAACAGCGCCGGAAAGAAAAACGCGGCGGGGTCCCATCCGGGAGCGCCGCCGCGTAATAAGAACGCCGAGAAGGACGGAGCTTACAGCACCGTCTTTTTTGATGCCCTAACGGACGAGGAGAAGGACCTGATCGAGCAAACGCCGTTAGGGAGTAAGGCTGCGCTGGAGCATGAAATGAAAATCCTGAAATTCCGGGAGAACAAAATCCTGTTGAAGATCAAGGAGTACGAGGACCAGCCGGAGGATTCCTTATATGTAAGCAGCGTTTTAGATATGAGGGAGCCGAAGGGCGGGCAGGACGGCGCGAAGCAGACCATGGGCATGTATACGAAGGACAGCGCCTTTAACCGCGTGCTGAAGCTTCAGGAAGCCCTCTATAAAATCCAGGGCCGTATCGCAAAAATCACGGACAGTCTGCGGATGATGGAGGAGTTCGGGAAGAAGATCGAGCTGGAGCGGGAGCGGCTTGAAATCCTGCGGGTACGGGCCACCGGCATGGTGGACGCGCCGGACGGCGAGGATGGGGCGGACGACTTGGGAGAAATCGAGCTGGAGGACGTGAAGGGAGCGCCTTAATGTTTGGCATACGAAAAAGGAAGAGCGAGTACACGCCGGTTTGTATACCAGCGCCGAGAGCTTTTAGAAAGGGCGAAATGGAGACGCTTCTGTCGTTCGTGGAAAAATGCGCGGGACGGCCTCTAAGACAGTGGGAGGCAAACGTGATGGAAACATTGATTAAGGCGGCGAGGGAAGATGAAGTTATGCACGGATAAGGTCGTGGCGGACTGGCTGGCCTTGACGCCAAAGCGGGTGAAGCAGCTCCGGGACGAGGGTGTGCTGATAGAGAAAAAGCCGGGGCTGTACGATCTGCGGGCATCGGTACTGCGGTATGTGAACTACATACGGACAGGAAACCGGGCGGACCTGAACGGCGAGCGGGCGCTGCTGACGAGAGCGAAGCGAGAGGCGGCGGACATGGAGAACGATGTGCGCCGGGGAACGCTTCACAGCTCAGAAGATATTGAAAAGGGCATCAAGACCATGTGCCTGAATATCCGCAGCCGGTTCCTGACACTGCCTGCAAAGCTGGCACCAAAGCTGGCGGAAATGAGCGGAAATCAGGCCGCCATCTTCGACGAGCTGAACAGGGGCATGAAAGAGGCCCTGGAGGGATTGAGCAGCTATAACATTGCAATGGCAATGCCGGACGGTGGAGACGATGAAGAAGCCGAAGGATCCGTGTAAGGGGTGCATATGGGCGGAGAGGATCTTCGAGGGGCTGATCTTCTGCCCGTTCCATCATTGCGTGAAAGGGAAAAGCAGGACCGGGCAGGTGAAGGGGAAGCAGGATGGACGGGCAGGAGAAAAAAGCGCGGGTGGTTGAGCTGGCGCCGCAGACGGCGGATATGTTTGCCCGGTGCCTGTCCTCCCTGAAGCCGCCGCCGGAGCTGACCCTTTCCCAGTGGGCGGATATGTACCGGATGCTGTCGGCGGAGAGCAGCGCCGCGCCTGGGCGCTGGCACACGGACAATGCGCCATACCAGCGGGAGATCATGGACGCCATGGGTGACCCCCATGTACGCAAGGTGGTTATCATGACCGCCGCGCAGATCGGGAAAACGGCCATGCTCATGAATCTGCTGGGCTACTATATGCACTACTACCCGGCCCCGGTGCTGGTGATACAGCCGACACTCGACATGGCGCAGGCGTTCAGCAAAGACTTTCTCGCTCCCATGCTGCGGGATACACCGGCGCTGCGGGGGCTGGTGGACACCAAGAGCCGGTACAGCGGCAACACCATCCTGAAAAAGAACTTCCCCGGCGGTCATGTCACCATCATTGGGGCCAACAGCGCGGCGGGCCTGCGTATGCGGCCTATCAAGGTAATACTGGCCGACGAGGTAGACGCCTATCCTCCCAGCGCCGGAACGGAGGGCGACCCCCTCCTGCTGGCGCAGAAGCGGCAGACGACCTTTTGGGACAAAAAGACGATCATCGTCTCAACGCCAACCATCAAGGGGCATAGCCGCGTTGAAACGGAGTTTCTGAAAAGCACGCAGGAGGAATGGACGGTGCCATGCCCTGGGTGCGGCCACTACCAGCCACTGGTATGGCGGGGGATCAAATACGACAAAGACGACCTGACCAGACCGATCATGTACGAGTGCGAACGGTGCGGGGAAGTGTTTGGGGAATACGAGTGGAAGAAGCAGGGCCGCAGGGGGCGGTTCCGGGCGGAGAATCCGGGAGCGGAGGCGCGGGGCTTCCACCTGAACACCCTTTCTTCCAGCTTTTGCGGCTGGAAGGAAGTAGTGGAGAAGTTTGTGCTGGCGGACGAGCAGCGCAAGCAGGGCGATCTGGAGAAGCTGAAAACCTGGACGAATACCGAGGACGGGAGGACCTGGGAGGAGCCGGGGACCCGGATAGACGGTATGGAGCTTTTCAACCGCCGGGAGATTTACGACGCGGAAGTGCCGGAGGGCGTGATCGTACTGACTGCCGGTGTGGATGTGCAAAAGGACCGCTTCGAGGTAGAGGTCGTCGGCTGGGGAACCGGCAAAGAAAGCTGGGGCATCCGCTACACAAAAATTTGGGGCGATGTGCTGAAAGAACAGGCGTGGGAGGACCTTGACCGGTTCCTTCTCTCCCCGTTCTACAAGAAGGACGGGACGGCGCTGTATATCACCTGCACCTGCATAGACAGCGGCTACCAGTCCAATACCGTGTGCTCCTTCGCCAAGGAGCGGACATACCGGCGGGTATTTGCGGTCAAGGGCAAGGGCGGCATGGGCATCCCCTATATTCCAAAAGAAACGAGGAGCAACCGTGAGGGTGCTCCTCTCTTTACGCTGGGCGTTGACGCTGGAAAAACACTCCTGTTCCAGCGGTTGAAGGTTCCTGAACCGGAACACAGCACAAGCTCTGTAAAACAGCCCTGGCCGAACTACTGTCATTTCCCCATAAACGAGGGGGCCGGGTACAACGAGGACTACTTCACAGGACTGACCGCTGAGCAGATGGTGAACCACTGGCGCAAGGGGGTCCTGGTAAGCGCGTGGGTGCCGCGAGAAGGAAACGAGTTTAAGAGAAACGAACCGCTGGACCTGCGGAACTATGCGCAGGCGGCTATGGAGATACTGGGGCCGGACATTCTGAAGGCTCCAGCCTCGGAGGAGAAGGTAGAAAAGCAAAAGCGCCGGGCCACACGGCGGCGGGGCGGATTCAGCGGGATCACGTGATATGCGGGGTCCCCGCGCAAGCCCAGCGAAGCGGGTTGCACGGGGAGAGGACGAGCAGCGAAACGGAACGGATGTCCGGCGGATAGCCGGACGGAGTGGAATGGAGTTTGTGAGGACGATATGGCGATATTCAGCAAGAAAATCTGCGAACAAAAATTAAATACCTGGCTGGCGGCGGAGGAAGCTATTGCCACCGGCCAGAGCTACCAGATGGGGACCCATATGTTGACACGGGCCAACCTTACCGCCGTGCGAAACGAGATCGAATACTGGGCCGGGAAACTGGCCGAGGCGGAGGCGGCAGAGCAGAGGGGCGGAAGGAACCGTATCTTCCAGTTTGTCCCACGGGATACATAAGGGGGCGGGGACGTGTATCAAGAACGAGCAACGGGGCTTATCCTCCCGGACGGCGTGAAAACCGGGCGGGCCTTGCGGCAGGAGGCAGCGGCGTGGGCCGCGATCTCCGCGATCAACAGCGGATACAGCCATTATGGGGCGAGCCGGACAAAGGCGAACGTGCGGGGGTGGAACGCCTATAGCGGGAGTGCCAAGGAGGACATTGAGGATAATCTGGACCTCCTGCGGCAGAGGAGCCGGGACGCCTACATGGGCATCCCGGCGGCCACCGCCGCGTTAAAGACGCTGCGGACGAACGTGATCGCCGGGGGCCTCATGCCATCCCCACAGATCGACGGGGACTATCTCAAAATGTCGAGCGGGCAGGTGGAGGAGCTGCAGGCAAAAATCCTTCGGGAGTTTTCCCTGTGGGCAGATTCTACGGCCTGCGACGCTGACCGGGTGGACGACTTCTACAGCCTCCAGCAGCTGGCCTTTTTGAGCTCCCTGATGAACGGAGACGCCTTTGCGGCGCTGACGTTAAAGCCGAGGCCGCAGCAGCCCTACGATCTCCGGGTACGGCTCATTGAAGCAGACAGGGTATGCTCACCCAATTACCGGGACCGGATGACGCCGGGGGATGTGCTGGGCAGACGGGTGGAAAGCATCGTGCAGGGCGTGGAGACGGACGAGGACGGGGAGATCGTTGCCTACTGGATCGCCAACAAACACCCGCGCTCCTACTCCACATTGAAGCCGCAGGACTGGAAACGGGTGGAGGTCTACGGGAAAAAAACCGGCATGAAGAACATCCTCCACATCATGCAGCGGGAGAGGGCCGGACAGCGGCGGGGGGTTCCCATCCTGGCCCCGGTGCTGGAGACGCTGAAACAGCTGGAGCGTTACGCCGAAGCAGAGACGACGGCGGCCCTGCTGGGCGCGATCTTCACGGTGTTTGTGAAGAAAGGCAGTATCAACGATGAAGGGCCGTTTGGTCAGATGATGCGGGAGGAGCTGCTGAACCGCATGACCGGCGGAGGGGAGCGGGACCCTAGCGACCTGGAGCTGGGCGCTGGCCTCATTATGGATCTGGAAATGGGCGAGAGCGTGGACACGGTGGAGACGCAGCACCCGCATACGGGTTTCGACGCTTTCACACTGGCCCGAATGAAGGAAGTAGGCGCGGCCCTGGAAATCCCTGTCGAAGTGCTGTTTAAGCACTTCACCACCAATTTCAGCTCTGCCCGCGGCGCACTCAACGAGTTTTGGCGGACGTGCGACATGATGCGAGATAATTTCGTTGACGATTTTTGTCAACCGATTTATAGCGCTTGGTTCACAGAGGCCGTGGCGCGGGGGAGAATCGACGCGCCAGGCTTTTTTGATGATCCGGCCATTCGGAAGGCCTACACGGACTGCAAGTGGAACGGACCGTCCAAGACGGCGCTCAATCCCTCTCAGGAAGTTGAGGCCGCGATTAAACGGGTTGAGGCCGGGTTTAGCACGGCGCAGGACGAGGCTGCGCAGATGACAGGGACAGACTTCCGAAAGAATATGCGCCAGCAGTTGGAGGAAGGACGGCTAAAACGGGAGGTCGATGAAATCAGACACCCGGCTTTGCCCGCGCCCGCCCAAGACACACAGCAAAACCCCGGACAGCCTGAGTAGGCCATCCGGGGCATTCAAAACTTTTTGATTTTTTCTGAAAAATCTCTTGACTTGTGGCGTGCTACATGGTATGATTGTAACACGCTACAAGGAGGTGAGACTTTGGCACCAGAAAGTCGTGCTGAGTATTTTCGTGAGCGCCGAAAAATCATGAAACAATTTTGTGTTCTTTCAAAGCGTGAACGGGTGGAAGCCTTAGAAGCGAAATTGAAAGAGCAGGGAAAAACAAAGGTTCAATGGTTTGAAGAAAAAGCTGACGAGGAAATCGGCAAATAAAAAGGACACCCGCTGCCCTGACAAGCAAACGCGAGTGTCCTACACACCAACCCCGGAGGATCGATAAATTCAGTATATCAAACCTCCTGGGAAAAATCAAGGAGGTTTTTCAAATGGCAAGGGCAAAAGGTGCTATCATCAATTTCCCGACGAGAGCGACCGCTATTGGCGAAGACGATGCGTTTTGGCTGATTGCAATTTCATCTGGGCTGAAAGACGAGTATTCATGTGAGTATGATACAAAAAACGACTGGTGGAAGATAACAATAAAGGCCGGAACCCGCGAGCAGGCCGATTCATTGGTTGAGAAGTGCCGCCACATTTTGGGCTGGGATACGAAGGAGATCGAAAATGCCTCCACGAATTGATTTGACCGGCCAGCGGTTCGGGCGGTTGGTGGTTATTATCGAGGCCGGAAGAAGCAACGACGGGCAAACCCTGTGGCATTGCTTATGCGATTGTGGAAAAGAAACGACGGTACAAGGCAGGCATTTGCGGGAGGGAAATACAAGAAGCTGTGGGTGCCTGATGCAAGAAAGCAGGATAAAACATGGAGAGGCTGGAAGCAGACTGTATCACACCTGGAATGACATGATACAAAGATGCCATAATGAAAACCACAAATGTTATGCAGATTATGGTGGACGAGGTATTAAAGTTTGTGAAATATGGCTTCATGACTTTGCGGCCTTTCGGGATTGGGCAGTTTCAAACGGATATGTCGATGATTTGGAAATAGATAGAATCGACAATGATCGAGGATATAGTCCAGAGAATTGCCGCTGGACTACGAGAAAACAGCAGACCAGAAATTGCAGGAGAAACCACCTGATTGAATACCGGAGAACAACAAAACCATTGGCAGAGTGGGCGGAAGAAAAAGGTATGTCTCCAAGAACTCTTAATTCAAGAATCAGGAATGGCTGGACAGTTGAAGAAGCCCTTGAAACGCCGGTTGGCGAGAGCAAAAGCCACAAGAAAAAATAAGCTACATATCACAGGGAGTACCCGCAAAAGCGGGCGCTCCCATTTTCATGCCAAAAACAAGGGGAGGGAAACCAAAGTGGCTAAGAAATTCTGGCAATTCCGAAATCTGGCCGTGGGGGGAAGCGCGGAGCTGCTGCTTTACGGCGATATTTCGGACACGAGTTGGTGGGGAGACGAGGTAACGCCAGGGCAGTTTGCCGAGGAGCTGAACGGGCTGGGGGCAGTTACGGAGATCACCGTGAGAATCAACAGCGGCGGCGGTGACGTGTTCGCTGCGCAAACCATAGGAAATCTCCTGGAACAGCACAGCGCGATGGTGACAGCCCGGATTGATGGGCTTTGCGCGTCGGCGGCTACCGTCGTTACCAGCCATTGCAACAAAGTGATTGCGGCCAACGACAGTTCTTACATGGTCCATCCGGTTAAGCTGGGAATCCGTGGCTATGCGGGAGCGGTGGAGTTACAGGAATATCTCAACGCCCTGGCTGTAATCAAGGAAAACATCATCAGCCTTTACGCAAAAAAGACCGGGCACACCAAGGATGAAGTGACGGCCTGGATGGACGCGACGAGCTGGTGGACGGCGGCCCAGGCAAAGGAGAACGGGTTTGTAGACGAGCTGACAGACGATGAACAGGAGACAGTTGTGGAGAACCGCAACGGCCTTCTGTTCGTTAATAGCATCAACATGGGCCTCAAGTTCGACAAGACCCCTAAATTCGTGCAAGAAAGTTTGACGGCGGAGAGCGCCGCCGGATGGCCTGCAAATAAAAAACCGGCGGGACAGCCGGAACAAATCAAGGAGGTACAGGACATGGACATCAAGACTGTGGACGACCTGCGGAAAGCCTGGCCCGCACTGGTTGACCAAATCGAGCAAGCGGCGGCGGCAGCAGCGGTAAACGCCGAGCGGGAACGCATCAAGGGCATCGAGGACGTGGCCCTGCCCGGGAGCGAGGAGCTGACGGCGGAGGCCAAGTTTACCACCCCCATGAGCGTCAGCGACTTCGCCGTGGCGATGGTGAAGGGAGCAAAGACCAAGGGCGCGGCCTTCCTGGACGCCATGCGGGAGGACGGGAAAGAGAGCGGGGCAGAAGGCGTGGAAAATCCGCCCGCCCCGGAGGACAAGGACCCTGTGAACGCGGCCAGGGCCAAGGCCAAGGCGGACGCCGCAGCGTACTTGGAGAGCAGGAAAGGGAGGAAGTAAACCATGCGTGAACTGATGAACAAGGCCGGAGAGACCGGCCAGGACAACCTCATTGCCGGGGCGTTTCCCCCTGCGGAGATCACCGGAATTAAGATCGCTGCCGGACAGGGCCAGCTTTTGCGCGGGACGGTGCTGGCGGAATCGGACAGCGGGTGCGTTGTTTTAAGCGCCGCAACCACCGGCAAGGCGGCCTATATCCTCACTGACAACGTGGACGCCACGGAGGAGGTCGGGACGACCGGATACCGCGCCGGTAACTTCAACACCAAGGCCCTGATCGTGGCGGAGGGCTACGAGCTGACCGAAGCGGACCGGGACAGCCTGCGGAAATACCGCATCGTTCTGAATGACAATGTTCAGTAACAGGAGGGACAGAACGTGAATATTTACGAGACGATCTATATGCTGGCGGCCATCGAGGAGCTGCCGCTGGAGCACACCTTTTTCAAGGATCGCTATTTCCCCACGGACGACATGATGGACGTTTTTAATACCAGCAAGGTCTTGGCGGACTACCGGGAGGGGAAGCGGAAGAAAGCGCCCTTTGTGGTGCCGCGCATCGGCAGCGTGCCCGTGGGGCGCGAGGGCTTCAAGACCTATGAGCTGGAGCCTGCGTACATCGGCCTGTCCATGCCCATGACCATCGACCAGCTCAACAGGCGGGGCTTCGGGGAGAGCATCATGTCCGGCATGACGCCGGAGGACCGGGCCAGATATTTGCAGCTCCACGACATGGAGGATCTGTCCGCCCGTATCAGCCGGACGGAGGAGTGGATGGCCTGCCAGACCATGCTCAACAACGGATGCACCATGCGCCACGAGACGGACAAGGAGGGCGTTTACGAGGACGTGGAAGTGAAGTTCTACGATGAGGAGACCAACCCCGCCCTGTTCACGCCCGCCGCCGTGTGGAAGCACAGCACCATTGACACAAAGGGCAACATCACCGTGGGCAACTGGTACGAGGACATCTATCAGATGGTGGCGCGGCAGAAGCGGCGCGGTATGCCTGCCACCGATCTTCTGCTTTCCTCCGATGTGGGCGCGTTCATCATGGAGGACCCGTGGTATCTCCGTATGCTGGACAACCGGCGGGTGGAAATGGGACGCATCCAACCCACGGAGCTGACCGAGTACGTCACCCACCTGGGCGCGTTCAACTTCAAGGGCCGTTTGCTGGACCTTCTGGTGAGCGACGGCGGCTACGAGGACGAGGACGGGACCGACAAGGCGTATCTGGACGACGGCAGCGTGGTCGTCACCGCCCCGAACGTGGGGCGCGGCCTCTACGGAGCGATCACGCAGATGGAGCGGGACGAGGAGTTCCACACCTACGCCGGAAAGCGCGTCCCCCAGCATATTGCGGATGTCAAGAGCCAGACCAAGGAGACGAAGGTTGCGTGCAGCCCTCTGATGGTGCCTAAGCGTAAGAATCCCTGGTGCGTGGCAAAGAAGGTCCTGGGCTAATGGGGACCCCGCGCAAGCCCAGCGTAAGCGGGTTGCGCGGGGAGAGGACGAACACCGGAATGAGCGAGCTTTGGCCGTGGGCCGAAGCGAGGGATATGGAGGTCGTGAGGACGATATGGCGCTGTTTGACCTTGAACAACACTTCGGAGAGGACCCGCCCAAGGAATGGAAGCGGCCCACGTTCAAGGACTGCGCGGCGGTGGACATCAGGCGTGTGTTCTTCGACGAGAACGAGTTTGCCGAGCGGCACAATGTAGACGGCGTGGACGCGCTGATCGTCCTGGAGGATGTGGACGTGCGGGAACACGCCGCGCACTGGGAGGCCGGTGCGAAGCAGAACTTTGACACCGGCCTCTATGACGCTTACCGGATACTGTATATCCCGGTGGAGGACTACGGCGAAATGCCCCAGTCGGGGAACCTGGTGACGATAGACGAGGGCACGAAGGACGAGCAGTTTTTTACCCTGAAGAGCTGCGAGGACGAGAACGGGATATACCGTATGATCCTGGAAAGGGTGAGACAGGGGTAAGTCCGGGGACCCCGGCGAAACCCAACGAAGCGGTTTCGCTGGGGAAAGGAGGAGCACCGGAATGAGCGAGCTTTGGCCGAAGGCCGAAGCGAGGGATATGGAGGTTGCGACGACGTGGTTACTTATGATGCGGGGCAAATGCTCCTGACGGTCGACGATACCGGAGTGGAGCGGGCCTTGGGGAGCTTGTACCGCAAGACCCCCGCTGTGCTGAAAGTAGCGATCAACCGGACGGCGCGGCAGGCCAGAAAGGACCTGATCGCGGAGGCGGAGAAACGGTATGCCCTGACCGCGAGAGGCAAGGCGCGTCTGCGCCTGCTGAAACTGAGGAAAAGCGCCACGAACACCAGCCTTGCGGCGGAGCTTCGGCAGGGTGACGAGGGGCTTACCCTGAACGCCTCCTATTTCCAGCACTCTCCGACGGTGCCGCGCATGGGCGTTGCGGCGCTGCATGGACCCGCGTTCCAGCGGGTGCGGACCCTGCAAGGGGGACCAATGGAGGAGCTGACCGCCACCGGGAGCGAGAGCAAAGGATTTTTGATCCGGGTAAGCAATGCCAAGAACGATCACCTGATGTTTGCCCAAAGACTTTTAGGCTCCTCCACCAGCAACACCGCGACCAAGACCGGAAAGCCAAGATGGAGGAACGCCGCCGGGAGCGTGGAAAAGGCGTATGACGTAAACCGCATCGGTGCGTCCTCCCAGCAGCGCGCGGTCTGGCACAGGGGCGTTGACACGGCGGCGGCGGAGAACCTGGAGCGGTTTTTGGCGCAGCGCATTGAGCAGGTGATCGCAGCGGCGAAGTAAGGGGGCGGCCCATGAAGAAGGACTACACAATAGCAGTACGGCGTGCTGGCGTCGGCGGGACCCCGCAGATTTGCCAGGACGCCTTGATCGAAATGCTGGAGGCGCTGTTTGCTGGAAAGAAATACACCGGCCAGGAGGGGCGGAAGGAGTTGCAGATCATCAAGCAGAATCTCCCCATACCCAAGCGGCAGAGGGACAGAACGGCAGACACAGGCGAGGCGGCGGCCCCGTATATCCTGGTGGAAATGAACGAGGGCGCTATTCTGGACGACGACAGTCCGCAGATCGTGGAGTTCAGCCTGGTGATCTGCTGCTATGACAAGGGGACGGATAACGAGGGATGCCAGGATGTCGCCAACGTCAAAGAGGACATCATACAGCGGATATGTGCGCGGCCATATTTTGGCGGCGCTTTTACGATCCTGAAGCCGATCACATGGGCACTCCAGAAAGACAGGACGCCGCCGTATTACTTTGGGGCGGTAACGATGAACTGTACCGCGCCAGCTATGACACAAGACACTGAAATGGAGGTTTTAGTATGAGCACGACAAAGGCCAAGAAGCCTGCGGCGGAGGCCGCAGAGGAGATCAAGACCATCCCCGCCGGGCCGGAGGGCACGGCAGGGGAAGCGTTAGGCGGCCAGGAGGACGACCCAGCCATAAGCTGTCCGGAGGACGGCCCGCGGGAAATGAAGCGCAGTCAGGAGGAACAGGACAAGGAGTTTTTCGCCAGGCTCCCTAACCCCTGCGTGTACTGTGGCCCCAGCGTGCGCGGTGTGGCGCGGCAGTTTACCGTGTACACCGGCGGCATCCCCGACGCGCTGAAAGAATTTATCAGGGAGCACCGGGCTGCCAAGTGGCTGCTCGTCAGCGTGGAGCGGTTCGCGCAGGTGCGCACGCGCCTTGAAACTCCCGGTACAGGGGAGTTTATTCTGTTTCGCAAGGTGCGCGATCAGATTACGCACGGCCGCTTGATGTGACCGCTGCAAAATATGAGGAGGAACTGATTTATGGCTTCTGCTTATAAACATGGCGTATATGTCAGCGAGCAAGAGACAAGCTTGATTGCGCCGGTGGAGGGAACCGCAGGCCTTCAGGTGATTTTCGGAACGGCCCCGGTCAATATGCTGGAGAAGCCGGAAGAGGCGGTCAACAGGCCGAAACTGGTATACAGCTACCCGGAGGCGGTATCGGCGGTGGGCTATGTGCCCGACTTCGCAAAGTACACGCTCTGCGAAAGCATCAGCGCCAACTTTACCGTTGTAAACACAAGTCCGCTCGTTCTGGTGAACGTCCTTGACCCCGCCAGGCACAGTGCGGCCATTGATGAAGAGAGTGTGAACGTGGAGGACGGCGTGGCCCTGCTGGAAGAGGACGGCGTGCTGCTGGATAAGCTGGTGGTGAAGAATGGGGCAGACGAGCTGGAGCGGGACCTGGACTACACCACCGCATTCAACAACGACGGGACGCTGAACATCGTCCTGCTGGACGGCGGCGCGGGCACCGGTGCAAACAGCCTGACCGTGAGCGGGAAGAAGCTGGACCCGGATATGGTCACGTCCTCGGACATCGTGGGAGGCGTGGACATTGCCACCGGGAATGAAACCGGACTGGAATTGGTGCGGCAGATTTATCCGCGCTTTGCCATGACGCCGGGGATCCTTATGGCTCCCCGGTTCAGCAAGGACGCCACCGTGACGGCGGCGCTCCAGGCCAAGACCACGGAGATCAACAGCGTTTTCCGGGCGGTGTGCATCGTGGACATCGACAGTTCCAAGGAGACGGGCGCAACGAAGTATGCGGACGTGAAGGTGCAGAAGGAGCGGCAGGCAGCCACGAGCGCCAACTGCTACGCAGTATGGCCCTACGCGAAGGTGGGCGACGTGATCTACAGCGGCTCCACGCTGGCCGGTGCGCTGACCTCCTATACTGACGCCCAGCATCAGGACATTCCCAACTGGTCCCCCAGCAACAAGACCCTCTCCATCAGCGCGGCCTGTCTGGAGGATGGCACGGAGGTCATTCTGGATCAGGACCAGGCCAACACCATCAACGGCTACGGCGTGGCGACCTTCCTGAATATCAACGGATACCGGCTGTGGGGCAACAACACCTGCTGCTATCCCGGCAACACCGACCCGAAGGACCGCTGGTTTGCGGTGCGCCGCTTTATGTCCTGGGC
>CATOKC010000096.1 GCA_951800675.1 uncultured Oscillibacter sp.
AGATTGTTCGTCTCGTCAAATTTTTTGCCGTACCAGTCGTAGGCCATGAACCAGGTGATCGTGCAGTCGGACGTGTCCTGCTTCCAGCTGGGGCCATCCGCAGGCGCGGGCGTCTCAGGCACAGCGGGGTCGCTGTTCTCCGGAGCCGCCGGGGCGGGGGCAGGCGTGGGCTCGGGCGGCGTATCGCCCTTGCCGCCGCAGCCGGCCAGCAGGGAGAGAGCCATCACCATTGCCAGTACCAGTGCAAGCCATTTCTTCGTTTTCATTCTTTTTTCCTCCTCTTTCGTGTCTGTTTTATGGTGCCGCGGGGATCAGCCCTTGACCGCTCCCACGGTTACGCCCTTGACAAAGTACCGCTGCAAAAACGGATAGATGCAGACCACCGGCAGAGCGGTGACCACCATAGTTGCCAGCTTGACCACCTGCGGCGTCAGCGTCGCCGCCTGATCCGGGATCGCGATGGTGGCCGCAGAGCCCAGACCTCTGGATACGGACGGGTCGGTGATGACCTTCTTCAGAAACAGCTGAATGGTCTGCAGTTCCTGGGATGAGGTGTACATCATGGAGTCAAAATAGGAATTCCAGTGTGTGACCACCGTAAACAGGGCGATGGTAGCCAGCACCGGCTTGGAGAGGGGCAGGATCATCTGGAAGAATATCCGGTATTCGCTGGCGCCGTCCAGCTTCGCCGACTCAATCAGCTCCGAGGGCAGCTCCCGCATGAAGGACTGGATGATGATCATATTGTAGGCGCTGAACATGGTGGGGATGATGTATACCCAGAAAGAATCGTACAGGCCCAGATCCACGATCAGGATAAAGTAGGGGATCAGCCCGCCGCTGAAAAACATGGTCAGCATGATGAAGGGGATGTAGAGCTTTTTCAGCCGCAGCTTCGGCCTTGTGATGGCGTAGGCCACCATGGCGGTGCAGAGGACGCTGGTGACCGTTCCCACCAGGCACTTCCAGATGGTCACCCAGAAGGCGTTCAGGATGGCGCTGTCCAGAAAGACCGCCTTGTAATTGGCGAGGGTCCACTTCCGGGGCCACAGGAATACGCCGCCCCGGAGATAGTCCATGCCCTCGTTGAGACTGCCCGCCACGCAGTACCAGAGGGGGTAGACCATGATGAACGCCAGAAGGACCATGACGGCGTAGTTGATCCAGTCGAACGCCGTGCTGCGGTTCAGCCCCGGTCCGGTTTTCCGTTTTGACATGCCTGCATCCCTCCCTTCAGAACAGCCCGCGCCCAAGGGCCTTTTTGGACGTATGGTTTGCGAGCAGCATCAGCGTCACCGACAGAATGGACTTCAGGAGGCCCACCGCCGCCGCGTAGGAATACCGGGACTGGGCGATACCGATCTTGTAGACGTAGGTATCCAGGGTTTCGCTGAAGGCGAGATTCAGGGAGTTCTGCAGCAGAATGATCTGCTCGTACCCCGTATTCAGAATGGAACTGATCTGGAAAATCAGCATGATGACAATGGTGCCGGAGATGCAGGGGAGTGTGATATACCACATTTTCTGGAACCGTCCGCAGCCGTCCACTGTGGCGGCCTCATACAGCTCCTGATCGATGCCCGTGATGGCGGCCACATAGAGGATCGACCCAAAACCTACGGACTTTATTACGCTGATGATGGTATAGATGGCGTAGAAATACTCGCCCTTGGCCATGAAGTTGATGGGTTCGGGAATTACGCCCAGCTTATAGAGGGTCACGCTGATGACCCCGTTGGGCATGAGCATCTCCAGAACGATGCCGCCGAAGATGACCCAGGAGAGGAAGTGGGGCAGATAGGAAATGGTCTGGACGGTCTTCTTGAATCTGACGTTTCGAATTTCATTGATAAACAGCGCCAGCAGGATGGGCGCGGGGAAGGAAAAGACGAGGGCCAGACCGTTGAGCATCAGCGTGTTGCGCAGGACATTGGAGAGGGCGGGGTCGTTGAAAAATTCTCTGAAATATTTCAGTCCGACCCAATCGGCTCCGGTGACGGTGGAGAGGATGTTGTAGTCCTTGAAGGCAATGATGATGCCATACATGGGGATGTAGCAGAAAATGAAGCACAGGATCAGTCCGGGCCAGATCATGGTCTGCATCTGAAACTGGTCGGTTTTGAAAAGATGCCACCAGGCCTTCCGGCAAACCGGTGCCGCATCGCTTTTCGTGTTTTTGAACGTCATTGTATATCGCCCCCTTCTCTTTGGCAATATTATACTTGTGAACTGCCCACAAAGTACATAGCAAAACTTATGATTCTATGTCTGTTTTTATCTGATTTGCACAATGACCTTTTGCGCTGCTTTATTTTGTGGAGCAGCTGGGGGCATGGACCGCAAGAGATACGTCTCCGCATCCGCTGTCAGGCAGCTGACTGCAAGCTATTAAAACAATCTTAATACTTTTTTGAAAGAAGTACCTTGACAGATGATATATATCCTGCTATGATAAGAGCAACACAGGGCAGGCCGCTCCGGCGGACGCCCGGCGAAAGGAGTGTTTGGATTGTCCATTTCAGCGGACACCCTGCGGGGCCATACGGATACGATCATCCTGACCCAACTCATGCGCGGGGACAATTACGGCTATGAGATCAACAAGACCATCCAGCAGCGCACGGGCGGCGCGTACGGCTTCAAGGAGGCTACGCTCTACACCGCCTTCAAGCGCCTGGAGAGCGCGGGACTGATCTCCTCCTACTGGGGGGAGGACGGACCGGGCGCACGGCGGCGCTACTACGCCATCACCGACGAGGGCCGGAGCCGGTGGGAGGAGAACAGCCGGGAGTGGCAGAACACGAGGGCGCTTTTGGACGCTCTGATCTCTTTGTAGGAGGAATGACAGGATGGACAACATGAGGACAAGATTTGTGATCGCGGTGACGAGCCGGCTGGCTTCCGCCGCTGACAGTGACGCCAAGGTAGAGCTCATCGAGGAGCTCAGCGAAAATCTGCACAGCCGCTGGCAGGATCTGACGGCCCAGGGCATGAGCGAGAGCGAGGCCTTCGACAAGGCCATGGAGGACCTGGGGAACGTAGACGAGCTGCTGGCCTATCTGGACAGCTTGGGCCCCGACGGGGAGCTGCCCCGCAGGGAGAACGGCGGACGGGACTTCACCAGCGAGCTGCTCCACGGCGTGGAGGGCATCGTCCGGGAGACGGTGAACCAGACCAAGGACGCAGTCGATCAGGCGGCGGTCATCGTCCGGAACGTGGCGGATAAGCTGAAGGAGAAATACCCCGACGGCTTCAAGGGCAAGGTGTACGTCCAGTTCGACAGCGACAGGGACGCGCCTCCCCCCAGGGGCCCGGAGGCGCCCGAGGCCCCCGAGGGCTTCGAACCGCCGGAGGCGCCGGAGCCCCCCGAGCCGCCGGAGGCTCCGGAAAAGGGGTGGTCCTTCGCCGTGGGGTATAACAAGAACCGGGGCGGCTTTTTCTGCGAGAACAGCCGGGTCCATAAGGTAGAGGGCACCTCCCTGCCGTCCCAGGCGCTCAAAGGGATCGACGTGCAGGTCAACGGCGACGTGGACATCCTGCTGGACGACGATCCGGACGGCGACATCCTCCTGGACGGCGATGTGGACAGCCTGGAGACCCGGGTCAGCGATGACGGCGTGCTGTCCGTCCGGCAGGGGAGCACCGCCACCTCCTCCTTCTTCTTCCTGCGGGGGCTGGCGTCTGCGGACGTGAAGCTGACCCTGCCCCGGCGGTTCTGGGATTTCATCCAGATATCCACCACCAGCGGCGACGTGGACGTGGATGTGGGCCTGGAGGTGGGCCAGCTGTCCATTAAGACCTGCAGCGGCGACGTGCAGCTCAACAGCCTGGAGTTCCAGGAGCTGATCTTCAAGAGCGCCAGCGGGGACCTGGACACCGGCGATCTGAGCGGCCGGACCGTCCACGGGGAGAGCGCCAGCGGCGACATCCAGCTCACCGGCCGGTTCGACGCCGTGCGGCTCAGCACCGCCAGCGGCGAGATATCCCTGGAGGGCGGCGTGCGGGAGCTGCGCTGCGGCACCGCCAGCGGAGACGTAGAGGTCCAGGTGGACCAGGTGCCCGAGCAGCTGGATATGAGCTCCAAGTCCGGGGACTGCGAGATCGCCATGCCCGGCGGCGAGGGCTTCACCCTCCAGTTCAGCACCGTCAGCGGGGAGCTGGAGAGCGACTTCCCCCTGGTGGGGCCCATCGGCAAGCGCTCCGGCGAGGCCATCTATCTGGACGGCGGCGGACGGACCTTCCACATGTCCAGCGTCAGCGGGGACCTTGCCCTGCGCCAGCAGTAAACAAGGAGGAAACAAAAGATGAATAAGCATGTAACGGATATCGTGTCCTATCTCTCCTGGCCGGGCCTGCTGATCGCCTTTTTCGCGGGCGACCGGTATGCCAGCCGGTTCCACCTCAACCAGTCCCTGGTGATCTGGCTTGCCGCCACGCTCATCAGCGTTGCCGGCAGATGGCTGCCGCTGTTCGGCTGGCTGGTGGGAATAGTGGGCGGACTGTTCTGCGCGCTGTGCTGGTTTATCGGCATCATCAACGCCATCCAGGGCGTGGAAAAGGAAGTCCCCCTGCTGGGGCAGATCAAGATCCTGTAAAAAGCGGCCGGGGACCGGAAGGGAGCAAGCGGGCTCCGCCGGTCCCCGGCTTTAAAGGGGGAGTGTGTTTATGGAGACACAGACAAAATTTCCTGTGAGTAAGGTGCTGTTGAGCCTGCTGTCGCTGGCGGTCTTGGTTTTGGCGCAGATAGCGGCGGCACTGGGAGGCGAAGGGGTCGCGCTGGTCACCCACCTGACCCTGGCGGGCAACGCCATCGCCGGAGTGCTCTATCCGGTCCTGGCGATGGCGGGGTTCTGGGCGCTGTGCCGGCTCGGGCTGCGGGAGCCGCTATCCGCCTGGCGGATTGGGCCGGTCCGGCTGAAGCCAGTGTGGTGCGCGGCGGCGGTCCTCCTGCCGGTCCTGGTTTGCGGCGTATTCCTGCTGCTGCCGGGACAATGGGCGGAGGCGGCTGATAGGATGGATACGGCGTCCATCCTGGTCATCGGCGTTCTCTACCTGGGCATCGGCACGGGCATCGTGGAGGAAGCGGTCTTCCGGGGCTTTATCATGACGGCCCTGGAGCGGCGCTGGAACCGCTGGGCGGCGGTGCTGCTGCCGTCGGTGCTGTTCGGCTTGGTGCATATCATCGGCAGTGAGCTGGATGTGCTCAGCATAGTCCAGCTGGTGCTGGCCGGGACCATGGTAGGGGTGATGTTCTCGCTGGTGGCTCTGGAGAGTGGGAGCATCTGGAACGGCGCGCTGATCCACGCTGTGTGGAACGCCGCCACGCTGTTCCTCCACATCGGGACGGAGGCGAACGCGCAGAGCCTGGCCAGCTACATCCCGGAGACGAAAAATTTCCTGCTCACCGGCGGGGACTTCGGCATGGAGTCCTCCGTCATAAGCATCGCGGCTTACGCGCTGTTTGCGGGGGCGGCGCTCCTGCTCCTGCGAAAAAGGGAACAGGGCGACGTTTCATAATAAAATAAGGTGGGCGTCCGGGCGGTCTTGAGACCCGGACGCCCACCTTATTTTTTTATTGAGCCGGTATGGATCGAAGAGAGATATATTGTTTCCCGGAGCCGCCCCATCGGCGCCGGTGGAAACACATGAAAAAAACGCCCTGCGGCGAAAACCGCAGAACGCACCTGACCGTGCCCCCTAAAACGGGGGCGCGGCAACGTTGTTCCGGTTTCGGCGGAAAAACCGTCAGGCTGCCGTGTATCTGACTTATCCTCTCCAGGAGGCTTCACAGTGACCGACTCGCGGGGACTTTCACCCCATTCCACGTACCGCCCAGGCGGCCGCAGCTTGACACGATATAGGATTTGATCGTATTATACCACCCCGGGGGCGGTTTGTAAAGAGGCGGTTTTGGGCGTCTCAGGGTACCAAAATGTCAATAATAAATTGCAGTAAACAATAATAAAACGGCACTCTGCACAAAACAGAGTGCTGCTATTTGTATATCTTAACCACAAAACGACCATAGCAAAGCCGCCGAGGGCCTATATAGCATCTCGACTGGAAGGAAATTCAAGTTTAATTTAGGCGGCCTGTGCCAAACACTCCCTCATAGCGGCATTGGCAGATCGCCAACCCAGCACACGGCGGGGATAAGAGTTAATCCAATCCTCCGCCCGCTGGATGTCTTTGTCGGTCACTTCATCAAAGTTGGTTCCCTTCGGGAAAAACCATCGAATCATCCTGTTCATGTTCTCATTGCTGCCCCGCTCGTAGGCACTATATGGATGGCAATAATAGAGCTTCGTCCGCTTGCCCTTCCGGCGGCAGGACTTCTCCATCCCGGCACAGTCTGCAAATTCGGAGCCGTTGTCCACCGTGATACTCTTGAACAGTTTGCAGAAGTCCTTTCCGTATTTCCGCTCCAGACGATTAAGTGCTCTGATAACGCTGACCGTGGTGTGGTCCCGCATTGGCATAATAATTCCCGTCCTGGTCAGCCGCTCCGTCAGCACAAGCAGCGTCCGCTTGGAGCCTACCGTACCCACCACACAGTCCATTTCCCAATGCCCAAATGCTTCCTGGTCGTTGATCTCGTCAGGCCGGTGCTCGATACTCTCCCCGCGTGGCGCTCTTGCCGCTTTCTTTTCGCCTCCTGGGTGCTTCTCATTGAGGCGTTTTCCCTTTTCCGCAGGTGTTCCGGGGACAGAATCAGAAACACGTCCCTCCGGTAGATGCAATTATAAAGTGTACTCTTGCAGATGTCCGTGCTGTATTCCTCCTCGTCTGCCTCAATGGCCTTTAGTGCAGCAGCGGGGGAAAAGCCGTGGTCTACGATCAACTCCTCAACCTTCTTTGCAAACTTGTGGTCGTTCCCCAGTTTGATGTCCGGCCCCTTCTCCCGCAAATGCTCCTGATATTTCCGCTCTGCCACGTCTGCGCAGTAGCGCTCGACAAACTCATAGTCTGTAGTTTGTTGAACGCACTTTCCCCTCGCCAGCTCATAGTAAAGGGTTCGCTCGCAAACGCCGATTGCCTCCGCAATTTTCGCCTTGGGATCTTTGACTTTCAGCATCTTTTCGATAGTCACTCTGTCATTCCAGGTTATATGTGTACTGCCCTTCTTATTCATGGTTTTATCCCCCTTTTTTGTGGGATATTAACACACGAAAATGTCGAAAATCAATAGCTCACCCGTTCTAAAATTACATTTGCCGTAGGCATAAAGCCTACGGCAAAATTATTTTTCTTCGGCCTCCAGCAGCCAGTCCGTCGTCACCCCCAGCGCCCCGGCGATTGCCCGCAGTTCAAAGTCCTGCACCATCCGCAGACCGTTTTCAATCCGGCTGATAGAATCCCGCTCCAGAATAACGCCGTTCACCTGCACCCGTGCCGCCAGGTCCGATTGTGTGCATCGCTGCCTCGTTCGTTCTTGCCTAATTCTCTCTCCCGATACATTCCTCTGGCCGTTGTAGCTAAACGCTTTCACTTTTCCACCTCCAAAAATATGTGTGGCATTATAGATTTTTGTTTGACATTACCACATTACCGGCGTATCATTGTGGCAATATCCCACTTGTGGTAATACCACACATATTTTAAGGGATTGGAAGGAGCCGTAGGACAATGAAAAGATTGGTAAAGCTGTTTGCGCTCGTCGGCCTTTTGGTCGCGGTCTGCTACACGGCCACCGGATGCATCGGCGGGAGTAGTGATACCAGCGTAACCCCTCCCGCCGAACAGTCCACCCTTGTTGAATCTGCGCACGAAATCCCGGAGGAAACTCTTAATGCAATCCGTCGGGAACTGCGCGGATACTTCTACAACTTCGACGACAATTCAATCATTTCCGTTTCTGATTGCAATGGTGCGCTTGATATTGGCCTGTACTATGCTGGCATGGTTTTGCGTGTTCCTTTCCCAGATTATGTGAATGCGCTTTCCGTTCAGTCTACAGAGCTTGCGGCAGAGTATGGCGAGGATATTTATAAAATCAGCGTCCAGTTTACCGGCGGGCATGGCAAATCCATAACTTGGGATAGCAGCGACGGAGTTTCCGGCAATTTGACCGACACATACGAGGATACGTTGTCTCTTTCTGGCCAGACGGTCGAGGACCTTGTGGAACGGTACGGCTGTATGAACTGGTTTTATGACCTGTCCGACAACGCAACACAATCCAGAACTAAAGACAATGCCCCGTCTGCGTTTGGTGATAAGTTGGATGTATTTCAAGGCACCTGGGGGAACGATGGTCCATGGCAGATTGTTGTTTGCCTGGAAGATGTCTACTTTGTATGCTATGACAAGGGTAAGATAGTCGAGGTTAAAGAGTACCATTTTTGCTTTTATGGCGCGGACAGTCTTGCTATCGCGATAGGAAAGACGCCTAAATACCTATTTTCCATAGATGATTCTGGAAAATTAGTATCCGAAAAAATATCGAATTTTACTCCCATCATAAATACCTACGAAAAAATAAGCGACGATACAAGCGTTCCCGCACAATAAAAAATCCCCCGGCAGCAGGCCCGCAAAGGACCCGCCGCCGGGGGATTTTCTTGACCGAATTGGTCTACTCTTCCGTTTTCTCCACCGTGGTTTCCACGGTGCTGACCAGCTCGCCGAACACCGGCACGGACAGCGCCAGCGCGGCTTCGCCCTTCTGCTTCCGTACCTCCGCCTCAATCCGGGTGGTCAGATATTCCCGGATGTCTCCGTATGCGGATTCAATGAACCGCTGCGCCGCCGGGCTGATAGACTGGAGGCAAGCGGCCAGCGCCTTTTGCGCGGCCTGCTTCTGCGCCTCTGCGTCAAACTTCCCGGCACCTTTCAGCGCGTCTACATAGGTCTGATTGGTCGCGGCCACAGCAGCGGCAATGGCCTCCGCCGCCTCCATGATGTAGGTCTTGGCCTTGACGTTCTCGGTGTTTGCCGCCGTGTTCTCGCCCACCTTGCGGATAAGCACGACAAGGTAGGCCGTCAGCACGGGGACCGCCGCCGTGATAACGGCCAGAAAGATTTCCTTCAAAAATTCCTGCATGATGTTTTCCTCCTATACTTTTTTCAGGTACGTCCCGGAGCTGAACCCCGTGTACTTGACGCCCTGATACGTCACTTGGATATACAGCCACTTCACGCCGTTCACTTCGGTGTAGTAGCCGTAGTTCTGCACCTTCGTCCCGCAGGGCAGGACAACCATGCTCCCGGTCTTGGACCCGGCCACGTTGCGGATGTGTAGGCCGCTTCCCGCCGTCACGGCGTAGGTCCCGGCCAGCTTCTTGTCGAACGACTTCGCAACGCCGGTCGCTTTCCGCTCCGCTGTCACGCCCGGCGCGGCCTGCGGCACGTCCTCCGGCTTGACCTCCGCCACGGTGCTGTCCACCAGCTTCCCGCTGTTGTTGTACTCCCGCGCGTCCACAATCCAGAAGTAAGCGGCCTCGTTTTTGAACGTCGCCAGATTTCCGTTTACCCGGTTGTCCCTGGTGGATGCCGGGTCATTGATGCGCACCTTGTCGTCCGCCCACCACAGCATGACGAAATGCCCGCCGCCGGTCCAGGTTCCTTTCTTCATCAGGGCGATAGCGTAGTAGCCCTGTTTCAGATACTTCACCGTCTCGTCAAAGGACGTGGCCTTGGGGTTGTGGTAGGCGTTCACCCAGTTCAGTTGCCAGCACTTGATACCGTAGGCCGCAAACTGCGGGGCAAAGTAGGCGTAATAGGTGCCGTTGCCCAGGGCCTTGTACCCGTGGTCCACGGACCATTTGCAGGTGTCCTCCGGCGTGATGTTCTTCCCCGTCAGGGTGGACAGCAGCATGGCCGCTGCGGTCGGGCCGCACCCGCTGTCCCCGATGGTGGAGTTCTCCCCCTTCACCCGGTAGGGCTTGCTGGCCCACCGCTTGTCCGTCTGGAGAAAGGAAACAGGCTTTTTGTTCATCTTGGGTCCTCCTTCCGCCGCCTGCTTGGCGGCAAACTTGTCATAGTAGACCTGCCCATACTGCGCCCGCTTCTGCTTCACCGCCTCCCCCTGGTTGGCGGGCCGCTCAAACTGGAGCAGGACCACATTCGATGCGGTCTTGACATCGGTTGCCGTCACCAGCACATAATGCACGAGCTTGTAACTCTCGCGCAGTTCATGTACCAGAAAAGCAAGCTGTGTCTCCAGGTCCCCCACGGACTTCCCCGCCGCCTTGGCAAATGCCAGCAGCGCGGCCTTGCGGGTGTGATAGGTCCACTGAGCCAGCCCATACCCGGCCCCGTCCTTGGCAAAGTTGGTATAGGCCCCGCTGTCCACCGCCGCCGTGTAGGCGGCGTCCGTATACCCCAGCTTCTTTTCGTAGGTGTTCTGGAGGTTGGTAGGAATCAGCCCGCTTTCCGCGTAGAGATTTCCCATCAGTCCCGCCGCGCCGCAGGCGGTCAGGCCCGCCGCCGTCAGGTAGTTCCAGATTTTTTCCTCATTGGTTTTGCCCGTCAGCATTTGTAAACGCTCCTTCCGCTATCCCATGCCCGGCGGCTCCTGGTTCTCCGCCGCGCTCTCCGTTCTGCTCCTGCCGAACAGTTTCCCTTCGTTGTGTTCAAAGATGTTTTCCAGCACCTTCAAAAACCCCACGCCCAGGATGGTTTGAATGGCCGGTTCCGACAGCTCCGACATGGTGTAGACCTGCCCCAGCCAGACGGTGGAGTAGATGGCGATACCATAGCTGGTACAGACCCACACCAGAGCGAAAAACTGCGTCGTCACAAAGAAAAACCGGGTGACAGACCGCAGGATGCTTGGCCGCTCATATCCCGCCCGCAGCTCCTTTACCCGGCTGCGCAGATGCCGGATAGTTGCCGCGCTGAACACAATGCCCAGGGCGATACCCACCACCAGGGCGGAGACGGCAGCAATCAAAATTTTCATGGCGGCACCTACTCTTCCTCTTCATGGGCCGCTTGGTTCAGATGCTTTTCCAGCTTGTCCAGCGCGGCGGTCACAGGTTCGTTGCACCCTTGCTCTTTCAGCCCCTTCAAGCAGGCCAGGACCCCATAGCAGATATGCGTCTGCTCCTTGCGGATGGCGGCAAGCTCCTTGTCCTGCTTTTTCTGCCGGTCCACAAACTTGATGCACCACACCACAACCCCGCCGATGCCGCCCAGCGCGGCCAGTACCGCCGAGATTGTGATGAGAGTTTCCGCGTCAATGTACATGGTTCACACCTCCAAATTTAAGTACAGGACCGCCCCACGCCGGGACGGCCCTGCCATTCAATATTCAGTCCTCCCAGCAGCCCATTTCCCGCAGACGGTTTTGTGCCGCAAGGGCTTCCTCTTCCTGAACCTGCGCCCCAAGCTGTTCTAGGACATACGCCTGGGCCTTGATGATTTCCGCCTGCCGGATGCAGATGTCGGTCAACTCCGCGATAAGCTCCGTCTTTGTCATTCCGCCTCGCCGCCGCTTTCCTGTTGCTCCGTGGTATCCGTTTCCCACGCCTGCGGGTAGTCCTCCGGGGAGAAGTTAGTGTCCTCCTTGCAGCGGTAGGTTTTCCCGTCCGTCCACACCATGTACTCCCCGGCCCGGTACATATCGTGCGCCCCCTGTACCGGAACAAACGGGCGGGCCGTCTCCGGGGTGGTTCCGTGGAGAGGCCGGTTGAACGTGTACCACGCGGATTCTCCGGGGCGGATGTCTGGATAAGTGGCGTTATCATATTCCTGGTAGCACTCCCAGGTCTGCCCATCCGCGTTGTAGATGTCCCCCTTGGCGTGCTTTCCCTCCTGCCACTCCGGGTAAAGCCCGGATGCCCGGATGCGCTTGTCGTCGGTGTCCACAGCCTCCCCCGCAAGGGTGCAGCGGGAAACAAAAATCGCGCTCGAAAGCGCGTTCAAGGTCTTGCCGTCCATTACAGATTAAGCCCCCTCTCAATAGCCGCCTCGATGGCTCCCACGCGCTCCGCCACGGCCCCGGACTTGTCGATGGTCCGGTAATGCCGGTCGATTTCGTACCAGTCGTAGCAGTTCCCCTCGCCGTCCTCGTCGCTTCCGGTTTTCTTGACCACCCGGAAATTGTCGGTAATTTTCTCACCGGGGAACTCCTGGACGATTTGCTGGTATCCGGTCAGGTCGGAATGGGTGCCACCCTTGGTTTTGAGGACTTCGATTTCGCCCTCTGTTCCAAATACATAATCCATGTCAGGCTCTCCTTTCGTTGTCTCGCCCGGATGATTTTCTTTAGCTCCCGCAAAATGCGCTCGCCCTTGAATAAAATCCGGTACAGGTTCACATTGTTGCAATGCTTGATTTGGCCGCAGCGCGATATGATGCTGTTCGCCATGCGGAAAGCTACCCGCTTCCCGGCGTCTCTCCGCTTGCGGTATCGCGCAATCACCCGTTTCAGGCGGAGAAGGTTGTGCTTCCGTGGTATGGTGTACCCCCGCCCATAGCGGTATCCCATAGCGTCCGGCATCCGCCGCTTCGGTCTTTCAAAGCCCCGGCGCGGAGCCTCCAGCGGTTTCTTCGCGGTCTTTCCGACGATGCGGAATATCTGCCAATCCCCTTTCAGTCGCAGGTCATGGTCGTTCAGCCACCCGTCCACAAGAAAGCGTAGCTTTTTCAGCTTCCGCTTGTTCGGCCCAGTGGCCGTCAGGTTGTCCATGTACCGCACATAATGGGCGCAAAGCCCGCTCTGCCGGATAAGCTGGTCCAGCGGTTGCAGGACCGTGTTTGCAAACCATTGTGACGGATAGGCCCCAATCAGAACGCCGTCCTTGACGATTCTCCATATCAGGTCCAGCACCCGCCTGTCCTTGAAGAGCTGGCGCATACGGACCATGACCACTTCCGGCTTCAAACTGTCGTAGAAGTGATACACGTCTCCCGAAAATTCGTTCTTAGTCCCCTTCGGGTCCTTCTCCATCCAGCGTTCGATTGCCTCTTTCCCGCGCCTAGTCCCACGGCCCCGGATGCTTCCGCAGCAGTACGGGTCCATCCCGCGCATAAGGGTCGGCTGCAATGCTTGGATAAGGGCGTGGTGAACGTATTGGTCCGGCCATTGTGCCGGTTCGCTGATAGTCCGCCACTTCTGCGCACTGGGGTCCCACCGCCGTTTCACCTTCGGCTTTTTCTGGACATTTTGATATGCTCCCTAAAAGGCAGACAGGGAAATAATAAGAGGGAGAGGGAGGAA
>CATOKC010000097.1 GCA_951800675.1 uncultured Oscillibacter sp.
ATATGGGCCGGAGCCCGAAGGCCCCGAACAGCACGCCGCCGGTGACCGGCCCCAGCAGGGCGGCCAAGGTCTGCACCATGTTGATGACCGCGTTGGCGCTGGTAAGCTGTTCCGGCTGGGCCAGAAGGGGAATGCTGGCCTGGACCGACGGCTGATAGGCCCCGGCGATGCCATAGAGCAGCATGAGGCTGGCAATCATCAGCGGCACCAGAGGTACCCGATCCAGCAAAAGCGTAAACAGCAGGATCAGCCCCGCCGTGGAGAAATCCAGGACGGCCATGATGTTCCGCTTGTTTACCCGGTCCGCCACAACGCCGCCGATGGGGGCGCACAGCACGGCGGGGATGAAGGCCGCCGCCCCCACCGCGCCGAACAAAGCCGGGGATTCTGTCTGCCGCAGCAGGTACAGCGGCAGGGCAAAGCGCAGTATGGCGTTGCCGAAGAGGGAGACGATCTGCCCGAGGACCACCAGGGTGAAGTCCCGGCGGAACAGGGGCGCTTGAGAGGTTTTCATAACGACGCTCCTTTTTTTGATCATTTTAGAAACCGACCGTCGGTTTCTATATATCCAAAAAGAAACTGCCCGCGCGCGGCAGCTCCTTTTCAGTCTGGAGTTTCCCCGCCGGAAGACGGGGGATGGGCCATTTCCGCGTACCGCACCAGGGTGCCCACGATTTCCTGGTCAATCAGCCCATCCACGCCGAAGCCTTGGAAGAGCCGGTTGTAGATTTCGCACCGGGCCCGAATTTCCTCCGGGGTGGTGGGCTGGACGATGGGGTTGATCCACATGTCCGACAGCATCATCATGGCCTCCGCCAGCTCCTTGGGGTGCTCGGTGCGGATGGAGCCGTCGGCCATGCCCTGGCGGATGATGGGCTCCACAAAGCAGGGGACCACCTCGGTGAAGATGCTCCGCATCTCCGTGGCCAGAAACTTGGCGTTGTCCATGAGGTAGGGCATCATGCAGAACATCTTGGCCTGGCGCTCCGGCTGGAGGGAGGTCTTGAACATGGCCCGGAGCTTTTCCAGGCCGTTGAGCCCGGGGGCGTCCCGGACCTGGGACAGCACCTCGCCGTTCCGCCGCCCGATGCGGTCGCAGACGGAGTAGAAAATGTCCTCTTTGGAGGCGAAGTGGTGGTAGATGGCCCCCTTGGACAGGCCCGTCTCGTCAATGATCTCCTGGAGGGAGGCCCGGTCATAGCCCATTTCAATAAACAGCCGTTCCGCCGTGTCCAGGATCTTCCGTACCGTCTCCTCCGGGTACTTGTTCCGTGCCACAGGGCCGTCCTCCCCTCATACAAACCGCTGGTCGGTTTTTAATATACCACTCCAGAGGGGCCGGTGTCAAGGGAAACTCTCCGGGGGCTCCGCCGGGCCTGCTGTTTTTTTCGCAGAGTCTGTTTTCGCTCTTGCTTTTTGAGGGAAAACAGGGTATAGTAAACTGGTAATTCCAGCGGCCCTGCTCTTCACAAGGCGCAGGCGTTTTGACATCTTAAAGGAGGAACAGATATGTCTACGAAAGCCTATTACCCCAGAACCGAGATCGGACCCGGCAAGGTCGGGTTCTCCAAGACCCGCTCCATCATTGAGGCCCCCTTCTACGGCAACAACGTCGTGAAGATCAACTCCCTCCGGGAGGCCTATGACATGGCCAAGAACTCTCCCGGCACCGTGGTTACCGACATGCCCGTCTACCGGGGCGAGGAGTTCGGCCTGGAGCCCGACGCCAAGGTCCTGCTGTTCAACGACGGTTCCATCACCGGCCGCTACGCCGCCGCCCGTCGGATCACCGGAAAGCCCGGTGTGGACACCACCGCTCTGGACAAGATCGTCATGGACGCCGTCTATGACACCCGCTGGAAGACCATGTACCACGCCGAGGTCTTCATCGGCCTGGACCCCGAGTTCATGGTGAAGGCCCACCTGCTGATCCCCGAGGGGGAGGAGAACCTCCTCTACAACTGGATGCTGAACTTCCAGTACCAGTCCGATGAGTACGTCAAGATGTATAAGAAGTCCAAGCCCGTGGGCGGCGGCAAGGAGTCCGACATCTATATCTTCTCCGATCCCCAGTGGACCGGCGCGCCGGGCCGGGAGGACATCTGCGATCCCAAGTGCCTGTGCTACTTCAACACCGACACCAACTGCGCCGCCATCCTGGGCATGCGCTACTTCGGCGAGCATAAGAAGGGCACGCTGACCCTGGCCTGGGCCATCGCCAACCGCAACGGCTACGCCTCCTGCCACGGCGGACAGAAGGAGTACACCCTGGACGACGGCAGCAAGTACGTGGCGGCGGTCTTCGGCCTCTCCGGCTCCGGCAAGTCCACCCTGACCCACGCCAAGCACAGCGGGAAATATCCCTCCATCAAGGTGCTCCACGACGACGCCTTCATCATCAACTCCGACACCTGCGCCTCCATCGCCCTGGAGCCCACCTACTTCGACAAGACCGCCGACTATCCCGTCCCCTCCGAGGACAACAAGTACCTGCTGACCGCCCAGAACTGCTCCGCCACCCTGGACGACGAGGGCAAGATCGTCCTGGTCACCGAGGACGTCCGCAACGGCAACGGCCGGGCCATCAAATCCAAGCTCTGGTCCCCCAACCGGGTGGATAAGATTGACTCCCCCGTCAACGCCATCTTCTGGATCATGAAGGACCCCACCATTCCCCCCATCGTGAAGCTCAGCGGCGCGTCCCTGGCCTCCGTCATGGGCGCCACCCTGGCCACCAAGCGCTCCAGCGCCGAGCGGCTGAAGGAGGGCGTGGACCCCAACGCCCTGGTGGTGGAGCCCTACGCCAACCCCTTCCGCACCTATCCGCTGGTGAATGACTATGAGAAGTTCAAGAAGCTGGTGGCGGAAAAGAACGTGGCCTGCTATATCATCAACACCGGCGACTTCATGGGCAAAAAGGTCCAGAAGGAAGACACCCTGGGCATTCTCGAGGCCGTGGTCGAGGGCAAGGCCAAGTTTGAGACCTGGGGCCCCTTCGAGGACATCGAGATCTTCAAGTGGGAGGGCTTCGTGCCCGACCTGAGCGACAAGGCGTATGTCGAGCAGCTCAAGGCCCGCATGCAGGACCGGCTGAACTACGTCACCAACCTGGACACCGAAGAGGGCGGCTTCAACAAGCTGCCGGAGGACGCCGCCGCGGCCATCAAGAAGGTCGTGGACGAGGCGAACACCCTGTAAGCCCCTCTTCCAAGATAAGAAACGGACTCCCCTCTCGGGGAGTCCGTTTTTTCGTTACAGGGCCCGCCAGGCCTCGGGCTTGAGGCGGGAGAGGTCCTTTTCCGCCCGGTCGATTTCCGCCAGCATGGCGGCTTTATCCTTGTTCAGCGTCCCCCGAAGGGACAGATAGTTGCTGGCGTGGTTCATGCGGAAGACGCTGCCGGGGCTGTCCAAATGCTCCACCAGCAGCCGGGTCTCCTCCAGCACCTGGGATTGGGTGAGGAGCTGGAACTTCCCCTCGTGAACCCAGTCGTAGAGGGGCGTTTCCGGCTCCACCATCAGCGTCAGCATCCCGATATACTCTGGGTTCATGGCGTTGAAGGCCCTGGCGGTGTCCAGGGCGTGGCGCTCCAGCAGCTCCGGCCCGCCCAGGCCCGTGATGGCCGTGACGGAGAGGGCGATGCCGTTGTTTCGGACCTTCCGGCCCATCTCGACGATCTCCGCCGCCGGATGGCCCTTGCGCATGAGGCTCAGCACCTCGCCGCTGCCGGACTCCAGGCCCATGTAGACCATGGTCAGCCCCTTCTCCCGGAGGGTCCGCAGCTCCTCCTCTGTCCGGATGCGGATGGAGGCCGGGGAGGCGTAGCTGGTCACCTGGCGGCACTCCGGGAACAGCTCCCGCACCGTGTCCAGGATGACATAAAGCTCTTCCGCCTTCCGCACCAGGGCGTCGCCGTCCGCCAGAAAGACCTTCTCAATGTGGTGGTAGACCTCCCGGGCCACCCGGAAGTCCTCCAGCACCTCTTCCAGGGGGCGGACGGAAAAGCGCTTTTCCTTGTACATGCCGCAAAAGGCGCAGGTGTTGTGGCTGCACCCGTAGGTTACCTGGACGATGAGGCTCCGGGCCTCGGAGGGCGGGCGGTACACGCTGCCGTAGTATCTCATACGCCCAATTTCTCCAATGCCGCCAGCTTCAGGCACACGCAGAACACCGCCATGGCCTGCTCAAGTTCCTCCACCGGGGGCAGGGAGGGGGCAATGCGGATATTGCTGTCCTGGGGGTCCTTCCCATAGGGGAAGGTGGCTCCGGCGCTGGTCATGGTGACCCCCGCCTCCTTGCACAGGGCCAGGGTCCGCTTGGCTGTGCCGGGCATGGCGTTGAAGGAGACGAAGTACCCGCCCTTGGGCCGCCGCCAGGAGGCGATGTCCAAAGGGGCGATTTCCTTGTCCAGGGCATCCGTCACGCAGCGGAACTTGGGGCCCATGACGGCGGCGTGCTTCTTCATCAGTTCAAGGGTGTGGGCCTTGTCCTTGAGATAGAGGACGTGGCGCTGCTGGTTCACCTTGTCGAAGCTGATGACTTGGGGCGTCAGGAGCTTCTCCATGTGGGCCATGTTGGCCTCGGAGCAGGCGAAGCAGGCCACCCCCGCGCCGGGGAGGGTGATCTTGGATGTGGAGGCGAACTCAAACACCAGATCGGGATGCCCGGCTTCCGCACAAATGGAGAGAATGTCCGGGAAGGGCACGTAGTCCCCCTCAAACTCGTGGACGCAGTAGGCGTTGTCCCACATGATGAGAAAGTCCGGCGCGGCGGGGGTCAGGGCCGCCAGACGGCGGATGGTCTCCTCCGAGTAGATGACCCCCTCGGGGTTGGAGTACTTGGGGACGCACCAGATGCCCTTGACGGCGGGGTCCTTCACCGCCTCCTCCACGGCGTCCATGTCAGGGCCCTCGCTGGTCATGGGAATGGGAATCAGCTGGAAGCCGAAGGTCTCCGTGACTTTAAAGTGCCGGTCATAGCCCGGGGCGGGGCAGAGCCACTTGACGGTCTCCTCTTTGCGCCAGGGACGGGGGCTGTGGAGCAGGCCGTGGGTATAGGCCTTGGCAATCGTGTCGTACATGAGCTGGAGACTGGAGTTGCCGCCCACAAAGACCTGCTCCGGCTTGCAGCCCAGAATCTCCGCGAAGAGCCGCCGGGCGGCGGGGAGACCGTTCATTTCGCCGTAGTTCCGCACGTCAAGCCCGTCGGATACATAGTCCTTGGGGTCCTGCATCAGACCGAAGATGTCGCTAACCAGGTCCAGCTGCTGCTTCCCAGGCTTGCCCCGGGCCATATTCAGGCTGAGGCCCTGGGCTTTCAGCGCGTCCAATTCCCCTTGCAGGCGGGCGTACTCCTCCTTCCGCTCCGCCGGGGTGAGGGTGGTGTAAGGCTTCATAAAAATCCATCCTTTCTGCTGGTGATTTTGATACAGCCTAGTATACCGAATCCGGGAGGCGGTTTCAAGCCCTATTTGCGCCGGAACGGCCCCCTGAACCGCCCGTCCCTCTGCGGGGGCTTCATTTTCGCCGGAGAAAAATAGAGGGAATTTTGTCGATAAGCCAATACGCTTTGGCATATACTAAGGCGGACCATACGGAGAGTTTACCAGGATTTCCCAAAGTGGGCATGTTCCGGTCCCCCGCCGCATAGGCTGGAAGAACCCATTTGCCCGCTACAAAGGAGGAAGCCCCCATGAGACAACCCAGCCGGAGAAGCCAGATTCATCAGTCCATTGCCGTTTCGGCACTGCTGCTGGCGGCGCTGTTTTTGATGCCGCTTTTGGTGGTGGTTCCCTTCCGCTCCGCCCTCTTTGGCCGGGAGGAGCCGGTGGACGAGACGGAGGAGCCGCCTCCCGCTCCCGCCGCTGTGGGTGGTCTGGACGCATCCCGGCCCCTCCGGGTGCTGGAGGGGGAGACGGTTCTGGAGATGGACCTGGGGACCTATCTGGTGGGGGTGGTTCGGGCGGAGATGCCCGCCTCCTTTGAACTGGAGGCCCTAAAGGCCCAGGCGGTGGCCGCCCGAACCTACACGCTGTACAAGCTCCAGTCCGGCGGAAACCACGGGGAGGACGCCGACATCTGCACGGACCACACCTGCTGTCAGGCCTACCTTAACGAGGAGGCCGCCCGGACCAACTGGGGAGAGCAGGCCGCCGCCTATGAGGCCAAGGTAGAGGCGGCGGTGCGGGAGACCGACGGCGAAACCATCCTCTACGGCGGCGTGCCCATCCTGGCGGTGTTCCACTCCTCCTCCCCGGGGCTGACCCGGGCGGCGGGCGAGGTCTGGGTCAACGATTTGCCCTATCTCCAGGCGGTGGCCTCCCCGGAGGCCGGGGAGCGCATCCCCAATTACTACAGCCGGGTAGAGTTTACGGCGGAGGAGTTGAAGGCAAAGCTCCAGGCCGCCTTCCCGGAGGCGGAGCTCTCCGACGGGATGGAAAATTGGCTGAAAAACCCCGCCGCCGACGGCGCGGGAAGCGTGGGCACGGTGTCCGTGGGCGGCGTGACCGTGAAGGGAACCCAGGTACGGACGGCCCTGGGGCTCCGGTCCGCCTGCTTCACATGGGAGGCGCGGGAGGGGAAAATGGTCTTTTTCGTCACCGGCTACGGCCACGGCGTGGGTCTGAGCCAATACGGGGCCAGCGCCATGGCGGCGGCGGGAGCGGATTACCGGGAGATTCTGACCCATTATTACACCGGCGTGACGGTGGAGGCCTACCGGGGCTGACGGCGGTCTTTACAAAACCCACCTGGGTATGATAAAATAAATTACTTTTCAACAGGTTTCACAAAGGAGGGACGGCTTATGAAACGGCGGGCGGCGGCGCTTATGTTCTGCTTTTTGCTGGCGCTCCAGCTGGCGCTTCCGCCTGCCCGGGCGGCGGACCGGGTTTACTTCACCGCCGTAAGCGGCTATGTCCTGCCCCTCTCGGATAATACCATGCCCTTTTGGAGCGGGGGGTATGTCTACATCGCCAGCTCCATCTTCACCGGCGCGGCCCGGGAATCTCTGGGTATCTCCCAGGTGCTCAACAGTGACCAGGGCCGCCTGGTCCTATACAGCGGCGGACGGTCCCTGACCTACACGCTCTCTGCCAACTGCGCCTTGGACAATGACGGCGTCGCCTATTACCCTGGGGCCATCCAGCGGAACGGAACGGTATTTGTCCCCGCCAACACGGTGTCCCGATACTTCGATCTGGTGTACTCCGTGATCGAGGTGGAGCATGGAAGCATGGTGTGGCTCCGCCAGCAGGATTATAAGGTGTCGGACAAGCTCTATGCCGACGCGGCCCAGTATTCTATGAATTCTGTCTACGCCGACTATATCCGGGCCAAGGAGTCCGCCCCGCCGGAAAGCGGCTCCGCCGGGGGAAGCGGCCGCCCCGTTTCCCCTGCGGAAGGCCCGGACCCCGCCGGGCTGGAGGGGAAGCGAGTCGCCCTGTGTCTCCAGGCGGGGAGTGGCGCCTCCGCCATGGCGGACGCCCTGGAGAGCTATGACGCCGGGGCCGCCTTCTTCTTCACACCGGAGGAGCTGGAGCGGCAGGGGGGAACCCTCCGCCGCCTCACCGCCCAGGGGCAGAGCATTGGCATCTTCGTAGACGCCTCGGACCCGGAGCGCACGGTGGAGGAGCAGCTGGAGGCGGGCAACGCCGCCCTCTTCCGGGCCACCTGCGGCAAAACCCGCCTGGCCTATCTCCAGGATGGCGGCGCGCAGGCCCTCCAGATTGCCGAGGAGGCGGGCTTCCGCTGCCTCCGGCCGGAGCTGGACCGGAGCGGTTATGATCTGCGCGGCGCTTCCGGAGCGTTGGAGCTGGTCCGGCGGCTGGCCTCCTGGCGGGGGGATGCGGCCGTCTGGCTGGGAGAGGGAGCCAGCCCGGCCGGGCTGCGGGCCTTCCTCTCCGCCGCCAAGGAGGCGGGGGGCGTGTGCGCCGCCTACACGGAAACGGGACTCCGGTGAGCGGAGGGAATCTTTACAGAAAATTCAACAACCCCGCCCTGGACAGGGTATAATAAACAAAAGAACGATTTGGAAAGCATGGGAGGGCCTGCCATGGGACGTAATATTCTGGTGGTCGAGGACGACCGCAATATCTCCGATCTCATCCACATGTATCTGGTGAAGGAGGGCTTCGATGTCCGTACCGCCGGGGACGGCGGAAGGGCCATTGAGGAATTTCAAAAGGCCGCGCCAGACCTGATTCTGCTGGACATCATGCTGCCCGTTATGGACGGCTGGGCCGTCTGCGCCAAGATTCGGGAGACCTCCCAGGTCCCCATCATCATGCTCACCGCCAAGAGCGAGGTTTTTGACCGCATCCAGGGCCTGGAGATGGGGGCGGACGACTATATCGTCAAGCCCTTTGAGATGAAGGAGCTTATCGCCCGGATCAACGCCGTCCTCCGCCGGACGGAAATTCCCAACGACACCAGCAAGAAGCTGACGTTTGACAAGCTGGTGATCAACCTGGACTCCTATGAGCTCATTGTGGACGGGAAGAAAATCGACACCCCGCCCAAGGAGCTGGAGCTCCTTTACCATCTGGCCTCCACCCCCAACCGGGTCTACACCCGGAACCAGCTGCTGGACGAGGTTTGGGGCTTCGACTACTTCGGGGACAGCCGGACGGTGGACGTACACATTAAGCGCCTGCGGGAGAAGGTGGAGGGCGTCAGCGAGAAGTGGGCCCTGAAAACCGTTTGGGGCGTGGGCTATAAATTCGAGCTGATGACGGAGAAGGCGGAGGGATGAAGGGGTTTCGAGAGCGGACCCAGGGTCTCTACTGGCGGCAGCTCCGCGTCACCGCTGGCATGGTGCTTTTGACGCTGTGTCTTTTGGGCGTGTCCTTCTTCTCCCTGAGCTACAACTATGCCCGAAGCCAGCAGGGGGAGGAAATCGCCTCCAAGGCTCGGGTTATGAGCCAGCTCTCCTTGAGCTATTTGGAGAACGGGCGGTATCTGGACATGGAGGATCTCCAGGACGATTTGGACTTCCAGCGTCTGGCCAGTTTTGCCGCCATTGTCTCCGACGTGCACTTTTTGATCTGCGACACAGAGGGCCACGTCCTCCTCTCCACCGACGAGACCCTGAACGGGAAAACCGTGACCATTCCCGCCGAGCGAACGGCCAGGATCATGGAGCGGGGCAGCGCCTCCTGGCGGGATGACCTGGGGGGCGTGTACCCCCAGAAGCGGTTCTCCGTAGGGGTGGCCTCCGTGAATCCCATCACCCTGGAGACGGCGGGGGAGGTGGTGGCGGTGTCCACCCTGGCCTCCCTGGACTCCATGTGGCAGGGCTTCATCGGCCTCTTTTTCATGACGGCCTTTGTTGTCTTGATGATCGCCTTCATGGCCTCCTCCGTCACCGCCATGCGGCAGGTGAAGCCTATCCGGGAGATGGTGGAGGCTACCCGGCGCTACGCCGAGGGGGATTTTGACATCCGCATGAACGACTACGGAAGAAACGATGAGGTGGGGGAGCTGGCGGCCTCCTTCAACGCCATGGCGGAGTCCCTCCAGCAGACGGAGCGGCAGCGCCGGGAGTTCATCGCCAACATCTCCCACGAGCTGAAAACCCCCATGACCACCATCGCCGGGTACACCGACGCCATTTTGGACGGGGCCATCCCCCCGGAGAACGAGGAGCAGTATCTCCGCATCATCTCCGGGGAGAGCCGACGTCTCAGCCGCCTGGTGCGGCGGATGCTGGACGTGAGCCAGCTCCAGGCCATTGACCCATTGCGGAGCGGAGCCCATTTCGACCTGTGCGAGAGCATGCGCCGGGTGCTGATTTCCATGGAGAGGAAAATCACGGACCGGGAGCTGGATGTGGAGGCCAACATCCCCGAGGGGCCCATTCTGGTCCTGGGGGACAACGACCTGATTACCCAGGTGATTTACAACCTCTTGGAAAACGCGGCGAAATTCGCCTACAAGGGCTCCACCCTGTACCTGGGGCTGACCCTCCGGGATGGGAGGGCCCATGTGACGGTGCGCAACTGCGGGGACACCATCCCCGCCGCGGAGCTGCCGCTACTGTTCGAGCGGTTCCACAAAAGCGACAAATCCCGCAGCGAGGACAAGGACGGCGTGGGCCTGGGGCTCTACATCGTCAAGACGATTTTGGAGCAGCATAAGGAGAAAATCAACGTCACCAGCGAAAGCGGCGTGACCACCTTCTCCTTCTCGCTGACCACGGAATGAGGCAACATGGGAGAACATGAACAGGCCGGGCGGCTGCCCGGCGAGATTGTGGAGGTTTACCGTGCCCCCCTCCGCCGGGAGGCCCGGGACCCCCGGGAGATCATCGAGGTTTACCGCCAGCCGGACCGCCGGGAGGTGGTGGAGGTTTACCGCCGCCCGGTCCCCGGCGGGAGGGCTCCGGCGGGAAAGAAGTCCCGCCCCGGCGGGCGGGACCGCAGGCACGGGCTCTATTGTTTTTTCCTCTGCGTGGCGATTATGATAGGCCTGACGGCGGCGGCCAAGGCCGTGGAGTATCTGACCGCCCAGAGCCGTCCGGAGGCGGAGAACGTTGTCTATGAGAGGGCGGAGATCACCATACCCGCCTGGCCCGTGGACCAGGGGGCCGGTCTTGCTGTCTCCCGGGAGCCGGGAGGGGAAGCCCTGACGGCCCAGGAGGTCTACCGGCAGCTGAACCCGGCGGTGGTGACGGTCCAGTGCCTCACCGGGGAGGGCGTGTCCATCGGCACCGGCGTCATCTTCTCGGAGGACGGCTATATCCTCACCAACCATCATGTGGTTCGGGGAGGCAGCGAGTGCTACGTCACCTTGGACAGCGGCTATTCTCTGGACGTGTGTTTTGTGGCGGGGGATGAGGACAGCGATCTGGCGGTTTTGAAGGTCCCCCCGGAGGAGCTGGCCCTGATGCCCCTGGCCGCTCTGCCCTTCGCCCCCTTTGGGGATTCGGAGCAGCTGGAGGTGGGGGACCCGGTTTACGCCATCGGCGCGCCCCGGCAGCTCCGGGGAACCCTGACCAACGGCATCATCTCCGCCATTGACCGGGACATCGAGGTGGAGGGCCGGACCATGACCCTCCTCCAGACCAACGCCGCCTTGAACTCCGGCAACTCCGGCGGGCCCCTCATCAGTGACCGGGGCCAGGTGGTGGGCATCAACGTGGCCAAATACATGTCCGATTGGAACCGGGACAGCGTGGAGGGCCTGGGCTTTGCCATCCCCTCCGCCCAGCTGGAGCGGATTGTCAACGACCTTTTGAAATGGGGCGAGGTCCAGCCGGAGCCAAGGCTGGGCGTTCAGGTGGTCACGGACGCGAGGGGCCTGCTTGTGAAAATCGTGGACCCCGACACCGCCGCCCAACGGGCGGGAGTCCGGGAGGGGGACTATATCATCGCCGCCCAGGGGCAGGCCATCGAAAATACCCAGGACCTCTTCCGGGTCCGGCGGACCCTCTACGTGGGGGATACGCTGACGCTGACCCTCCGGCGGGGGGAGGAGACGGTGGAGGCCGTCCTGGAGCTGGACGAGGCGGTGGAATGACGCGGAAATACAGAGGAGGGGAAAACCCCCTCCTCTGTATTATTTATTCCTCCGACAGCTCCAGCACCACGGGGCAGTGGTCGCTGCCGCGGACTTCGCTCCAGATGTCAGCGTTTCGAATCCGGCCGCGAAGGCGCTGGGAGACAATGAAATAGTCGATTCTCCACCCGGTGTTGTTCTCCCGGGCCCGGCCCCGATAGCTCCACCAGGAGTAGGCCCCGGTCTTGTCCGGGTACAGAGCCCGGAAACTGTCCACAAAGCCGGCCTCCAGGAGCTTTGTCATCTTCTCCCGCTCCTCGTCGGTGAAGCCGGGATTCCGCCGGTTGGGGCCGGGGTTTTTCAGGTCGATTTCCTGGTGGGCCACGTTCAGATCCCCGCAGTAGACCACCGGCTTCACTGCGTCCAGCTCGCGGAGGTAGTCCCGCAGGTCGTCCTCCCAGGCCATCCGGTAGTCCAGGCGGAGGAGCTGGTCCTTGGAGTTGGGGGTGTAGCAGCAGACTAGATAGAAGTCCTGGAACTCCGCCGTGATGACCCGCCCCTCGTGGCGGTGCTCGTCGATGCCGAAGTCATAGGTGACGTTCAGGGGCTGGCGCCGGGTAAAGACGGCGGTGCCGGAGTAGCCCGCCTTGTCCGCGCTGTTCCAGAAGCGGACGTAGCCGGGGAGGTCAAATTCCGCCTGTTCCGGCCGCATCTTCGTCTCTTGGAGGCAGATCACGTCCGCGTTGGCAAAGGCGCAGAAGTCCAGAAAGCCCTTTTTCAGGCAGGCCCGGAGGCCGTTGACGTTCCAGGAAACCAGTTTCATAAAAGCACCTCGTTTGTATCTTGTATGATGGATGGTTTTATTGTACCGCATCTCCGGGGAAAAAACAATTGCCCAGGGCATGGAAAAGGAGTAGAATAGAAGAAACGTTTCCGGTAAATTTCGTATGGAGGTTTCAGTTATGGGTTTCCTGGATAAGTTTAGAAAGAAAAAGGAGCCGCCCGCCCGGCCCCATCGGGAGAGAACGGCCCCGGAGACGGAGGAGTACACCCCCGGCGGCTCCGCCGTCTACCGCTATCAGACCCCGGAGGACCAGGGCTTCCGTCCTCCGGAGGACGTGTGCGTCTCCACAGAGGCCATTGAAGCCCACATGGCGGAGATTTTCCCGGGCTGGGAGGGCTTCGTCTGCCACGAGCTCCTCAGCGACCTGGTTCACATCGACGTTCACGTCCTCCACTCCCCCAAGGGGGACTGCACACTCCTCTACACCACCGGCATGAGCGATCTGCCCATGAGCCTGCCGGAGGAGATCGCGGACCGGGAGGATTTGAAATACGCGGAGCTCTACATGCTCCTCCCTGGGGACTGGGACCTGGGCAAGGCGGGGAGCAATCCCAAGGACCTGCCCTATGAGCGGTTCTGGCCCATCCAGATGCTGAAGTTCCTGGCCCGCTTCCCTCACGAGTACAAGACCTGGCTGGGCTGGGGCCACAC
>CATOKC010000098.1 GCA_951800675.1 uncultured Oscillibacter sp.
ACATCGACGGGCACATGCTCTTCGGCATGACGGGCCGCCAGTGCCAAACGACGATGATCAACGGCAAAATCCTGATGAAAGACCGCCAGCTGACGGAAATCGACGAGGAGGCCGTCAACGCCGAAATTCTCCAGGCCTCCAAGAAGCTCTGGGGAACCCTGAACCACCGCGAATATTAAAGAGGGGACTTCGTGACCCCCTTTCGACCCCCCCACCAGTCCGCGGACTGGTGAGCGCGCCCAAGGCGCGCGAGTCGAGGAATTTTTATGACGCGCATGCCGCCGCAAAAACGATTTCATATATTCTAAGGAGGAAAACCTTATGTCCGAACTCATGACCCCCATCCCGTTCCGGGAACTCATGACCTGGGTAACCGCCGAGTATCAAAAGGACGGCACCGTCTTCGGCGTCCACAAGCCCTATAAGGCGGGCGTCAAGACCCTGCCCATCTTCGGCGAGAAAATCGAGACCCCCTTCGGCCCCGCCGCCGGACCCAATACCCAGCTGGCCCAGAACATCATTGCCGGCTATTTCGCCGGAGCCCGGTTCTTCGAGCTGAAAACCGTCCAAAAGATGGACGGCGCGGATTTGGCCGCCTGCATCAGCCGGCCCTGCATTTTGGCGGAGGACGAGTGCTACAACTGCGAGTGGTCCACGGAGCTGTATGTCCAGCAGGCCTTTGAGGAGTATGTAAAAGCCTGGTGCGCCTGTAAAATCATGGCCAAGGTCTACGGCCTGGGCGACCCCGACGCCTTTGTGTTCAACATGTCCGTGGGCTACGACCTGGCGGGCATCCAGGGGCCCAAGGTGGACAAATTCCTCACCGAGATGGTGGACGCCTCCAAGACCCCCATCTTCCAGGAGTGCATCCGGGTCCTCAAGGAGTTCTTCCCCGCCGAAAGCGCCTTCATCGACGCCATCACGCCCCATGTCTCCGGCAGCGTCACCCTCTCCACCCTCCACGGCTGCCCACCGGACGAGATTGAGCGCATCGCCAGCTACCTGATTGAGAAGAAGCGGCTCCACACCTTCGTCAAGTGCAACCCCACCATCCTGGGCTACGAGACCGCCCGGTCCATCCTGGACGGCATGGGCTACGACTATATCGCCTTTGACGACCACCACTTTAAGGAGGACCTCCAGTACGCGGACGCGGTGCCCATGTTCCGCCGCCTCCAGGCCCTGGCGGACAAGACCGGCGTGGAGTTCGGCCTCAAGCTCTCCAACACCTTCCCCGTGGACGTGAGAGGCGGAGAACTGCCCAGCGAGGAAATGTACATGGCGGGCAAGTCCCTCTTCCCCCTGACCACCACCATGGCGGCCCGGATTTCCAAGGAGTTCGGCGGCCGCATGCGCATCAGCTACGCCGGAGGCGCCGACGCGCTGAACATCGACAAGCTGTTCTCCCTGGGCATTTGGCCCATCACCATGGCCACCACGGAGCTCAAGCCCGGCGGCTACCAGCGCTTCGTCCAGATCGGCGACAAGCTGGACGCCCTGGAGTTCCAGCCCTTCACTGGCGTGGACGTGGCGGGCATCGAGGCCCTGGCCCTGGCGGCCCGGTCCGACAAGTACCACGTCAAGGCCGTGAAGCCCCTTCCCAGCCGTAAGCTCAGCGAGAAGGTGCCCCTGCTGGACTGCTTCACCGCTCCCTGCAAGGGCGGCTGCCCCATCGCCCAGGACATCCCCGAGTACATTGAGCTGTGCCGGAAGGGCGAGTACGCCTCCGCCCTGCGGCTCATCTGCGAGAAGAACCCCCTGCCCTTCATCACGGGCACCATCTGCGCCCACCGCTGCCAGACCAAGTGCACCCGGACCTATTACGATGATTCCGTCCAGATCCGGGCCACCAAGCTGGTGGCCGCCGAGAAGGGCTATGACGAATATCTGTCCAAGGTGAAGGCCCCCGCCCCCGCCAACAGCGGCAAGAAGGTGGCCGTCATCGGCGGCGGCCCCACCGGCATGGCGGCGGCTTACTTCGTGGGCCGGGCGGGCATCCCCGTCACTGTCTTTGAAAAAGCCGATAAGCTGGGCGGCATTGTCCGGCAGGTGATCCCCGGCTTCCGCATCTCCGACGAGGCCATTGACAAGGACGCGGCCCTGGTCGCCAAAATGGGCGCGGAAATCAAGCTGAACACCCCCGCCCCCTCGGTTGCCGAGCTGAAAGCGCAGGGGTACACCCATATCTTCTTCGCCGTGGGCGCGTGGAAGGCCGGGCGGCTGGATATCCCCGGCAACGTGGTGCCTGTCATCGGCTGGCTGAAGGATTTGAAGGCCGGAAAGGACGTATCCCTGGGCCATGTTGCGGTGGTCGGCGGCGGCAACACCGCCATGGACGCCGCCCGGGCGGCCCTCCGGTCCGGGGCGAAGTCCTCCACCCTGGTGTACCGCCGGACAAAGAAGTACATGCCCGCCGACGCGGAGGAGCTGGAGCTGGCCATCGCCGACGGCGTGAGCTTCCTGGAGCTGGTAGCTCCCGTGGAGCAGAAGGACGGCAAGCTCCGCTGCGAGAAGATGAAGCTGGGCGAGCCCGACGAGAAAGGCCGCCGCAAGCCGGAGCCCACTGGGGAGTTTGTGGAGATCGACTGCGACACCGTGGTCTCCGCCGTGGGTGAGAAGGTGGAGAGCGAGCTCTTCACCGCCAGCGGCGTGGAGGTGGACGCCAAGGGTCTGCCGGACTTCCGCACCAACGTAGAGGGCGTCTACGCCGGCGGCGACGCCATGCGGGGCCCCGCCACGGTGGTGGAGGGCATCGCCGACGCCCAGTGGTTCGCCAACGCCGTTATTGGGGAGGCCCACAAGTTTGAGATTCCCGCCAAGGCCGTGGCCTCCCGGGCGGACGCCATCGCCAAGAAGGGTATTCTCTGCGAGTCCGCCAAGCGCGAGGGCGGCCGCTGCCTGACCTGCAACGTGGTGTGCCAGGTCTGCGCCGACGTGTGCCCCAACCGGGCCAACGTGGTGGTGGAGCTGCCCGACGGGCGGCATGAGATTCTCCATGTGGACCGGATGTGCAACGAGTGCGGCAACTGCGCCATTTTCTGCCCCTACGATTCCGCCCCCTACCGGGATAAGTTCACCCTGTTCAAGACCCGGGAGGGCTTTGACGAGAGCGTGAGCAACCAGGGCTTCCTGCCCCTGGGCGGAAGCAAGGTCCTGGTCCGGCTGGACGGGAAGGTCTTTGAGGCGGACTTGAGCGGCAAGAACGATCTGCCCGCGGACATCGAGGTATTCATCCTCACGGTGCTGAACAAGTACACGTATCTGCTGTAAGCGTAATCTCAAACGGAGGCCGGGAAAAGTCCCGGCCTCCGCCTTTTTTGTCTTCTGGAAATATGACTGGAATTTACAGCCCGTCCGTGGTATACTGTATTCTGCATGAAAAAATCCCCAAGTTAGGAGTGTGAATCCCTTGACCCTGTTTTCCTCCGTCCTCCTGGGCGTCATCCAGGGGGTGACCGAGTTCCTGCCGGTGTCCAGCTCCGGCCATCTGGCCATTGCGGAGCACCTGCTGAACGTCTCCGGCGCGTCGTCGGTGCCGCCCTTTTTTGACGTGCTGCTCCACCTGGGCACCCTGTTCGCCGTATTCGCCGCTTATTGGGAGGACATCCGGGACATGATTCTGGAGTTCTTCTATGGCGTGAGCGATTTGGTTCACAGGACCACCCCCAGCCGCGTCCCCCCCGCCCGGCGGATGATTCTGCTGATCATCGCGGGCACCCTGCCCCTCTTCGCCGTGCTGCCTATCAAGGACACCATCGAATCCCTGGGGGACAACATGTACTTCGTGGCCTTCGCCCTGCTGGCCACCGGCTGCCTGCTCTTCGCCAGCGACCGCGTGCGCCGGGGGCGGAAGACGGAGAAAACCGCCACGATGCTGGACGCCCTGCTGGTGGGCGTGGGGCAGGCCGTGGCCACCTGCCCGGGGATCTCCCGGTCCGGCACCACCATCACCGCCGGGTGCTTCGTGGGCTTTGATCGGAAATTTGCCGTCCGCTACTCCTTCCTCATGTCCATCCCCGCCATTCTGGGGGCCAACATCTTAAGCCTCAAGGACGCGCTGGAGGGCGATATCCTCTGGGCGGAGGTTCCGGTTTATCTTGTGGGCGTGGTGGTCTCCGCCGTGGTGGGCTACGCCTGCATCCGCCTAATCAAGCTGGTGGCGGACAAGGGGAAGTTCGGCTTCTTCGCCTACTACTGCTGGCTGGCGGGCATTGTCACCCTGGCCTTGATCTTCACACAGAAGTGACCAATTTCGGACTCTTGGAGGTACATAACCGTGGCTTCCTCTTCACAAAAGAAACCCGCCGCCAAAAAAACCGGCGGCAGATCCACCAAAAAGCCCCCGCAGAAGCAGCCCATCCGCCGGGAGGTTACCGGCGGTGTGCTGCTGGTGCTGGCCCTGTGCGTCTTTGTGGGCTATTTCGGCGTCAACGCCTTGTTTCTGGATTTTTTCGCTAAGCTTCTAAAGGGCCTCTTCGGCTACGGCTACTGGCTGGCGGGTCCCGCCCTGGCGCTGGCGGGGCTGATCCTGATTTTTCACCGGGGCCGCCCCGTCCAGCTGCGGACCACCTGCGCCCTGCTGCTGCCGCCGCTGTTCGGCTGCCTGACCCATCTGGTTTTCTGCAAGAAGGTCTACGAGCCCTCCTTCTTCAAGATGCTGGGGGCCATCTGGGCCGACGGCGTGGCCCTGGAGTCCGGCGGGGCCGTCTCCGGCGTGCTGGCCAACGGGTCCGCCGCCGTGTTCTCTTCCCTGGCCTCGGTGATTTTATTTACCGTTCTGTTCGTGGCCCTGCTCTTTGTGTCCCTGCGGCTGACCCTGGCGGCTTTCGCCGACTGGCGGAATAACCGCCTGCCCTATGAGGAGCCGCCCGAGCCCGCCATCCGCCTGACCCCTGTGGACCCGCCCAAGCGCCGGGCCCCGGTGGGCCCCAAGCCCCAAATTGACATCCCCCTGGACGGCGAGGAGCGGCCCGCGAGGCCGGAGAAATCCGGGAAATTCACCGGCTTCTTCCGCCACAAGGCCGACGCCCAGCCTACGCCGGACCAGGTGCTTCAAGCGGCCCCCGTCCCAAAGCCGGAGCCTGTTCCCGAACCGGAGCCGGAGCGCCCCCGGGCGGCCATCCCCGTGCCGCCTCCCGCGCCGGTGCCAGAGCCGTTTTCCTCCGGCACGTCCTCCCCGGCGGCTCTGGAGCCCATGGAGCCCCCGGCGCGGCCCGCGGTTCCCGAACCCGTCTCCCCCGAGCCCGCGCCGCCGCCGGAGAAGCCCCTGCCCACGGCGGAGGCATTCACCCGCAGCGGCAAGGCCGAGACGGCCAAGGAGGTGGCGGCCCAGACCGCCGCCGTGGCCGCGGAAATCGAGGAGAAGCTGGCCCTGGAGGAGGGGGAGTACCCCTATCCGCCGGTGGACCTTTTACAGCTGAACCAAGGGGAGAACCACATCGAGGCCGGGGCGGAGCTGCGAAACAACTCCCGCCGCCTGGCGGAGACCCTGACCAGCTTCGGCGTGGACGCCGCCCCCGGCGATGTGATACACGGACCCTCCGTCACCCGCTACGAGTTTATCCTGGAGCAGGGGGTCAAGCTCTCCAAGATCACCAACCTGGCGGACGACATCGCCCTGGCCCTGGGGGCCACCGGTGTGCGCATCGCCCCCATTCCCGACAAAATTTCCGTGGTGGGCATCGAGGTGCCCAACAAGCAGGTGACCCCGGTGCTCATCCGGGACGTGATTGAGTCCCGGGACTTCGCCGGGCACAAGTCCCAGGTGGCCTTCGCCCTGGGCCGGGACATCGGCGGGCGGAACGTCATCGGGGACATCGGTACCCTGCCCCATGTGCTCATCGCCGGCACCACCGGCTCCGGCAAGTCCGTGTGTACCAACTCCCTGATCATCAGCCTCCTCTACAAGTCCACGCCGGAGGACGTGCGCTTTATCATGGTGGACCCCAAGATGGTGGAGCTGGCCCCCTACAACGGCATCCCCCATCTGCTGATCCCTGTGGTGACGGACCCGAAGAAGGCCGCCGGGGCCCTCCAGTGGGCGGTGTTTGAGATGATGAAGCGCTACAAGACCTTCTCCGAGCATGGCGTGAAAAAGCTGGAGGAGTTCAACCAGCTTGCCAGAACGAAGGAGGGCATAGAGCCCCTGCCCAGCGTGGTGGTGGTCATCGACGAGCTGGCGGATTTGATGCTGGTGGCCGCCAAGGAGGTGGAGGAATCCATCTGCCGGGTGGCCCAGATGGGACGCGCCGCCGGGATGCACCTGGTCATCGCCACCCAGCGGCCTTCCGCCGACGTGATCACCGGCCTCATGAAGGCCAATATCCCCAGCCGCATCGCCTTCGCCGTGGCCTCCTCCATGGAGTCCCGCATCATCCTGGACAACGGCGGCGCGGAAAAATTAGTGGGCCGGGGCGACATGCTCTACGCCCCCCTGGGAGCCGGGAAGCCCACCCGGGTCCAGGGCTGCTTCATCACCCCGGAGGAGATCGAACGGGTGGTGTCCTTCGTCAAGCAGACCGGCGAGGCCCAGTACGATGACGACGTGATCGCCAAAATCGAGGAATCCGTCCAAGAGAAGGGTGGTAAAGCCGGAAAGCCCTCCGCCGAGCCCCAGGAGAGCGAGGAGGACGAGCTCCTCCCCGCCGCCGTGGAGGTCATTCTGGAGACGGGGCAGGCATCCACGTCCATGCTCCAGCGGCGCTTGAAGCTGGGCTACTCCCGTGCCGCGCGCCTGGTGGACCAGCTGGAGGAGCGGGGCTATGTGGGGCCCTTCGAGGGGTCCAAGCCCCGGCAGCTCCTCATCACCAAGGAGAAATGGCAGGAGATGAAGATGGGCGGAAGCGGCGGAGACGGGCTGGATGAGACGCCGGAAGAGGAGGCGTAGAGGCCGGTCTTTGGCCGGTCCGTCCGCGGGGAACCCCGGCACTTCCAGAGAAACGGATACGCAGGTCCGTCCCTGCGGGCCCGCCCCCCTTACTAAAATACCTCAAAATACCTCAAAATACCGTTAGGGCGCTGCCGGGGAGGGAGTGCCCCCAAAAAGATCATGCTATGCAAGGGGCTATGAGAAAACCGATCAGGTCAGCCGTGTGGTTCTTTTTGTCTTTCGCGGTTCCGGCTCCGTCGATGAAGCATCGTCCCCCACCTTGATAATGGTGGGCCGGGCATAGCCAAGCATTTCGGAAATTTTATTATAGCGCGGTTCTTTCCCTCCCCCCAGGCGTTTTCGGTGGTGGAGGTAGAACCTCCCCCCCATCATAGCGGCTTTAACGGCCTTTCTAAAACTGTCCATGATGTACTCTGTTCCAAGCTGATTCCACAAGGGTTCAGGATCACTGTGATTGGACGTACCGCCACGGGCGCAAGCTTCCTGTAGGAAACGATCACCCCATCCTTCAGAGGACAAGACCGAACTGTTTACACAGCGCGGCAAACAGTTCCACAGCGACCTTGTCGGTTCGGGCCCCAGCCGTTGCGCCGGGTAAAAATCCCAAAGGACGATACCGGCACAGCCAGCCCCCTGAAAATCCCTACGATTGCCGGCAGACTGATACAGCCATGCTCCTCGCAAATCCTGAAGCCGATATGCAAATCAAAATTCCATGAGCGGAGCAACGGCTTCCGGTCAAACAGAAGTGCGGAACTCGCGCTGCCCCGCGCTGCGCAATCACACAAAAGCGTAGACTGCATTTTGCGGTTGACATTGATGATCTGCAAATTGTTGATTTCTTGATTTGGTCCGCTCTGCCGTTGATCTACCTATTCCTACTTCCTACCTATCCGCTCCGCTATCTCAATCTACCTATTTTAAAATATACACCTGCCCAAATTTCACGAAGGCCCCGCCCTCTTAATAAGGGCGGGGCCAAACATCGTTATTCCCGCGGCAGCCAGGCAAAGCTATTGGGCCACAGCTCCACATTTCGAAGGCCGTTCCAATGGGTCCCGTACACCAGCTCCCGGTCTCCCTGCCTCCGGCACAGGGTCAAAACCTGGGGACTGCCGCTCTCCTCCACCCATACTTCCGCCTGGGAGTCAAAGCAGGGCTCGCCGGCCCGAATCTCCCCCAGCCGACGGAGACCCCGGAAGAGCTTCCCCTGGTAGGTATCCGGGTCCTTCCGCCGCTTCGCCAAATCCCACAGGAAGTCCCCTCGGTGAAGATAGCGGCTGTCCTCCCGCTTGTCGGGGTCCTGCCGATAGCTCCAATCGTTGAACTGCCCCACCTCGTCGCCGCTGCAAATCACGGGGACACCGCTCTGGCTCAGCATCCAGGCGCGGAGGGTCAGGTCACAGGCCACGGCCCGGTCCAAAAGGGCGGGGTCACCCTCCGCCGCCTCCAGACCGCAAAGAGAAGCGGTGGTGCCGCAGAGGCGGGCGTCCCCCAGGCGGGGGGCGTCGCTGTAGAGCTCCCCCCGGCTGAGGCTGCCGGGCCATTTGCCGGCGAAATAGTCGTTGAGGCACTTCTTATGGGCCACCTCATTCAGGCCAAACCGCTGTCCCAGCCAGGGGTAATCCAGGCCCCAGCCAATGTCGTCGTGGCAGCGGAGGTAATTCAAGAAAAGGAAGTCCTTAGGCAGGCCGCAGACCGTCTCCATCTGCCGTTTCAGCGGCGACGCGTCCCCGGTGGCCAGGGTGTGCCAAGTGGTGGCCATGGTGGTGACGTTGTAAAGCATGTGGCACTCCGGCTTCAACCGGGCGCCGAAGTAGGGGGCCACCTTGGCGGACTCCATCACCACCTCCCCTAGCAGCAGTACGCCGGGGCAGACGATCTCCGTTACCATCCGCGCCATCCGGGCCAGGGTATGTACCTGGGGCAGGTTCCGGCAGTCGGTGCCCAGCTCCTTCCAAATATAGGGGATCGCGTCCAGGCGTATTACGTCAATCCCCCCGGTTCGCAAGGTACAGCAGATTCTCCGTCATGTCCCGGAACACCACCGGGTTCCGGTAGTTCAGGTTCCACCGGTAGGGGTAGAAATTCGTCATCACCACAGAGCCGTCCGGAAGCTTCGTGAAGCTTCCCGGGGCGGTGGTGGGAAACACCTGGGGGACGGTTTTCTCAAACTCCCGAGGGATATCCCAGGAATCGCAGAAGAAATAGCGGTCCCGGTACTCCGCTTCCCCCGCTCGGGCCCGTCTCGCCCAGGCGTGGTCCTCGCTGGTGTGGTTCATCACAAAGTCCAAGCACAGGCTGACGCCCCGGCGGCGGCACGCGTCCCCCAGAGCCTCCAGCTTCTCCATGGTGCCAAGGTCCGGCTGGACCCGCCGGAAATCAGAGACGGCATAGCCCCCGTCGCCGCGGCCCCTGGGGCTCTCCAGCAGGGGCATCAGGCGCAGGTAGTTCACGCCGCACTCCCGGAGGTAGCCCAGCTTCTCCTCCACGCCCTTCAAGTTCCCGAAGCCGCCTCATCTCGGTAAAGCTCGCGGTACAACCATTTCAGCTCGTCAAAATGCCCGGCCAGCCGCCGGTCAAATGCCGGAGCGCTCACGGCATCCGCCCGCCCTCCAACTCCGCCAGAGTGGGCATGGCGGGGATGGCCCCGCTGCGGGAGCAGGTGAAGGCCGCCGCCCGGTTGGCGAAGGCCAGGACGTCCTTCAGCTCCGCCTGGGTCAGACCCTCCAGGGGCTTTTCCCCACGCCGGCAGAGCCGGCTGAGGACGGCCCCCAGGAAGGTGTCCCCCGCGCCGTTGGTGTCCGCCACCTTCACGGGCATGCCGGGCTGATGCCAGGACGCTCCCTTCCAGCGGCAGAACACACCCTCGCCCCCCAGGGTGACCATAATGAGGGACAGGCCCCGCTCCTCCAGGATGCGGGTCCCCTCCTCCAAATCGGTAGTCCCGGTGAGCAGGGACAGCTCCTCCTCCGCCAGCTTGATGATGTCCACCAGGGGCAGAGGAATGGTCATCCACTCCGCCGCCTCGGCCTGATTGGCCCAGAGGACGGGGCGGTAATTGGGGTCGTAGCTCACAAGACCGCCGCGCTTGTGAGCGGTGCGTGCGGCAAAGATCGTGGCGCTGCGGCTCATGCCCGCCGTCAGGCTGACGGAGCCGAAGTGGAGAATCTTCGTCCCCAGCACCGCATCCTCGTCCACTTCCTCCGGGCAGATATCCCGGTCCGCCCCCCGGAGAAAGCGGAAACTCCGCTCCCCGGTCTCGTCCACCGAGACGACGGCCATGGTGGTGGGCTGGCTCCCCGTGCGCAGGCCGGAGGCCTCCACGCCGTTGTCCTTCAGCACCCTGCGGAGGTAGGCCCCAAAGCCGTCGTCCCCCACCTTGCCCCAAAAGGCGGATTTGGCCCCCAGGCGGGCCGCCGCCACCGCAACGTTGGCAGGCGCTCCGCCGGGGTTGGCCGAGAACTGGGGCACCCCCGCCGCATTGACCCCGGTCTGGGTCAAGTCAATCAAAATTTCGCCAATCGCTGTCACGTCCATGATTCCGGCCTCCTATCGTTTCAGTGTATGACGCGGAGCAGGCAAATGTCCTTTTTTTGCCAATTGCTCGCTCCGTAATCGTTTTTTTCGGATTATACCAAACCTTTTTTCCCTTGTCCAGTACTTTGTCAGCGCTAACTTTTAAATTTTCTTTAACGTTTTAAGACCGGTCCGGCTCCCCCTTCCGGGTAAAAAGCGGACAAAAAAGGAAGGCCCCGGAGGGCCCTCCCAAATGTGGCGTCCAATTCAGCCGTTCTTTCCCAGATATGCCTCCCGGACCTTCTCGTTGGCCAGGAGCTCCGCGCCGGTGCCGGATATGGTGATGTTCCCCGTCTCCAGCACATAGGCCAGGTCCGCGATTTTCAGGGCCATGTTGGCGTTTTGCTCAATGAGGAGCACCGTGACGCCCTGCTTGTTGATCTCCCCGATGATGGAGAAGATGTCCTGCACCACCAGGGGCGCCAAACCCAGAGAGGGTTCGTCCAGCATCATCAGCTTGGGGCGGGACATCAGCGCCCGGCCCACAGCCAGCATCTGCTGCTCGCCGCCGGAGAGGGTGCCCGCCAGCTGCCAGCTCCGCTCCTCCAGGCGGGGGAAGAGGCTGTAAACCCACTGTACGTCCTTCTCGATTTCCGCCTTGTCCTTCCGGAGGTAAGCCCCGATGCGGAGGTTTTCCAGCACCGACATGTCGGCGAAGACCCGCCGCCCCTCGGGGCTCATGGCGATGCCGGAGCCCACGATCTTGTCAATGGACTTCCCCAGGAGCTCCTCCCCGTTCCACTGGATGGAGCCGGAGGCGGCCTTCACAAGGCCGGTGATGGTCCGCAGGGTGGTGGATTTGCCGGCGCCGTTGGCGCCGATCAAGGTGACGATCTTCCCGTCGGGCACCTCCAGGGAGATGCCCCGGAGGGCCTGGATGCCGCCGTAGCTGACGTGGAGGTTTTCAATTTTAAGCATCCTCGCTCACCCCCAGATAGGCCTCGATGACCCGCTTGTCGTTTTGAATCGCCGCCGGGTCTCCCTGGGCAATCAGCCTGCCAAAGTCCAGGACGTAGATTCGTTCTGAGATGTTCATGACCAGGTTCATGTGGTGCTCAATAAGAAACACCGTCAGGTGGAAGCGGTCCCGGATTTCGCCGATGAAGGCCGTCAGCTCCTCGGTCTCCTGGGGGTTCATGCCCGCCGCCGGTTCGTCCAAAAGCAGCAGCTTCGGCTCCGCCGCCAGGGCCCGGGCGATTTCCAGCCGCCGCTGCTTGCCGTAGGGCAGGGAGGTGGCCGGCTCATCCTTCACATCCGCCAGACCCACGGTCTCCAAAAGCTCCAGCACGTTCTCCCGCTGGGCCGCCTCCTCCTTCCGGTTCAGACGGAACGCGGCGGAAAACACGTTGCTGGTGGCCCGGCAGTGCTTGGCGATGAGCACGTTGTCAAACACCGTCTGGCTCTTCCACAGCCGGATGTTCTGGAAGGTTCGGGCCATGCCCAGCCGGGTCACCTTGTCGGGAGTGGGGGCCAGGACCTGGGTGTACTCCCCGGCGTGCTCTCCCTTGTACTGCTGCTTCATTTTCCCCTGGGGGTGGTTTTCCACGATCTTCTCCCCCTGGAACCAGACAGCTCCGTTGGTGGGCTGGTACACGCCGGTGATGACGTTGAAGGCCGTGGTTTTCCCCGCCCCGTTGGGGCCGATCAGGGCCACGATCTCCCCCTGGTTAACCTCCAGATTCAGGTTATCCACCGCCACCACGCCGCCGAACTGCATGGTGACGTTTTCCACTTTCAATACGTTCTCGCTCATTTCGCCTTCTCCTTCCGGCGTTTCTTGAAGAGGTCCGGCAGCTCCTTGTCACCCATGATGCCCCTCCGGAAGAACAGCACCACAATCATAATGACCACGGAAAAGACCACCATGCGGAAGCCGTTGCGGAGCAGCGGCACCTTGAATCCGCCGACAAAGGTCTCCGCGTCCAGGAAGCGAAGCCACCACTCGCTGGCGGCCACGTACAGGAAGGCCGCGATGCAGCTTCCCGACACGGAGCCGATGCCGCCGATGACCACGATCAGCAAAATCTCATAGGTCATGGCGGTGGTGAAGGTTTTGGCCTGGGCCTGGTTGGCGAACATGGCGAACATGCCGCCCCCCACCCCGGCGAAGAAGGAGCTGATGACAAAGGCCAGCCGCTTGTGCTTGGAGAGGTTGATGCCCATGGCCTCCGCCGCCACTTCGTCGTCCCGGATGGCCTTGAAGGCCCGGCCATAGGTGGAATTGATCAAAAGCACGATGACGGCAATGCAGATTCCCGCCAGCAGAAAGGCCGTGAAGGTGGAGAGGCGGAGCACCGTCTCCCCGTTGGCGTTTTGAATGTTGAAATTCGAGAAGGTGGGGAAGTTTTTCAGTGCGTTGGCGCCATTGGTAACCGGCCCCAGTTTATCCCACTGGAACACTGCCCGGATGATCTCGCCAAAGCCCAGGGTGGCAATGGCCAGATAGTCGCTTTTCAGCCGCAGCACCGGCAGGCCGATGAGCCACGCCACAGCGGCGGCCACGCAGCCCCCCAGAATC
>CATOKC010000099.1 GCA_951800675.1 uncultured Oscillibacter sp.
TAAAAGTCACAGACCAACGATGGCAAGGAGCAGAAAGTCTCCGCTGACGGTCCCGCCAAGCCCGGCGAAGAACAGAAGCCCCCGGAGCCGGAGAAGGACCCCAAACTGCGGTTCGTCAAGCTGTCTGATATCAAGCCCCTTTCCGGCACCTATGTCAAGGATACCCCCAGGAGCGACTACAGCGACCTAATCGCCAGCATCAAGGAACACGGCCTGGAGCAGCCGATTATCCTTCGTCAAGGTGAAAAAGGCGACTATCAGCTTGTGCATGGTTTCCACCGCTGCGAAGCCTTAAAACAGGCCGGGATGCTGGAAATCCGCGCCGATGTCTACGCCATGAAATTGTCCGAGGCGTCGGATTACCGGAGAAATCGGGACAAGAACCCGCCTATTCCCGGCACCCTGATTTTGCCCTTCCCTACTCAGCAGCCCGAAAAAGCTGTTGACGGAGAAAAAGGTGAAAAGCCGCCCCTTGCCGCAGAGGCCCCCTCGGCTCCCGGCACAGGTGAACCGGAGGCAAACCGCACTGCTGAAGGACCGAAAGGGTCCACCGTTACGCATATCTTTGATGATCGGCTGGACGCTCCCGGCGACAGCGAGATGCCCATCCCCAAAGAAGGCGAAGTGTACAGCCTTGCCCTTCATCCGGCCTACTTCCGGGATTTTCTGGATCACCCGTTTACCGTCAACCGGGAAACCCAGGACTATCAAGAGCTGTTTGAATCCATTAAAACCTATGGCATCCGTGAGCCGATAAAATGCCGCCCTGGTCGTGACGGCGGCGTGGAGATTATTTCCGGCCATCGTCGGCATGACATTGGTATGCAGCTCAACTACCCCATCCCTACCATTATCGAGCAAATTGGCGACGATGATGCGCAAATCCAATGCGTGGACGGCAACCTCCACCGCAAAGATATTCCCCTCTCTGAATTGGCCAGAGCCGCTGAGATGAAAATGGATGCGCTGAAACGTAAGCAGGGCCGCCGCTCCAAGGCCGATATCCTGTCCGGCAAAGAACCGATCAAGCGTTCTGACGAGTTAGTTGGCGAGGATTTAGGTATGAGCCGCGCCAGCGTCCAAAGGCTTGTCCGTGTCAATCAGTTGGAAGAACCCTTGAAAAAGATGGTCGACAATAAGAAACTTTCGCTGGATACCGCCGAGCAAATTTCCCATCTGAAACCCGAGGAGCAGAAGCAATTGGCGGACGCCATCGAAAAGGAGGGCGGCAAGGTCCCTTCCAAGTCTGAGGCTGTCAAGCTGAAAGAGGACAGCAAAGCCGGAAACCTGACCCCGGAGAAGATCGAAAAGGCCGTGGCCCCCACGAAGCGGGAAATGACTGTGGAGCTGAAGGTTTCCTTTACCGACGCTGAGCTGCGGCCCTATTTCCCGGCGAAGACCACAACGCCGGGCGAGGCGAAAAAGGCCATGTTTGAGGGGCTTGCCCTCCGCCAGAAAGCCCTGGAGCGGCAGAAGGCCCAGGCTGCGGAAAAACAATCCGCCGGGCAGGATGGAAGGCCCAAAAAGCCTCCCTCCCCGACTGCGGGAAAGCAGAAACCCGAGAAGGACGGCAAACCCAAAAAGCCCCCCGCCCCGACGAGGTAAGCACCATGAAAAAGGAAAAGACCGTTGTCGAAGGTTACACCATCATCAAACAGGAGCAAGTTGGTGAAGCCATGGTTGTGCTGGGGCATAACCCTTCTTCCCCTTTAACGCCGTTTGTTACATGGAAAGCCTATGAACACGACAAGTTCAGGTCTTTTAATCATGGTCACTACTGCGCTACCCGTCAGGAGGCCATGATCGATTACCACCAGCGGCTGTCGGAGGCGTGGGAGTATTACACCCCTGCCAAAAGCCACGAGAAAGGCAAAGCAAAAAAGCCCAGCCGCAGCGACCCTCCGGCGAGATAGGTACTTATCATGAGCAGGCGAAAATACGATCCCGAAACATATCCGTCCCCAGCGGAACGGCTAAAGGCTGTCACCGATAAACTGGAGGCGGGCGTTTCCGAAGTGTTCCGAAGCGGTAAATACGAGAATTACCTGCGCACAATGTCCCAATTTCACAACTACAGCTTTGGTAATATCCTTCTGATCGCTATGCAATGTCCCAGCGCGTCCCATGTCGCCGGATTCAACGACTGGAAAAAGAAGTTTGAACGCCATGTCAAAAAAGGCGAGAAATCCATCAAAATTCTGGCTCCATGCTCTTTTTCGATGATGTTGGAAATGGAGATGCTGGACCCTGTTACACAGCAGCCCATTTTAGACGAGAATGGGAATCCCACGGTTAAACGTGTTCCGACAGGCGCTAATCGCTTTAAGGTTGTATCGGTGTATGACATTTCCCAAACCGAGGGGAAAGAACTTCCCGAAATCGCTGTGGAGCTGACCGACAATGTAGAGCGGTATGAGGAAATTTTCACCGCATTAAAAAAAGCGTCTCCTTGTCCAGTTCAGTTTGGTGATCTTCCCGGTGAGGCAAAGGGCTGTTGTGACTATGCGGGGAACCTCATTATTATTCAAAACGGTATGAGCGAGGCACAGACGTTAAAAACCATGGTCCATGAAATAGCCCACGCCAAACTTCATTCGGAGATTTTCGGAGACGGTTTTTGCGGCGATACGCCCCGGAGTGTACGGGAAACCCGAGAGGTAGAAGCGGAAAGCGTCGCCTACGTCGTGTGTCAGCATTTTGGAATAGATACCTCTGATTACAGTTTTGGATATATTGCGGGCTGGAGCAGCGGAAAAGAGCTGGAAGAACTAAAGTCCTCTCTGAGCCGAATCCGCAACGCCGCCGCTGAACTGATTGAGGGTATCGAAGGGCCGACGCTGGAACGCGCAGAGGCGAGGCCCCGGAGAGCCTTGCCCCGCCGCTCTGTCCGTCAGAAGCGGCAACAGGCCGTGAGATAAAATGCGTCTCAATTTGAGACGCATTTTTCATTTGAGAAAAAGGAGGCGATGAAAATTGCATTGGAGATAAACGATTTATACCTGGGGGACGGCATCATTGGTTTATGGTGCCTCCCCCAACATTCCGTAGATATGCTGCTGACAGACCCGCCCTACGGCACGACGAGGAATCCCTGGGATGTTCCGCTGCCTCTCCCGGAATTTTGGGAGGCCGTTCAATGGGCGGTTAAGCCAAACGGAGCGATTTTGCTATTTGCGCAATGCCCTTATGACAAAATTCTTGGAGCCTCCAATTTAAAAATGCTCCGGTATGAGTGGGTATGGATAAAGGGCGTAAGTACCGGATTTTTAAACGCACGGCGCACACCGCTGAAAAAAACGGAAAATATTCTTGTCTTTTATGACAAGCTCCCCGCCTACTATCCACAATTCACCGAGGGAAAGCCGTATCGCAAATACCAGAATAACATTGGATTAAGCCCCAACTATGGCAAGTTCAAGCGTGAGGGCAGTATATCGTCCGACGGGCGGCGGTTTCCGGTTAATGTACTGTACTTCACCCGTGAAGCCCATACCATCCATCCCACACAAAAACCTGTTGCGTTGTGTGAATATCTGATTAGAACCTACACCCAGCCGGGAGAACTGGTAGCGGATATTTGCGCCGGGAGCGGCACGACCGCTGTTGCCGCCCTTCGCGCAGGACGGAATTTTATCTGTTTTGAAAATAACCCTCAAATCTACAACATGGCCATGGAACGGATTTCCGGGGTCATATCTGACCTTCACGATGAGAGCGAATCAATTTAGGATGGAGTGATTGCTATTAGTACAGAAAACCGCCCGAAGCAATCTCCGGTGATGAAACTGGCGACTGAGGAAAAGCGACAAGCCATTTTAGGCGAAGTGCAGGCTACGCTCCAAATGCTGGCTGATACTGATTTAAAAATATACGGTGAAATATCAAGAGGAACTTTAGAAGCCGTTCAAATACAAGGTTTTGCCATAGAAAATGGTTCAGTAAAAAAGGCAAGCCCCCAAAAGCCCTCTGTCTGCGGCCAGCCTCATACTGCCAGAAAACAGCGCACACATCCCAAGAAGCGATCCAAGGGCGGCAAAATCCGCTGATATCTTCCACTTGCACGGCAAAAGCAAATCAATAGAATGGAGTGATTTTTATTAGTACGGAAAACCGCTTGAAAGAAATTGCCGGGAATCTCAAACAAGATGTAAAGGAACTCTTGGACGAGAGCGCCCGCATTGTCACAGGAATGTTCAAGCAGGGCCTTTGTACTTCCAACGGCCTAAAAAAGTGCTGGGAATCCTTCACGCATGGGATGACCAGCTTTGTGAAATCCTTGAATGATCCCGACTTTTTCGCCCCCATGATCCTCCCGGAGCATCAGCCTCTTGTTACCGTAAAAGAAAGCAATTGTGAAGACCTCCCCGTAGGAACGCAGATGCCGCTATACGAGGCGGAGCAGCTAATTGAGGAATTGAATCAGGAGCGATGGGACTCTGGCGAATCGGCAGAGTGTGTAAACGTGGTCATTGACTACAGGATGGACAATGTACAGGACCGCTACTATCTCCCCCTGCTGATCGGGCCGGGTCAAGGCTCTATGCTGGCACAATTGCAGCATCGCGTAGAAGCCTTTTTAAAAAGCCCTGATACTGCGTGTCAAGACTTTTATACCGCCGCTCCCGGCCTGGGCGATCTACTGCATGAGCAGTTCGGGCCTCAACTCCAATCAGACCTTGAAAAGCTGGGGAACCGTGTTTTAAGGTATTTTCAACAGCATTGCACCATCTCACGCCTGGAACAACAATTTGAAACACAGGCCGCGGCTATGCCAGCCAAGGAGCAAAAGCGGTTTCAAGAATCCGCTAAGAAGACCATCAAGGTTCTCCGCCGTGCCACGAATACCGGACAGGAACCCGAGGCCCCGCAGCGCGAGGCTGTCCCTTCCGCCCCGGACCGCCAGCGGGAACAGGATGGCCAGCAGCGGCCCCGGCAGTCTGTGAAGGTCCAGCTCCAGCAGATCAAAGAAGGCCAGTCCCATAAACCTGTCATTCGCAAATCCCGGAAGGGTCCTCAGCGATAAGGGAGACGTGAAATGGGAAGACAAATCGAACTTCTTCCGTTTCTTAGCGGGATAGTAAAACAGACCGCCACGCATTATGCTGAAGACTTCAAAATTGACACTATCCGCCTGAACGAGGCTATTTTCAAATCAAGGTTAGAGAGCCGTACCTTCCTCTGGATGGCCCGTCCCCTCGGGACTCAGTTGGTTTTGGAGAGGAATGTTTTTCTCAAAGAAACCGATGACCATAGAATTTGGACACATTACGCCGATATGTCCGAAGGAATCCAGGCGTACCGTGTAGTTGTGCAGGGCGGCAACAGAGAAGGGCCGCTGGGAACCGTCCGTAAGCTGAACTACCCGGAACAGGTCAAGCGGGTTATGGCAAATGCCCTTCATGCCGAGAGGATCGAATTTACTTACCCGTCAGGTGAGAGGCGTGGGATTGCGATAGAAAAATATAGGCAGGAACGGGAGTGGCTTTTTTACAAGTACGGTATGCCCTGCCACACCCTTTATTGTCCCCATGACGAAAATGAGCTGCAATGCGTACTGGCGGCGGAACAACTCTGCCAGAAAAAACGGCAGACTAAGGCAAAAAAGAAGCCGCCCAAAGGTCCGTCGAGAGAATAGGAGTGATTCATGGAGAAGCGAAGTTTTTACAGAGTATATGGCTTTAAAGACAAACTAACCGAGGGCGCAAAGCTCCATCTAGAACATACCGTTGAGTATGATCACTTTTACAGAGATGTCCCCGAAATGGCGGAGCTGACTATATTGCCGGAGGCGGAATTAGTCAAAAAGCGCAAGGCCAGCGTGAAACTGGAAAAGGATATTTACGCCAAGATGCAGAACACCATCAAAGAGTGGGAGAAGCAGGCGGCGCAGACCCTTCTGCTGGATAAAGCTCTTGAATATGTGCGGACTCCGGAGGTAAAGCACACTTCTAATGAGTGGAAACGGCGAGAAGACGGAAGCTGGGTAATCAGTAATCTTGTCTACAAAATGTCATATGAGCTAAAGGAGGATACCGAAGGGGACAAAAAAGGAACGTGGCTGGTTTCATGGAAGTTAGAAATGAATCGTCCTCCCCGACCTTCTACTGAGAAAATGTTTTACCCCGGCGACTCCACCGTGGCAGAGCAAAGAAAGAAACGTTACGACACCTTTGATACCGCACAACGATATATTCAAGGTCGTTTTGACCTGTATACTCCGTTATTCTCAGAACTTTGCCCGCCCATCCCGGATAAATTCAAGGATATCTTTCGGATCAATGGTTCTCTCCTCCCCGGCTATACCATCGCACCGCCAGAAAAAGCAGGCCCGGACAAGGAAACAGTGGACGCCCTGCTAAACTGCCTGGGGGATGAAGATATCGCCGTCCCGGAGGCCCTCGTCCCAGGTACTCAGCCGCAGGATGCCGAACAGCCAGCGGCTGTCCAGAAGGTTTCTGAATCTGATAAGCCCCCCGCTCCATTCAAGCCCAAGTCTGTCCGCAAAAATGTGAAGAAGGCCAGCCGCAAGAAAAAGCGCACAACACCGGAAAGATGACGACAAGGAAGTGTTTGGATGGTATTTATTCCTAGCCAAGAGCTTAGAATTACACGTTATCCCTGCCTCAATGAAGAAAATTTGAATATTTCAGAGCTGGTTAAATCCTCTTTGGCGGAGTTGATAGAAGAAGAAAGCGCCAGCGTTAAAAAGGAGGAAGAACTTCGCAAAAAAATAGAAGATGCGGTTGCCGAGTGGGAAACACAGGCGAAAGAAACTATCCGGCTGAGAAAGGCGCAGGAGTATTTAAGGACTCTGCCTGTCGAACACACATCTAATCAGTGGGTAGAAGATGGAATTAACAAATATGCAATAAGCAACATGGTCTACAAAATGACTTGTAGCGTTAGCAAAAATACCATACGGTATGGAAAGGGCAAAATTCCCACTACGCGTTGGCAAGTATCTTGGAGCCTCATGTTTAATTCGCCTCGTAAACCAATGGATTACCGATCTGGATGGCAAATCGCAGGGCAACACGATAAATGCTATATGGATAAGGCCGAAATGGAGAAATATCTCCGGGGACGCATAAAGGCATACTCACACCTGTTTACAGAAATCTCTCCGCCTATTCCAAAAAAAGATCAAAAACATTTTCTCATTAACGGCACACTGTTTAAAGGCTATACTGTCGAATCCCCGGAGCTGTTCGAGCCAGACAAAGAGCAAGTGGATGATTTACTGTCCCTTCTGTTGGAGGAGGACATCAGCGGCAAAGCCCTGGAACCGCCCCCGGCCCAGCCGGAGGAAAAGACCCCGGAGGCCGTCTGGAGCAAGAACCGCCGACAGCGCCAGAGAAGCGGCAAAACGCCACAGCCTCCGGCAAGGTGACAGCGGCGTTTTCGCCGCTGTCTTAGCCAGCATGGCATTTGGTAGCACAAATGCCGCTGTTTAGGGGGAATATCCCCCTAAGACCCCCCGCCGGAAATGCGTCTCAATTTGAGACGCATTTTTATTCCCACGCCTTGGCGTGATGCTGAATTGCCCAGGACAGAAATTCCCCTAGCCCTTCCTGGAATACAGGGCTGTCATGAACTGTCCGGGCAATCTCAATGAACCCGTTCTTTTCCACCTTTGACCGTGGCACCGTTCCATCACAGACAAAACCTTTTACATTCCCCTCCACAAATCTGGCCCAAACGTTGATCTGGAACATGGCGGGGTTTTCCTTGGATATGCCATAGTCAACGGATATTTCCACATCGTCCTCTTTTAAATCCAGCGAAGTCAATGTGAAACGAAGATAGTTATATGTCTGCGCGTCAATTTTGTTTGCAAAACGAAATAGTTTCTGCGCCACTATCAACCCCACCCTTCTCCACTGAATTTTACCATAAGCGCGAATCTATTACAATAGGAAAGGAGATCGCCCATGAGAAAACGCAGCCGCCACGTCAGCGTATGGCTGACAGACCAGGAACACGCCCACTTGAAGGAGCAGGCCCGGAGGGCCGGGTTGGGCATTGACCCCTTTATCCGCAATTTGATCGGAGGCATTGAACTGCGGCCCAGGCCCCCCGACACCTATGCCGCCCTTCTGCGGGAGCTGTCCGCTATTGGCAACAATGTGAATCAGATCGCCCACACCGCCAATTCCAAAAAGGATATCACCAGCTCCGAAATCGACGAGGCCGTGAAGCTGGTTCGGGAGGCTTGGCGTCTGGTGAAGGAGACGCTTTAAATGGCGTATACGAAAATTCTTGTAATTCACAAGAGGCTGGATAAGGCCCTCCACTATGTGCAGAACAAAGAGAAAACATCTCTTTCCGATGCCATTGACTACGCTTTGAACCGGGACAAGACGGAACGCTCCGTTTTTGAAACGGGAATTAACTGCGATACCGAGACGGCTTATCAGGACATGATGGCAACCAAACGCCGCTGGGGTAAAGCGGACCGGATACGGCAGGGTTATCACATTATCCAGAGTTTTGTCCCCGGCGAGGTCACGCCGGAAGAAGCTCATGCTGTAGGCGTGGAATTTGCCCAGCAGCTCCTGGGGAATCGTTACGAGGTAATTGTCACGACCCATTTGGATAAGGACCATCTGCATAACCACATTGTTTTCAACTCTGTTTCCTTCACGGATGGGATCATGTATCGTAACCAGCGTAAGGATTATTTTGGAGAAGAAGGAATTGGAATCCGGGGGACCTCGGACGCTATCTGTCAGAGACATAACCTGTCCGTGATTGAGCCTTCGAAGCCGCTGCGGGGTTCAGTCCATCGGGCTGAGTGGGAGGCCGTCAAAAAAGGTAAGCCCAACAGCCGGGAGCTGGTTCGGCAAGATATTGATATCGCCCTGAGCCGGGCATACACGATGGATACATTCTGGCAAGAGCTGAAGCAAATGGGTTATAAAATCAAGCGTGGTCCCACGATAAAACACACCGCAGTCAGGCCAGCCTGGGCCGGGAATAATTTTCGCCTGGACAGCTTAGGCAAAGGATACACGGAAACAGAACTCCAGGATCGCCTCGCGGCGATCCGCTCCGGCGAGACTCCGCCGCCTAAAGTTTCCATTTCCCAGCCCATACCCATTTCTCCCCTATTGGTCCCAGGCCGCCGCTATCGTGTTCGAGGTAATGTTACCCCATATCGGCCCCGCAAGCTAAAAGGTTTCCGTGCCCTCTATTTCAAGTATCTGTATTTCCTGAGAGCCGCCCCCATTCGCCGCCCGAAGAACCGGGCGGCATTTTTGCTACGGGAAGAAGTTCTCCGTTTTGACCGCTATCAAGAGCAGTTTTCCTATTTGATGAAAAAGCGCATTGAAACGGCGGAGCAGCTTTCTATGCAGTACGATGCTCTGCAAGCGGAAATCGACGCCCTGACGGACCGAAGGAGCGAGCTTTATAAAATCCGCCGCTCCGGGCATGGCGGGGATGCTATTTCCGAGGAGATCGCCGGACTGACCCGCCAGCTCCGCCCCCTTCGCCGGGAACTGAAATTATGTGTCCGCATTGAGGGAGATATCCCCAAAGTGGAAACATCTGTCCGGCAGGCCACAAAGGAACATTCTAAGGAAAAAACCCGTGAAAAACCGGGCCATTCCCTGGAACAACAATCTAAAAAAGGAAGGTGAGACTATGGACGTAAGCGGAGAGGTTGCCGACCTGATGGTCAAGGAAAGTATGCAAATCACGGAGGAAACCATAAAAATGCTTGCCGCCGGGAGCAAAAATCTGGCGGCATTTCTGCTGGCGTTGTCTCAGGACAATAAGAAGCTGTCCGGCCAGACGAACATGGCCCGGCTGCTCCGGGACGGCAAGGAGCTGAAGGTTTTTCATATCAAGGAAAGCGATCTTGATGACTTCCGCAAATTTGGAAAAAAGAATGTTCTCTACGCTGTAATCAAAGACAGCCGCGCCACGGATGGCATGGTGGATCTGATTACAAACGTTGACTACGTTTCCCAGGTCAACTATTTTATGAAAAGCCGTGGTTACGATGCCCCGGAACAGTCAAAGGCGGAAAAGACGCCAAAAAAAGTCGGCCCCCGCGCTCCACGAGAGAACTCCTTGGAAGGGCGCGGGAGTGGCTTGACAGCATCGAGGACAACGACGAAGACGAGTGCGAGGACGACGACACCGACATCTGACAAGCCCTCTGTCAAAGGCCGTTTGGAGATGCTGCGGGCTGCGTCTGAGGGTATGAAAAAGGAACAAGGCCCTCAGCAGAAGCGGCAATCGCCAGAGAAGGGACGATAAGGAGGTTATCTTGAATGTGCTAGTTGTTGAACCTGGGGTTGTTCCTTACGAAAAAAAACTCAATAATCTGGCGGAAATGCAGTCTCTTGTTGGAGGGTACATAAGGGCGATCTACCCCTTTCAAGAAGATGTTGCGGTGATATGCAATCTGAAAGCCCGTGTCATGCGTCTGCCATTCAACAGGAGTATTCCCGGAGAATACGGCGGAGTGTTTGGGACATTTTTCGTTTGCGGACATGGGGACAAAGAATTTTGTTCTTTGGCCAGAGCGCAGATAAAACGATATCGAGCGCAGTTTTATGAAGCGGAACTTCTTCTGAGAATGGATAGAGGCAAGCCCATTACAGTTCTCCTGCCGCCACGGCCCAGAACCCGGCCAGCCAAGCGGGAAAAGGACGGCGGACACGAAAGCCGCTAAAACAACGCCATAAAAATGCGTCTCAAATTGAGACGCATTTCACCCAAGGGGGCATGAGTAACATCATGCCCCCTTTTTTGTTTAGGAGGTATGCCTATGTTTTGATAATATCAGCCCCCATCTCCATTTTGTGAACTTCTCTGGAGGAAAAGACAGCACCTACCTGCTTCTGGAAATGATACGCCGGAATATGCCGTTTGACGGTGTACTCAATGTTGATACCGGGATGGAATTTCCGGCCATGTATGACCACATCAATCAAGTGGATGATTTTCTATGGGCGGAACGCAGGATGCGGATAACCCGGCTCAGGCCGGAAAAGTCCTTTGAGGAATTGATGTTCGACCCCGCAAACACGAGCGGCCCGGATGAAGTTCAAGGCTGCGGCTGGCCTAACGCAGTTGTTCGCTGGTGTACTTCCTATCTAAAAACTGAGGTAATCCGGCAATTCAAAAAGAGCCTATGCTGCAATCCATATCATTATATTGCCTTTGCCGCAGATGAGAAGAAACGACTGAAACGGAAGAATAATCAAAATCCAATGTACATCTATCCTTTGATTGAGTGGGGCATCACAGAGGCCGACGCCTTAGCGGGCTGTTACCAAGCCGGATATACCTGGGGTGGACTTTATGAGCGCTTCTCTCGTGTTTCCTGTTGGTGTTGTCCCTTAAAAAGCCTACCGGAACTGCGAAACCTCCGAGAGTATTACCCGGAGATATGGACAAAGCTGCGGGCGTTGGATGATCGCGCAATCGCACAATTTGGCTGGGGAAACGCCTACGGAAATTTTAGGCGAAACGAGAGTGTCCGAATGTTGGAAGTTCGCTTTGATTTTGAAAAGGAGTGGGCGCAAGCTGGCGGAAACATACGGAGCCGGGCTTTTTTCCATAGGCTGCGTGACATTTACCAAGAGCGCTTTGACTTCCTTCCGGTATCCCAGCCATCAACAGAGGAATTGCTTCAATACCTCACGGAAAAAGATTTTTCCAAAGCGACAGTATCCAAACGCAAAAAATCTAAGCGTCATCGCTCTGCGGAGGCGCGATAAACACATTTCAACTTCATTTGCATTTACTTTATCGTGAACATAGGAGGTTTTTTCAATGGCAAATCTCGGACAGATTATCAGCGAAAAGAGCGCCGCGGATGCCCAGTGGCAGCAGCAGCGCCAAGCGGAGCGAGATAAGACTACCGCTTTGCAGGATACTGGCATCGATGAAATCACTACGGACCCGGAGGCGTATGCCCACTACCTGGACCTACAGGGAGACAACCCGACCTATAGCGCCGGAAATATTGCCCTGGTCCATATGCAACTCCCGAAAGCCACCGTTTTCGGGACTGTCGAGCGATGGAAGACCCTGGGACGCTTTGTCCTGGACGAAGAACGACAAAGCGGAGCGAAAATTTTTACCAGAGGCACCCAAGGCAGAGGATATATCATATCCCCCGCCTACGATATCACGCAGACCCAGGGGCGGGAGCTGACCCGCCCCTCGCTCCAGGAAGGGAGCCGGGAAATAGGCGCCGCCCTGCGTAAAGTTCTTGATTTTTCGCAAGTCCCTGTCAGGCAGGATGAAGAATTGCCCGTGCCCGCTTTTTATGACCAAAACGATATGGCCTTATATATCAATCCCAACACGTCGGATCAGGAGGCGTTCGCCGCCATCGCAACGGAGATCGCACTTGTGCGTTTCCACAACAAGGGAAGGAGCGCAGGCTATAGCCGGGAAGACTGTGAGCTGGACGCGCAAAGCGTTTCCTATATCCTTTGCCGCCGTTTTGGTATTGAGCGGGAAAAGCCGGATATGTCCCGGTTGTCTGAACTCTATGCTGGATGGCCTACGCCGGACCGGAAACAGGCCCTGGACAGCATCCAGGATATGAGCAAGATGATTGGCCGAAGCATCGAAAAAAGCGTTACACCCCAGCAACGGAGCCGCCCTCTGGTTCGGAACGCAGCCAGATAAGCCCGAAAGAATAGGTTATTCCCCCCTACCCCGGAGGCTAATCCAGCGCCCGTCCCCCGTCAAGGCCGGGGGGGTGGGTGGGGGCGAGCCCCCGCGGCGGGCCG
>CATOKC010000100.1 GCA_951800675.1 uncultured Oscillibacter sp.
GTAGGTGGAGAACCGGTGCTGTGCTGCCACCAGGCCCAGGGCGGAGGCCAGATGAGTCTTGCCCACACCGGGCGGGCCGAGAAAGACTACTTTCTTCCCGTTCTCCTTCCTTCCTTTGAATACGGTATTCGGTACGGAGCGATCTGATTGCCTTCATAGCGGGCCGCCAGCATACTGTCGAGGACTACGACTGCCACATCTTTGCCGATGTACTCCGCTGGCATGGAGTACTGATTTCCGGCGTACGGGATGAGGCAGTCTTTTTTCGCCCGTCTCAGGTTGATCTTATCAATGTACTTGATCCCGGCCATGAAGTTGTCCCGCGCAAACCGCGCCGTTCGCTCCGCTTTTCCTTTCGTCCGGCCCCGGTATGGACGGCACAGGATGGGCTTGAACCCGTAAAACCCCGCGAAGTCCTCAAACTGCCGGCTCAGTGTGGAGTCCTCCTGCTTCGGCAGCCGCTTGATAACTACCTGTTTGATATTGTCATATTTCTCGGCGTTTTCTTACATTTTATCATTGGCGCTGACAGTCGGACATCCCGCGGAAAAGCGCCGGAGAAAATGCGTGACCGTCTACGGAAATTCCACGGGACAGGCTGCGGACCGGGAGCGGGGCACAAAGAGAGAACCGGGGAGCGATATCCCCGGCCTTTTCTGCTGGTGGTGCCATAAAATCACCCTTTCGCCATTCTGTCCCCGTCATTGCGTTTTCTCATATGCCCCTACCAGCAAATTCCTCGCTTCGTTACGCGGCATCTTCCAATGGGCCGGACAGTCGAAATACAAGCCGATCCGGCGAGTTTCGTAACTATTTATCGCGCCGATTACCAACCTGCTTTGCTACATTTTTCACTTTGCGGTACAAAGAGAGGATGCGACCTTCATGTTAGGGGAGAGCGTGGTCCTGACTTTGGAACGGCTGCGTCTGGAATAATGGAATGGGGAATGGCGCACAATGAAAAAATGGACTGCAAAATAAGTCATAAAATAGATTTGTATAGCACCATAACCCAACAGACGGACTCGGCTGAAAATAAGTGTTAAAAACTTGTCAAATTCATCACATCAATTTTAACGGGGCAAGACAGGCATCTGCGACAAATTGCTTAAATTCAATCGTTAAAATAAACAAAATGGCAAATATATCTCTGTGCAATGATATAAATATCCGGCTTTTTTAACAATTTATGTTGACGAGCATCGGATTAAGTGATATTTTAGATTTACAAAACATCAGATGTTTTGGGCGGAATACGAAATGCCGTAAAAGCCAAGACTACAGCAGATTATGGAGGCGTGGGAGGGAAAATATGAAAAGACTATCAAAATTCATAGACGATCATTTTGAGGAAATGGTTATTGTCATGCTCCTTTCGGTTATGACAGCGGCGATCTTCTACCAGGTGATTATGCGCTATCTCTTTAATAAGGCGCCATCGTGGACAGAGGAACTGACGCGGTATGCCTTTATTTGGTGCGCCTACTTCGGCGTTTCTCTGGGAGTAAAAAGAAACGCCCACATCAGCGTTATGGCGGTGATCGACCTGCTTTCTCCCAAGAATCGGAAAAAAATGTACATGATCGCGAACGTGATCTTCCTGGCCTTCTCGGTGATTATTTTAAAGCTTGGCGTGGAGACAACCATGTCCATCGCCAAGCTGGGAAGAAAATCAGCCGCGTTGGAAATCCCCATGTGGATTGTATACGCGGCGCTGCCGGTGGGCTTCGCTTTCATCATTCTGCGGCTGATTCAGGCAATTTATGGTCAGATCCGGGATATCCGGAGACAAAACGAGGAAGACGCGGCCGGCTGACAGATATGGGCCGAAAGCCGGTGACTTTTTTACGAGAAGGCCGGTATTCAGAAAGGAGCGATTATGGTTCTATTTTTTTTCCTGGCGATCGCCTTAATTCTTGGCGTGCCGGTGGGCATCTCTCTTGGAGTGGCTTCTATCGGCGGTATTTTGGCTAGTGATGGGGCATACCAGCTTCATTTGATTACCCAAAGCATGATTACGGCGCTGGATTCTTTTCCTCTGATGGCGGTTCCCTTTTTTATTCTGGCGGGCGAAATTATGGGGCAGGGTGGCATTTCCAAACGGCTTTTGAGTACGGCGGAGGCTTTTTGCGGGCATTATACCGGCGGCCTCGGCGCGGTGGCAATTGTCGCCTGCATGTTCTTTGCCGCGGTATCCGGCTCGGCTCCGGCGACTACTGCCGCCATTGGCGGGATTATGATTCCAACCATGATTGCCAAGAAATATGGCGACGGCTATTCCGCCGGACTGACGGCGGCTGCCGGCAGCATCGGCGTTATGATTCCGCCCTCCATTCCGGCCGTTATTTATTCTGTGTCGGCCAACGCCTCCATTTCGGACATGTTCATGGCTGGCATAGTGCCGGGAATTCTGGTGGGCGTGGGCCTGTGCGCGTTCAACTGGTTTCACTGCCTGGGCAATCATGACATTGTTAAAAGCGAACGGCGTTATACCATGCGCGAAAAGCTGCGGATTGTCTGGGAGGCAAAGTGGTCCTTGCTCATGCCGATCATCATTCTTGGGGGCATTTACGGCGGCATCTTCACGCCAACGGAGTCGGCGGCTATCGCGGTGGTATACGGCCTGATTGTCAGCCTGTTCCTCTACCGGGATATTCGCTTTAAGGACCTTTATCAAATCTTTGCCAAATCTGGACTAACGACGGCCACAGTCCTTATTATCATGGGCACTGCGTCTACCTTTGGGCGGCTTTTGAACCTGGAGTCGATTCCGACCGATGTGGCCAACGCTATGACCGCTCTGACAGACAACAAATATATTATTTTGCTGCTGATCATCGCGCTTTTACTCTTGGTGGGCTGCTTCATGGAAACGTTGGCCGCCATTATCATTCTGACGCCGATTCTGCTTCCGGTGGCCAACGCGGTGGGAGTGGACACGGTACATTTTGGGGTCATCATGATTGTCGGATTGGCAATCGGATTCATCACACCGCCACTGGGCGTGGATTTGTTTGTGGCTTCCGGAATTGCTAAAATTTCGCTGGAGAAGATATCCAAAGCGATTATAAAGCCTTTGCTTGTTATGGTGGCGATTTTGCTGTTGATTGCGGTCTGCCCGCCTCTCGCCACATTTATTCCAAGCTTGATGAAGTAAGACCGCGCAATGCTATTATAAACTAGCGGGAGCTGTTTATAAAAATGATTTAACAGGAGGAAAAGACATGAAGAGGAATCTCGCGAAGCGGACCCTGACCGGCATCCTGGCCGTTTTCATGCTGGCAACCCTGGTGGGCTGCGGCGGGGAGGGCGGCTCAACCCAATCGCCCAACGTAGAGAGCAGTACGCCGGCCGGCGGTTCTGAAGCTTCCGGTGACGGCAAAACCGTGACGATTATTTCCGCCGGAAACAACCCGGAGGAACACTTCCAGAGCATTGCGATGGATGCCTTTGAGGAGTATGTGGAGGAGCACTCTGGCGGAACGATGCAGGTGGATACGTACCCCAACCAGCAGATGGGCGCGGATGGCGAAGTTTTAGAGGGAACTCAATTGGGGAATATCCAGGTGGGTTATGCCAATTGTTCCAATGTGGCTACAGTGTCCGACGCTCTGTATGTTCTGGACCATCCCTTCTTGTTCGGCAGCGACGAACAGGCTTACGGCGTTTTGGACGGCGAGGTAGGCGATTATCTGCTGAACACGCTGGAGGGCGCCGGCTTGGTGGGCCTGGGATGGCTGGATAATGGCTTCCGGGAGTTGACCTGCAATGTCGAGGTCCATTCCCCCGCGGATTTGAAGGGCCAGAAAATCCGTACCATGGAGAACGCGCTTCAAATGGCGGCATGGGAGATGCTGGGCGCCTCTCCGACGCCGATGGCTTACAGCGAAGTTTTTACCGGCTTGCAGCAGCACACGATAGACGGACAGGAAAACCCCATCGGCAACATTGCTTCCATGAAATTTTATGAGGTTCAGGACTACTGCATATTCACCAATCACATTTACAGCGCGAACCCGATCTTCATGAATAAGGCTTTCTTCGACAGCCTGACTGCGGATCAGCAGCAGATTGTGCGGGAGGCCGCGGATTACGCTGTACAGGTTTCCCGTGAGAAGCGCCAAGAGCAAGATCAGGATTATTATAAGACCATTGAAGAAAACTGCACCATTGTTCAGCTGACGGAGGATGAACAGGCTCAGTTCCAAAATGCGGTAGCCGGCATGTACGACAAGGTAGTCGAAAAGACCGGACAGGAAGTTGTTGACATGATGTACGAGGCCTGCGGCCTGAAATAACCAGAGGGGCCGGCGGAGGCAGGGCTGCCGTTTACGCGGCGGTTCTGCCTCTTTCCATCAGCCCGAGCCTTGATTAGGAGAAGCTATGAAACTATGCTATAATGAAGCGTGCGGCCGGGATTGCTCCACGTTGGAGACGGATCTGCGCCTGTGCGAGGAATTGGGGTTTGACTATATAGAGATTCGCTTGGACATGTTAAGCCGCTATCTGTGGACCCACACGATGGGAGAGCTGCGGAATTGGTTCGCTTCCCACAGGCTGAAGCCGCACGCCTTGAATGCGGTCTACCTTCAAGGCGGCCTGCTTAGCGAAAGGGCGTCTGCCGGTGAAAACCAAAAATTCTTAGAACAATTTTGCTTTGCCCTCTATGCGGCGGAGGAGCTGGGAAGTGGGGCGGTTATTGTGGTCCCTCCTTTTTCGCTGGACGGTGGCCCCTACCAAGGCGAGCGGGAGGAAGCCGAGGCGGACTGCGTGCGGATGCTGAGTCATTTGGGAAGGCTGGCGGAGGAGCGGGGTATTCGCCTCTGCTTTGAGATCGTGGGCCTGCGAAAGAGTGCGGTGCGAACGATGGACGCCGCGAAACGAGTGGTGGAAGCCGTAAATCTGCCGAATGTGGGCTACGTGGTGGACAGCTATAATTTGTACCTATACCATCAGATGAACGACTTTTCCGGAATGGCGTCTCTCGGGCTTGAACGGCTGTTCGCGGCTCATATCAACAACGCGGACCTTGTTCCTGAAGAGGAGATGGCGCAGAGCTGCCGCCGTTTTCCGGACCAGGGAGTTGTGAACCTGGACAATTACTTGCGCGCGCTCCGGGAAATGGGCTATGACGGGATGATATCCGTTGAGACATTCCGCCCGGAGTACTGGCGGCGGCCGCCGGAATGGGTGGTTCGGACAGCCTATGACACCACCAGGGAAGTTCTGGAGCGAAACGGCTGCTGGGAGAAGGAGGATACGCTGTGAAAAAATTAAGAACAGGAATTATTGGCTGCGGAAAGGTCGCCGACTTCCACGCGAAGGCTCTCGCCTCCCTGGAGGAGTCGGAGTTTGCGGCGGTCTGTGGACACACAATGGAGAAAACTGTCCGTTACGCGGGAAAATATGGAGTCAAGCCCTATACAAGCATCTCTCAAATGATCGAGGAGAATCAATTGGATGCGGTAGCGATCTGCACCCCCCATACGATTCACGCGGAAAACGTCGAGGAGGCCGCTGCCTGCGGGTGCAGCGTAATCGTTGAAAAACCGCTGGCATCTTCCTATAATGATTGCCTTCGGATTGTGGAAGCCGGCAGGAAAAACGGCGTGACGGTGGGGCAGATTGTGCAAAGACGATTTTATCGGCCCTGTATGCGCGTGAAAGAGGCCATTGACGCCGGGAAGCTGGGCACACCCATCCTGGGCATGGTCAATGTGTTAAGCTGGCGGGACGAGAACTATTATCAAAGTGACCCCTGGAGAGGAACCTGGCAGGGAGAGGGCGGCGGCGTCATGGCGACACAGGCTACTCACCAGATTGACCTGTTGCTGTGGTATATGGGAAAGGCGAAACGGGTTTACGGCATCGCCAAAAATTTCAATCACCCCTACATTGAGGTAGAAGACACCGCCGTCGCTGTGGTGGAATTTGAAAATGGCGGGCTGGGGAATTTGGTGATGACCAACTCCGCCAATCCGGCGCTCTATGGAAAGGTCCATGTTGTGGGCACGAACGGAGCAACCGTGGGAGTGCAGACGGACGGCGGGGCGATGTTTATTGCCGGAATGTCGGAGATTGCGGAGCCGCCCTATAATGATATTTGGACGATTGAGGGCGAAAGCGACGGATTGCCGAAGATGCAGGAGGAGGATCGCGCGTTCTTCAACCACACGGACCCGATGTATTACTATCACCGGCTGCAAATCAAGGACTTCCTGGACGCCCTGTTAGAGGGGCGCCGCCCCTTGGTGGATGCCGAGGAGGGAATGCGGACAGTCCAACTGTTTAACGCGGTTTATGAGGCCACAAAGACCGGAAAGGTGGTTGAGCTTTAAAAGACGCGACTGTGAAGCGCGAGCGGAGCGTTAAAACGCTCCGCCCGCTTTGAGGATAGAGGACGCCGAAACAGTAAAAAACCGGCAAGGAAGCCGCGTCTGATCAGACGCGGCTTCCTTGCTTCGCTGTGTGTGGGGCGGGGCGGCGGTTCTTATCTTTGCACCCGGCCGGAACCGTCGCCGTTCATGAGCTTTTCGACGTCTGAGACACTTACGCGGTTGAAATCCCCGGGGATGCTATGTTTCAAGCAAGAGGCCGCAACAGCGAAGCGCAGGGCTTTCTCCCGGTCTTCGGCGTAGGTGTTCAAGCCGTAAATCAATCCTCCGGCAAAACTGTCTCCTCCGCCAACCCGATCCACGATATCCCGAATTTCGTATTTGGGGGAAACGTAAAAATGAGTTCGGTCATTCAGACAGGCGGCCCAGCTATTCCAATCGGCGCTGTGGCTTTCCCGCAGCGTAATGGCTATCATTTTCATATTGGGATAGGCGGCGAGAACCCTGTCGCTGAGGTCCCGGTAGCGATCCTGATCCAGTTCGCCGGACTCTACCACTATGTCCGCGGAAATCTCCAGGGATTTTTGCACGTCCTCCTCGTTGGCGATGGCGATATCTACGTATTTGGCGACCTCCCGCATGACTTCGGCGGCGCGTTTGCCGTATTTCCAGAGATTCTTCCGGTAGTTCAAGTCACATGAGATGGTAATTTTGCGCCGCTTCGCTTCCTGGATGCTCTCCAGGGTCAGCTCCATAGCGCTCTTAGAAATGGCCGGAGTAATTCCGGTGACGTGGAACCAATTCACTCCCTCCAGAGCCTTCTCCCAGTCAATGGAACCGGCCTTGGCTAGCGCTATGGAGGACCCGGCCCGGTCATAAACCACTTTAGTGGGCCGCTGGGCTGAGCCGGCCTCCAGGAAATAGATGCCCATTCGCCCCTCGCTCCGCTGGACGCGGGAAACGTCCACATCAAATCGGCGCAGTTCTCGGACGCAGGCGTCTCCGACGGCGTTGTCTGGCAAAACGGTTAGGAAGCCGGCGTCCATGCCGTAGTTGGACAGGGACACCGCCACGTTGGCTTCTCCGCCTCCGAAGGTGGCCTCCAGGGTGGGAGACTGAAAGAGGCATTCCTGCCCGGGGGATTTGAGACGAAGCATAATCTCTCCAAAGGTTAAAACTTTCATCTTGTGTTCTCCTTATTTTTGTAGCAGGTGCAAGGCGAAACCGCCGAACTGCCGCTGGAGGTAGATGGCGGTCATTCGCTTTCCCTTGTACTTCGCGGTGGAGGTGTCCACATTGTAGCCGCGGCGTCTCAGCTCCTCAATGGCGCGGGGGATGGAGTTGGTTCGAACGGCGATGTGGCCGTGGCTTCCCAAATATTGGGACTTCATAACCTCCACCGCCGGGCTGGCGAAGTTGGAGCTGCTGCCGGGCTGGGTTTTGAAGCCGAAGGCGGCCTCCAGATGGCGGCAGATTTCCAGGGATTCCTCCGCGCTTTCGGTGTTCACGCCGACGTGGACAACCTCGAAACCCAGAGCCGCTTTGCGGGCCTCTTTGCAAAGGGCGGTAATCTTTTCGAAATTGTGGGCGGAAATGTCGGCCTTCGCGCACAGCCAGCTGCCGCCCACCGCGTGTACAAAGGGCGCCGCGAGATAGTCGGCCAGATTCGACAGGTCCACTCCGCCGGTGGGGATGAATTTCGCGCCGCCGAAAGGTCCGGAGAGGGATTTCATGGCGCTCAGACCGCCGTAGACGTTGGCGGGAAAGAATTTCAGGACGTTCAGCCCATAAGTGGCGGCGGACATAATCTCCGAAGGGGTGACGCAGCCGGGCGTAATGGTTATGCTGTGCTCCAAGCACCAACGGACAAGCTCCTCGGAGTAACCCGGCGAGACAATGAACCTGGCGCCCGCGTCTGCGGCGGCTTGGGCTTGCTCCAAATTCACCACGGTGCCGGCGCCCACCAGCATTTCGGGGCACTCTTTGGAGACGGCGGAAATGGCGTCCCGGGCGGCGGCGGTGCGGAAGGTGATCTCCATTACGTCGATGCCTCCAGCCAGCAGCGCTTTGGCTGTTGGAACGGCGTCCTCGGCCTGTTCGATGACGGCGACGGGAATAATTCCGGCGTTGCCTAAACGGTCAATGATTTCCATATTTGTGTGTCCTTTCCGGCCGGATAAGGTTCCGGCAAACTCACAATTTGTTAACAGGGTACTTCGGCGGTACACCGCTAAGCACATCGATGACGTTTTGGGCGGCCTTTCGTTTCAGCTCTTCCACGCCCTCCGCGGTGGAATAAGCCGTGTGATCGGTGAGCACCACGTTATCCAAACGGCAGAAGGGGGAATCTGCCCCCAGAGGCTCGTGGTTGTGGGTGTCCAGGCCGGCGGACAAAATCCGGTTATTTTCCAAGGCTTCCAGCAAATCCTCATCCCGAATCAGAGGGCCGCGGCTGACGTTGATGAGAATTGCCGAAGGTTTCATTTTGGCTAGGGTGTCCTTGTTGATGATGCCTGTGGTTTCGGCGTTGGCGTGGAGGTGTAAGGAAATGATATCGGAGATGGAGAGCAGTTCGTCAAGTGCCGCCTTCCGGACGTTGAGCGCTCGCAGCTCCTCGGCGGAAACGTAGGGATCATAAGCGACGACTTCATCCAAACCGAAACCGCTGACCTTTTGAATCAAAGCGCGGGCGATGCGCCCGGCGCCGATAACGCCCAGGGTCTTACCCCGCAGGCGGAAGCTTTTGCCCTGGAAGTTCCATTCTCCCCTCCGGACCCTGCGGTCCCTGGCAGGGATATGCCGCAAGCAAGAGAACATCAGAGCCAGAGCGTGATCCGAGACGTCCTCCATACAGTAATCGGGGACATTTGTAACCTGGATTCCGGAGGCGGTGGCTGCGGTCAAGTCCACATTTTCGTATCCTACGCCATAACGGCTGATGACTTTGCAGTTTTTCAGCGCTCGAATGGCCTCGGCGTCCATCGGGGCTAAATCCAGCAGAATGGCGTCGGCGCTGGAACACCGCGAGATGATATCCGCGCTGCTCTCGCAGCGGCAGAGCCTCAGCTCCGCGCCGATGGAACGGAACATGGATTCCTCGATTGCGTAACTGTCGTGACGCAGATCACTGACGCAGACGATATGGTTTCTCATGGTTGTTTTCACCCTTTCTCTTATGCCAAGAAACCGCCGCCACTCTGGAAAGAAGAGCGCTGCCGGAAAAGCCTTGGATTTTGCTTCCAGACCTTTTGCGAGCGGTATTGCCCAAAATTCATCTGATGTATTTAAAATACCACCTCTCAGGACTTTCGTCAATTACCATTCGAGAATTGTCGCAAAAACTGTCGTTTAAAACAAAAAAACGTGCTTATTTTGGGCAGTATAGCCTATAGGCAAAAAGAAAGAGCAGCCTTTATTTGGCTACTCTCCTTTTTTGGATGATGATATATATGATGAATTTTACCGATTTCTTACGGCCGCCATGCTGCTTGCCACAGATTCCCGGTTTGTATTCAGATGGACAATCATATTGTACCGGGCCCCGGCAGCGTCGTGACGGCAGATGGCGTCTACAATTTGTCGATGCTGTTGATTGGTCAGCAGACGGTATTCGTCTTTGGTGGTGGCAATGATGACACTGACGGAAGAGGTGATCACCGGGATCAAATTTCGCAGCACACGGTTATTGCTGCACTCAGCCAGACAAAGGTGGAAACTGGCGTCCGCCTCGGAGTAATCCTGATCATACTCAATAAGACGGCTCAGCTCGTCACAGTGCCGCCGGAGCTGTTCCATCTGGGCCTCGGTCGCGCGCTGGGCAACGATGGCGCAGATTTCCGGTTCCAGCATCAGACGGATGTCCAGTAAGTCCAGCGCCAGGTCCGGGTCGTGGCCCATAAAAGTGAGTCCCAGGGGGTCCTCCGGAACACCCCGCTTATCCGAGACAAAAGTACCGGCGCCCTGCCGGACTTGTAGAATATTTCTGGAAACAAGACGGCGGATAGCCTCCCGCAAGGTGCTGCGGCCAATCCCAAGCTGCCGTGCCAGATCGTATTCGTTGGGCAGCCGGTCTCCTTGCTTCATGTTCCGATCCAGAATCAGTTGAATGATGTCATCCACCGCTGTGTCTGTCAGGGTGGCATTCCCTCTTTGCTTTTTCAAGATTTGCTCCCTCCAGTTTATAAAGATATGCAGACGGGTCGTGACGCGGTGTGCTCGCTGGAAAGCCGGATAAAGATTTGAGGCCGGACAAAACAGAGATTTTTAAAATGTAGAATCGAATCGGATGATATCGGATGATAAGAGAACAGTGGAACGAATGTGAGCATGGCCCGGGTGAGCCAGAATGTGAGGCTGTTTGCGCGAAGGTAGGCAAAGAACGCTGGGAAATCTCTTAAAATACTGCGGCTGAGATTAACGTTGTATGTCATTATATCCTTCGCGCGGGGTAACGTCAAGCTGTCTGCTGCGGGAGGGCGCTCCAAATGAAGCGTGAGGGAAGTTAAAAGCTGTCCCAATAGACTAAACCTTTTCAACAGAGTACTAAAAGCGGCAATGGTAGGGGACACCAAGACCTATGCGGGTACTCGCAAGATCGTACTGCCCGCCAGTACAGTACAGAGCCTCCGTGAGAGAAGGAAAACTGCTCTAAAGACTCTGCTGAAACGAGCGGGCCCGCCCAACATCCGGTTCCGCGATCTGCGGCACACTTTCGCCACCAACGCACTGGAGCAAGGGATGGATTTGAAAACGTTATTCACCATCATCGGTCATGTCTCCAGGGCCACCACGCTAAACGTCTACGCCCACGTCACCGATGATATGCGGAGGCAGGCCGCCAAAATCGACCGAGGCATTGGTAAAGTGGAGATGTCTACAGAAAGTTCCCAGGTAACCACCAGCCGCACCATGACGGACTTCAAGCCCAAGCGGGACAAGCGCCGTTACTGGGGCAGCGGGTTCCTGGGGCAGGTCAGGGGAGGCCGATGGGCTGGACGGTACACCGTGAAGCGGCCAGATGGGAGGAGAGAAACCATAAGCGTCTACGCCAGCATAGAGAAGGAGCGCGAAAAGCTGCTGATAGTAATGATAACTGAAATGAAAACGGAGGTAGCCGCTGAAAAGGCGAGGCTGAGGGCAGAGAATAAAGCAAGCTGAGCGGCACACAGCCCGCCAGGAGCATCCCGGCGGGCTGGTTTTTCTGTCTGTGGGCAAACATGTGGCCAAGGAGTATCCAGCCATAGTAAGCAAACGCAAATAATCACAAGAATGACGGGTTTCAAAAGGATAATGGAGATTTTCAGAACTATAAATCAGCCACTATCCGCAGAGTGGCGTGCGCGCTGGTACAAACAAGGAGGCCGAACAATATTGCCCGGCCTCCCTTGCATAAGACATCTCTTTTATCCCTCTCCCAAACTGACACGCGCCCAGGAAGCACGCGCTTAGAGCCGCTTCAACTCTGTCCGTACAAAGAAGCCCCCCAGAAGGCGGGGTGCGGAGAATCCCATCAACAGCAGACAAATCCCACTGATGGGAAACTCCAGCAGGGCGAAAACCAGAGACCCGTATACCGCCAGCGCCGCCAGAGCCCCCGGAGGGGCCTTCCCGCCTCCAGGAGCAGAGTTACCGGCTGATTCAGGACCATCCTCCGCGTTACCCGGTCCACGCCAGGGCCCGGCTTTGCGTAGTCTTTTCGAAAAAACATACCCGCGCTCCTCCCAGCCGTTTTTGTTTGATTGATATAAGTTTATACTATACCACACTTTTCCGGCGCAAGGGCAAGAAACTGACCTGCCGGGTAATTTTTTTGTCTTAACTGGAAACATCGGATTTTTACCGATACCATCCGGAATTTACCCTTGCCTTCCCCCGGTGGACAGTGCTATGCTGTTCCCCAAATTACCGAGGAGGCGTTTCACCCTGGCCAGTATCACCTTCAAGCATGTGGAAAAAACCTATCCCGGCAACGTCACTGTTGCTCCCGATTTAAACCTGGAAATTCAGGCCAAGGAATTCGTTATACTGGTGGGTCCCTCCGGCTGCGGAAAGTCCACCACCCTGCGGATGATCGCGGGTCTGGAGGACATCACCAGCGGTGAGCTCTACATTGGAGACCGGGTGGTCAACGACGTGGCCCATAAGGACCGGGACATCGCCATGGTATTCCAGAACTACGCCCTTTACCCCCATATGACCGTTTATAAGAACATCGCCTTCGGCCTGACCCTGCAAAAAATTTCCCAGGAGGAGATTGACCGCCGGGTCCACGAGGCCGCTCGGGCTATGGACCTGGAGCACCTGCTGAACCGCAAGCCCAAGGCCCTCTCCGGCGGCCAGCG
>CATOKC010000101.1 GCA_951800675.1 uncultured Oscillibacter sp.
GTCCTCTTTGAAGGGCAGCTTCTCTGACAAGCAGTTCAAATGCTTGCTGGATGAGACTTTCCTTGATAAAGTCATTGCTTCTGCTCTTTGTTCATAATCTTTTTACTCATTCAATTGCCGTGATCATCAGGCGTTTCTTGGGCCTCCGGGGACGAAAAAACGCCCTCCGGGCGGGCCGGAGGGCGTTTCCTCTATTCAGCGGATAAATTGGGCCGCGGCATAGCCCATGTAGTCACCGTAGCGGACTACGTACCAGTCCTCATACCGGCCATAGACCCGGACGGCGGCTCCGTCTGGGATGCTGGCGATGATGGAGGCGTTCAGGTTGGGCCGGCTGCGCAGGTTCAGGGTGCCGCCTCCCGCGTAGACGGTGCCCTCCCAGGGGTCGGTGGGCCAGATGAAGGGGATGCCGAAGTAGTCCGTGAGGCTGAGGACCAGGTTGCGGGCGATCTCCGGGATGTTGTTCTCGATCCAGCGGGCGTCCTCGTAGTTGTCGTGGTAGCCGATCTCCAGCAGCACGGCGGGGAACTTGGAGTCCCGGACCTCGCCGAGGCTGGTGGTGGGGCGGGTATTCACCTTGTCGGGCAGGGGGTAGATGCCCCGCAGGTTATTGACGAAGATCTGGGCCGCCCGCTGGCCCTGGGTGCTGGTGGGGTAGTAGAAGGCGATGATGCCGCGGACGTTGCCGTAGTTGCTCTCCGCGGCGGCGTTGGAGTGGAGGGCTAGGTAAAAGTCGTACCAGCCCTGGTTGGCCTGCCGGATGGAGCTGCCGGCGGTCATGTCGGGGGTATTGCGCTTATAGCGGATGCCGCAGCTGTTGAGGTAGGGGATCATGGCGTCCGCAAGACGGTTCATCCAGTATTCCTCGCTGCCGGTGCCGGTGACGTACATGTTGTTTTCTTGTGTACTGGGACTTATATTATGAAGATAAAACCTCAAAAAATTAAAGCCGCAGATCATACTCGATATGGCGGTCCGGATATATCCTGATCTCCTGAATAAGAATGCGCCAAAACTCCTGTTTTTGCTCACTTTCCAGCTTGCTATATACCACTTCCCAGCCGGTAGACAGGAGCCGCTCAACGGTATCAAAGTTTGGCGCTCGCATTTCAGAAGACTCCTTCTGGAGAGATTCGATCTTATCAAGGTAGGTCCGCTGGTCTGCTCTGCATTGTTCCAGCGTGATCAGATCGTTCACATACAGGTCCTTCAACCGGTCGATCTTCCCGCGAAGTGTGGCGATCTCTCCCCTGTAGTCCCGCTGCCTTTGGTGGGGCCTGGCCTCCAGCTCCGCTTTTTGCCGTTCCATTTTTTCGCGGATCGTTTCCAGCAAAAACGCTTCGATCTTCCGCTGGCCAAGATTCGTCTGGTTGGAGCAGTCTGCGCTCCGGGTGTAATGAGATTGGCAATTATAATAATAGGACTCCTGGTTCGTATTGACCCGGCCGCCCATCCTTTTTCCACACTCGCCGCATACGATCAGGCCAGAAAAAATGTATACCCGGTTTTTGGGGGACTTCCGCACGACCCTTCTCCTCATTGACTGTATCATGTCAAACTCTTCCTTTGTTATGTACGGCGGCGTCATGCCGTCCGCGTCAAAATACCGTCCGTAATATGCCGTGCTGTCCAACATCTTGTGCGCACGGTGATATTGCAGCTTCAGACCTAACCGGCCAGCCTCGTCCATTGCAGCGGAGATGGATCCCCGTGCAAGATATGTGCGGAAAAATCCGTTTACCGCAGCCTCCAGGTCTGGGTCCTTTACATACTTTTTCCCTTCGATCTTATACCCCGGCATACGATCGCCGGTCAAGGGCTCCCGCTTCTGGCGCTTCATCTCGTTGATGGCCTTGATCCGTTCGCTGGCCCGATCCGCTTCATCCTGGGCCACGGAAAGCATGATATTGATCTTCAGCCGTCCGGAGGCCGTGGAAGTGTCGTAGTCCTCATGTATGGTGCGCCAGTCCACGTGATGCTTTTCGAGGACTTCCTGCACCTTGTAGTATTCGGCGATATTGCGAAACCATCGGTCAAGCTTGGTGAAAACGATCAGCTCTCCCTTTCCCGCCCTTACATCGCCGAGGAGGCGCTGTAGCTCCGGGCGTTTGGAAGATGGCTTTCGGGCGGAGACGCCAGCGTCGGTGTATATCCCCGCGACCTTATGACCATTGGTCTTGGCCCACGATTGCAGCGCGGCGGTCTGGGCCTCGATGGACAGGCCGTGGAGTGCCTGCTCTTCAGTACTGACGCGCACATATAAAAACACTCGCTTCACAGAGCTCCTCCTTTTCTGATGTAATGAGAGGGCAGAGCGTCCGCCAAGACTTCTGCCCTCTATGCCGCCCCCGGGGTTCCAGCCTGGGAGCGGTTTTTCATTTTAACTGCGTCGGATCAAAATTCTTTGTCACAACGTCATCGGAAAAGCTAAACAGCTTGGTCAACTCAAACTCCACTACGGAGGTATCATCCAACAGCAAAAACGCGCATTGCACATCCAGCGTTGTCCCTGGCCGCAGTTCCTTGAACGATAGACCGGAATCAAATACATCAGTGTTCCCGATGTATGCGGTGTCTAATTGCACTCCGGCCTGGAATGCTTTTTCCATCAACTGGACTTCCGCGCTGGTCGTATCCTCGCTGTTATTGGTCCAGGAGTATGTAATGATGATCGCTGGGTCCCCGCTATAATCACTCGACACAACGGCGTCCTTGATCTCTACAGAATAATCGCCCAGCGTGCCGCTATATTCCCCATCATCCTGGACGGGACGCGGGTCGTCCACCGGATCATCCGGAGGAGCGGGAGTAGTTTCTGGGGCGGTGGGCACGGGATCGTTCTGCACGGGATCATCAACCGGCTTTGGCTCAGGCGGCTGAACGTCTGGCAACGCCGCCGTTCCCTTTATCTCCCCTGGCTCTTGGCTTGCAGGAAGCGTTGCAGAATTACCCGGCAGCTGTCCGCTCACCAGCATCGCCACCACGCACAGCGCGAACAGCCCCAGAGGGACATACGCCTTTTTCCCCATGAGGCACAGGATGACGATCAGGAGGATCGCTATCAGCGCACCGGCGGCGCCGACAAGACATACTATAAGGCCCATTTCTTCTCTCTCGTTTCTCTAAATTTTGTTTATGCTTGCCGTCACCCGTTCAGCTTTTTCAGATTCGCAAATCCAACAAACGAAAGGATCATCTGGATAATAACAAACATGAAATACACTGGGAAAAGCGCCATAGCAACGGCGTACAGGATCGCGCCGGTCAATGAGAAGCCGCGATGGCTCATCGCCCACCCAAGAGTGTTGAAGATCGCCGCCAGGACCGCGCAGATCAAATGCGGCATGACTAGAGCAGTTGCGATCCCGGCTCCTATCGCTTCCGCTTCGGATGAGCCGGAAGCCGCACCGGCCCAATAGAAAATGCTGTAGAGCGCATAGAGAACACCGAGGATCGCGGCGATCAGAAGCGCGGTACTCTTTTTCTTTCCGGAACCGGTCTTTTGCGGTTTGGCAGTTGTGTACGGCGTGGTGTAGCTGCGGTTTCCGCTGGTTGTTCTCTGAGTGTTTGAACTGCTGGGCTTGTCATCCATAAAAGAATTGCATCGGGGGCACATTACAGCATTATCCGCGATTTTCGCTCCGCATTTTGGACAGGTCATATTTCTCTCTCCTCCTACACAAAATTTTAGAGATATTATAATGCGATTTAGTACTGCTGAAATTCTAGTAAAAAATTTGTGCAATTTTCCATGTTGCAATCCAGAAACGAATGTTCTATAATGCAATCACATCGGCTATGGAAAGGAACGTGATTTACATATGAACCCAATGAATGAGTTATATCTGACTTGCGATGAAATTAGGTTTCTGGAGATTGCAAATGACCCGGCTATTCGGTCAAGTCTTTTGGAGCGTCTTGAGAAATTAGGATTGCTTTCTGCTTTTCTGGAGGCAGAGAGCGGAACCACTGAATAAGCCGAATATCCTTTTCGCTAAGCTCCCCGCCATCGACGGGGGGCTGTTCTTTTTGCCCAGCGGGCCGGGGATCATCCGTGTTGCCCAGGAGGTAGTCGGTTGAAACATGGAAATAGTTTGCTAGTTTCAACAAGATGTCCCCGTTTGGTATGGAACCATTGCGCCATGCCGTCCCCTTTGATGTGCTTAATCCAAGAGAACGAAGAACATTTGATATGTCGGTTCCATTTTCAGAACACAAAGATAGAAGTCTTTCTAAAAACATTAAAACCACCTCTTGACTATTTCCGAAATCGGAAATATAATAACCCTATCACATTATGAGGAGGGCGTCGAAATGAAAAAGCCGTGGAGGATACTGGTAGCCGGATTATTGGCTAGTTTGGTTATAGAAATATTGTTTCCAGAACTGGAAGGAATGCAGAGGATTTTGCTGCGCGGTATTCTTTGGCTTCAAGCAAACGATATATTAAAACCGGAGGATTGATAAAAGAAGCGCTTTTATTTCATCTGAAAAGCACCCAGCAATAAATTCAACAACCCAAAACAGCGTATTTACTACAAACTTTGCAACATCGTTCTGTCTTACTCCGAACAACGATACCACATAAGCGGGAAATGAAAAGATTACTTTAACTGCATGAACAGGGTTCATGCTTATCCAAAACTCACGTATTTTTTCATCTTCTGCATTATACAGCTCAGGCAGCAGTTTTTCACAGTTATATTTGTTTGAAAACTCTGACAAGCTGTGATCGAGTTTTGCCGTTTTTGTATATCTCTTGATATATGGGTATCTCCTGAGTGCTGCTTTCAGTTCCTTTTTACATGGATTTTTGCTCTCATAAACAGATATGAACTTCTTTAGCTTTTTTATGGAGATTCTGATGTCTAAAACAGAGCAAACCGCTCTAATAGCAATAATCAAGTATATCGCAGCCACTGTATAAAGGAAAACTTTCATTCGACATTACTTCCGATCAAACTTGAATGAGATAAATAATAACCATATCAGATTATAAGGAGGAAAATGAAATGGTAATTTCCGATAGAGTTCTACTGGCATTTTTTCTGGTTTCGCTTCCGTGTATACTTACATACGTGTTTTTGTTTAAGATTTGTCAAATACGCTTAGATAATTTTCGCAAAAAGCGAAAAAGCATGACACGACAGCGGGAAAACAAGGAATTTGAGAAGAGGCGATATGCTGAAGGACTTGCCAGTACACTTGCATCTGTACGAACATTTGAAGTATACAAATCAGAGGAAGACCGGAGGATCATGTTGTCAAAATTGAATTATTACCGCATTCAAACATACGGGGCCACTGCTTTTCTAATGGATAAATTGTATGACGAAGTTTCAGTTTCAGATATATCGCATATAAATTGGGAAACAGTAAATGGATTGATGGAAGAGCTGGTTGGTTATGTGCGCCAATTATAATAATTGAGTTTTGATTGCTTTTCCCGTTTTTCTTTCTGTATGGCATCAACAAGATTTGCTAACAGCATTTCAATTCTATCCCAATCTATGACCGGTTTCTTTGCATAGGCAAGCTCACTGTAAAGACTGTTCAATAAGGATAAAACTGTTCCATCAGATTGAACACGCAAAAGATTTACTTTCCAGATTGCCTCTTTGAGTTCGCCGGGTGTCCTGTTGTCGATCAATTCCTTGACGGCAGAAAGCATTTCGGCGAACTCTTTTTCGTATTCTTTCCTGTCTTTGTATTCCCAGGCCATTTCCATCCTTTTGACTTCTTTTTTTGAGTTCTCTCTGTTAGATAGGTATGAGAAAAACACTGTAGCGACCGCAGGGATACACCCGATAACTGCAATCAATACATTCTCAGTAATTTGCATATTGTACTACCTTCCATACACCCTCGCCAAACAGCGGGGGTGTTTTTTGGTGGATATGACGAAATTTCCGAAATCAGAAATTATTGCTTGACTATTTCTGAAAACGGAAATATAATAATACTTGCTTGATGCAACAGACAACACAAAACCCAGCCCCCATACAGCGGGCTTTCAAAAATATTGTAGGTTGCTGGCACTTCTTATGATATATGGTTTCCGTTGCTTTGTCAAGCGTTACTTATTATTTTTCGGGAGGTGAAACATGAGGCTGAAAGAAGCAAGAAGGAAGGCCGGTCTTACGGCAAAGGACGTTGCGCTTGCTTTAGGCGTGACTTTCCAGAACGTCTACAACTGGGAGAACGGCTCATATCTTCCGCCGACAAAACGACTTCCGGAACTCGCTAAGTTATACGGCTGTACGGTGGACGATCTGCTGGCGGGCCAGGCAGAGCAGTGTGGCATGTGAGGAAGGAGGACGTCATGAAAATCGACTACATCAATTTCCTGCGGGACCGGCCCCGCGAGACGGACCCTGCAAAGATCGCCGCCATGCGTGACGTGGCGGTCCGGGCCTTGACCGAGGACCAGGGCATCGAACCCGAGACGGTTTCCTGCGAGTGCTATGCCGACGGCCGCGTCAAGGTCAGCGTCTACGGCAAGTACTACAACATCTTTGATACCAACACCGGGAAGTTCTTTTCCGGGTATGTGGGGGACGGGCCGTCTCAGGCGTAACCGCCGCGATAGCGGCATAGCATGGAACAGACTTTTAAGGAGGTGTCCCAAATGACAGAGGATGAGCTGTTCAAAAAGGCGTGGTTGTTCCTGTATGCTGCTGCCGGTGACAATATCGGGTTTGAGGTCAAACCCGCAGAGGATTTTCGGAAGGAGGACGCCGAAAAACGCAAGGACCGGCCGGCATAAAAAGTCCCCGTCAGGTGGTGGGCACCTGACGGGGAGGGACAAGCCTATTTACAACAAACCTGTCATCTTGATTTTATCACGGGTGGCGGGAGAAATCAAAGAAAATCCCCGCTCCTGTTAGCACTAGGAGCGGGGAGCGTATCAAGCGAGACCCCAAAAATCAGGCTTGATAGAACAATCGTATTGTAGCACATGCGTTTCTTTCTGTCAAGCCGGAAAGGAGAAAAAATTGAAGATTTATTTTAAGTCCCGGCACGGCAGAGAGTTTCGCCTAGAGAGCAAGCCCCGCGAACCGATGGAGCTGGAAAGATTCTACACGCTGGCGGCTCTTGTGGCAGGCGCGATGCTTCTGGTAACGGTGCTGCTGTATGAAGTTTGGAGATAGGGGAGGTGAGCGTACGGGGCATTTCCAAGAGTATTGGGATTCGCTGGAGGAGGCAGGTCCCAAGATGAAGGAGCTGGTCCTGGACCGCGCGGCCAATGACAGCGAGATCAGTCTGTTTGAGCTGCGGCAGCTTGTCAGCCGCGCATATCCGGAACAGGCGTAAAAATCCCCGCCGGGCGGCAACCCCAGCGAGGAAGAGCTAAACCAATCAAGAAAAAGCTCATGTCTCTATTATATCCGGAGACTGGGCGGAAATCAAGGAGAATTTCTACAAATGAGAGATATAACGATACGCCAGCAAAAGCACACCCTACGATGTGAGACAGCGGCATGGCAGAAAGGAGCTATCGGATTACTGGCGCTTTCGGTGGTAGTGAATACTGCCCAGTACGCACGGATTGCAGCGCTGGAAGCTTCCCGGCAGGAGGACGCGGTCCGGCACCAAGTACAGCTGGAGAGTGCGGAGCGAATGCGGGACATGGCGGTGGAGCAGCTTGGTGCGGTGGTCCTCCAGACAGAAGCAGACAGGCAGGCCCGGGCGGAACAGGCGGCGGCGTATGAGGCCATCGGGACCTATCAGTACATCGGAGAATGCGCCATCACGGCCTACTGCCCCTGCGAGGAGTGCTGTGGACGCCGGGCGGACGGGCTGACGGCCACAGGGCTCCCGGCGGGGCCTGGAGTGGTTGCTGTGGACCCGGAGGTCATTCCGCTGGGCTCTACGGTCATCATAGACGGCCAGCGGTATCTGGCGGCGGACACCGGGGTCACGGGGAAGCATGTGGATATCTGCCTGCCGGACCATGAGGACACGGTGGCGCATGGGGTTCGGACGGCAGATGTGTGGGTGACGTCATCATGAAAAGTGTACTGGAACGTGCGGCAGAGAACAAGAAGGATGAAAAAATCCGTTATTTCAAGGCCAAGCAGGCGGAGAGCTATGAAATTAAAATCCGCTATGCAGAAATCAGGGCGCGGGAGTTCTACAATCACCCTGATATCAACGGGGCCTGCTATGTGGCGGTCGGCGGTCTGGACAGCATCACATTGCTGCTGTTCCTCCGATCGATCGGCATCAACGTACCGGCGGTGTCGGTATCCGTCCTGGAGGACAAGAGCATACAGGCCATCCACAAGCAGCTGGGCGTGGAACCCCTTAAACCGCTGAAAAGCAAGGTGGAGGTCATCCGGGAGTTCGGCTGGCCGGTGCTCAGCAAGGATACCGCAAAAAAGATATCTGCACTCCAAAACAGGACCCAGGATAACGCTGTATACCGCCGCGCCATCATCACCGGTATAAAGGGTGACGGAACATATTCTGAACGAATGCGGTTAGCTAAAAAGTGGCTTGAAAAATTTGGAGGAGCTGACCCGGAGGCAGACAAAAGCTGGCAGCGCTCGGATTTTTCTGTTAGTGACATGTGCTGTTACTACATGAAAGAGCGGCCTCTGGATATGTACGCAAAAGAAACCGGGAGGTATCCATATCAGGGCCTTATGGCCTCAGAAGGCGGACGGCGGAAAAATTCGCTGATGATCAATGGCTGCAACTACATATCCCACGGCGCTAAGCGAAGCTGCCCATTTGCGATTTTCAACCGTCAGGACCTGTTGCAGTTAGCGCTTGACCTCCATGTCCCCGTTCCAGAAATCTACGGTAAGATCGTCCGGGACCCGAACGGAACGCTGCGAACCACCAAAGCTCAGCGGACCGGATGCAGCATGTGCGGGTTTGGCATTCATATGGAGAAACGGCCTCACCGGTTTGACCAGCTGTGGGCGCGCAGTCCTGGCGAATGGGAAATGTGGATGCACCACGTGGACAAGCTCCCGGACGGCACTTGGTACGGCTGGGGCCATGTGCTGGACTATATCGGCGTGGAGTGGCGGGAGCCCTGGCGGCAGTTTGAGAAGCAGGAAAGTTTGTTTGATTGAGAGGTGAAATGATGGATTACAGAAAATTTGCAGCTGGCCTGCGGAACGCGGCGGGCAGCTATGCGCTCTTCTACGGCGCGCCGCGCGGTGACCTGGAAAAGGCGGCGGACGTGATCGAGGAGCTGGCGGCGAAGCTGGAGCCGTCCAACGAGCCTCTGACTCTGGAGGAACTGCGGGGAATGGACGGGGAGCCGGTGTGGATTATCCCAATGCGTGGAAGCGGCGGTTTCTGCACTTGGATGCTGGTTGATGCAGAATACGAGCTATGTCGAGAGGCCCATGGCGAAATGGCGGTGTTTGAGAACTGCGGAAAAACCTGGCTGGCCTACCGCCGCAGGCCGGAGGAGGGAAAGACATGACAAATAGGAAACAGGTCGCGTGGTCGTTCGGGTTTTCCGCCTACGATGACGGGAAAATCGCGCAGATCGTGTCCGATATGCTGGATGCGGCTGGTGCGGCCTATTTGGACAGCGCAGATAGAGCGCGGTTGGAAAGATGGCTCGGTTTACACTGCGATCCGGAAACAAATAACTGGGGCGTTCTGCCGGAGGATGAAGCACAAAGCGAGCCTTAGGGAGGAGTGGCAGCGTGAACAGTTGGATCAGCGTGAAGGACCGGCCCAGCAGAAAGGAGGCGCTATGAGCTGCCAAAGAGAAACCATTATCACTATCAAGCCCCGGAACGGGTTCACGGTGCTGCCCAACCGCATGTTGAGAGACGACCGCTTGTCTCTCAAGACCCGGGCTATTCTGGCCATCATGTTCTCCCTTCCGAAGGACTGGGACTACACGGTGGCGGGATTGTCCACCATCTGCGGCACGGGCCGGGACGCAGTGCGTTCCGCATTGCGGGAGCTGGAGACATACGGATACCTGACCCGGGTCCAGCAGCACGATGCCGCCGGACATTTCAGCCGGAATGAGTACATCGTGGCGGACGAGCCTGCCCGGAATGAAGATGCACCGTTGCCGGAAAACCCGTCAACGGATGAACCGTCAGCGGGTGAGCCGTTGACGGACGAACCGGTGACGGAAAACCCGACGCAACAAAATAAAGATTGTACAAAACCCCCCTATGGTCCCCCAACGCCGCCGGAAGGCGGCGGGGACAGTCGTTGTGCCGCAGGCATAATGACCTCCCGTGGGGACGGAGGCCCCAGGAAGAAAGCGGCCAGACGGAGAGATGCGCCCAAATCCGCTCCCGACTGGAAGCCGGAACGCTTTGCCGGGTTCTGGAAATACTACCCTCGGGGAGAGGACAAGCAGGCGGCCATCCGGGCATGGGACAGGCTCCAGCCCTCCGACGATCTCATCGATCAGATCGCCGCCGCCCTGGTGCGTCAGGCGGCCAGCGAGAGCTGGCAGGCCGGAGTGGGTATCCCCTACGCCTCCACCTGGCTGAACCACCAGCGGTGGACGGATGTGCCCAAGAGTCCGCCGGGGTCCCAGGGCCTGCCCGGCGGCTGGGCGCCTGACCCGGAGGTGACGTGATGGATCCGGTATTTCTCCAGTACGCCGTCCTCCACTCCATGCTCAACGAGCCGGAGCGCGTGGGTGAGGTGATGACCCTGGTATCCGCACAGGACTTCGACCAGCTTCCCACCCGGGGGATCTTTGAGGCCGTTAGCCGGCTGCATCTGGCCGGGGCTCCCATCGATCAGGTAACCGTGCTGGGCGAAGCCGGGGAGGACTACTACCCTGCGCTGGAGGAAGTCTTCCGGCACCCGGCAGGAGACGCGGTCTATTACTGCGGGCTGCTGCGGGAGAAGATGCAGCTGCAGAGGCTCCATGAGCGTGCCCGGGAGCTGGAGGAAGCGGAGACCATGGAAGCGGCAGGGCAGTCCGTGGACCGGATCAACGCCCTGGTCTCCCTCCGGCAGGCGGCGAAGGTGGTAACCGCTCATGAGGCGGCGGCGGATTTCATCCGGCGCATGGGCTCGAAGAAGAAGCCGGAATACCTGTCTCTGGGGATGGAGGCGCTGGACAGGCTGCTGTATCTGGAGCTGGGGGACTTCGTGCTGCTGGGTGGCTACGCCAGTTCGGGGAAGACACTGCTGAGCCTCCAGTTCGCCCTGGCCCTGACGGAGAAATACCGGGTGGGTTACTTCACTCTGGAGACCAATATCAAAAAGCTGACGGACCGGCTCATGGCCCATATGGCCCAGGTGCCGCTGTCCACCATCAAGAAGTGCGATCTGGACGGGGACGACGCCCGGCGGGCGGCAGATGCCTCCCGGCGTCTGGACAAGCTGCCTTTGCACTTTATCCACGCCAGCGGGATGACGGTGCGGGATATCCAGGCCATCGCGCTGAACCGGCGGTACCAGGTGATCTTTGTGGATTATTTACAGATCGTCTCCGCTCAGGGGAAGAGCCGCTATGAGCAGGTGACCGGCATCTCCATCGCCCTGCACACCATGGCCCAGGCCCACGGGATCGCAGTATTCGCTCTGGTCCAGCTCAGCCGTCCGGAGAAGGTGGGCGGGAAGCTGCTGCCGCCCTCGATGGCCTCCTTCCGGGAGTCCGGGCAGCTGGAGCAGGACGCGGACGCGGCGCTGCTACTGTGGCCTGAGGACCCTAACGAGAACCGGTCTGACCGGGTGCTGAAGATCGCCAAAAACAAGGACGGCGAGCGGGACACGCTGCATCTGGCCTTCAGCGGGGCGACCCAGACCCTTTCCCTTGCGCCGAAGGACGGGAAGGCCGTGGCTGCTCAATATGCCGCCGCAGGGCGCAGGGCGAAGCAGCGCCGGACCCCGGAGCCGTCCGGATTTCAGGAATTGCCAAACGATACGACACCGCTGCCGTTTTAGCCGTCAGGCGGGCTGTGCCCGCACTGGGCCGTAAGCGGCGGGAGGAGAGGAGTACATACATGAAGACCATTTGCATCATGAATTTGAAGGGCGGGGTGGGGAAGACCGTCACCGCCGGGAATTTTGCCGATGTTCTGGCGGCGGATCATGGGAGGCGGGCGCTGCTCATTGATGCCGACCATCAGGGGAACACCAGCCGGTTTTTCCGTGCGGATCAGGAGGCGGCTGCTCTGCGGGATGTCCTCACCAGTGATAATATATCCTACTGGATAGAGTCGGTCCAGCAGACCGATCACGATGGATCGAGCATCATCCCGGCGGATATGTCTCTGGCGGAATTGGACGCCGCGACGGGCGGCTACCGGTTCTCTAAGGACGGCGCGGGCATCGACGCGGAGTGTACCGGCTGGTGGCCGGTGCCGGAAAAAACATAAAACAGCCGCCCCGTTTGGGGCGGCTCCGTGGGAGTCAGGGGGCGGAACGCTCGTCTTCGTCGTCCGGCTGGGGAGGCATTTCGTAACCATGGTATACCTTCAGCTCCGGGCCGGAGGTTCCAGCGATGATGGGCGGCGCTTTCTCTTTGGCGTGCTTTGCCTTGCCCTGGATCTCGGGCACGGGCGGGACGCTGCCGTTTACGGGCCAAAGGCCCGTTTTAGGCCTGGGGCCGCCGAAGGCGGCCTGACGGTTGCGGGGCTGGGTATGGGTCCACTCCGGACGGGACATGCCTTGCTTTGCCATTGCTTATC
>CATOKC010000102.1 GCA_951800675.1 uncultured Oscillibacter sp.
TTACGGTCCGCTCGAACTTCCGACGCCCCCTCCAGGATTCGTGTCGGGGCTAGCCGATCCCACATCAAGCCTGGAATTGGCCCCTTCCATCCGTCGTCCGCAAATGCAATCTAACAGGAAAAAAAAGCCCTGACAAGGCTTTTTCCGGCCTTTTAACCGAACTGAAAACCGCCATACGATAGCCCACCCAGATTTGCCGGAAGATCATAACGCAACCCACATTTTCCCAAATACAAAAGCCGGCGGCAGGTTTTTCCTGACGGTATGATCCGCCCCTGCCTCCGGCTCCTGGAGAGCTTACTCAACTTTTCGCTTTTCCCGCTCCGGGAGGAAATATCGCTGTCCCAACTGAATCAGTGTCCCCTCCTCCACCATGCGGCGAAGAACCAGGGTGCACTGCTTTGGCTGAATGTGGAGAAGCTCCACAATATCCTGACGGTAAGCAAAGCCCGCCTCCGCCAAATATTCCAAAATGACTTCCCGGTGCCGCTCCGGCGGAACCACGGTACCAGGGAGATAATACTTGCCTCCCACACGGACCAACCGCCCATGCTCCGTCAGGCGGCGCAGACGGGCATATGTGGCGGTCTTAGACAACCCCAGCACCTCCGACACGTCCCCCCGAGAGACAAAGCCCTGCTCCAGGGCCCGCTGGAGAATACGCTCATCCTCCATGTCTCGGCAGTCGTCCCGTTTCAGATCCCGGAGCGTTACCCGCTCCAATCCTCCCCGTATCAGCGCAGCTCTGGTCAGCCGGGACAACCGTGGGAGATCCAGGGGCTTTCGAGACTGCTCTGTTAAAAGGACATGAGGATCCTCCTCCGGAAGCCTCCGGAGGTATTCGTCCTCTAAAATCCGCCGAAGGGCGCTGGTTATGACCACGCATCGGTCCGGCAGGCGGAGGACCCCTTCCTGGAAATCCACCTGCTCCCAGGTAAGGGCAATCATCTCCCGCGCTTGGAGTCCCAGCTGCCAGCCCAGCCACATAGCCAGTCCCGCCGCCGTACTCCGCTCCGTCTGAAGAAGCTTCCACAGCTTAAACTCATCCACCTGAACCGGTGGGGGCTTGGGTGCCTTTCTGGCCGGAGCGCTGGCAGAGAAGCGGAGCTGAAGGGTCGCCACCTCCACACCACTAATTCGAGCGACCTCCGGCCAGTCCATCCGGTCCAGGCAGCGGATGATCCAGTCATAGCGCAGGTCCAGCAGCCGCACGCCCTTCATTCCGCCCCTGTCCAGGGCCAGCCGGGCAATTCGGGAGATGGACTCCAACCGCATAGGCTTTCGCTCCCGGGCGGAGAGAAGAACGTGAGGATCTCCAGGCTCCTCCCGGGCCTCCCTGGCTTCCCGGAGCTTCCAAAGAAGAGAGCGCACCTCCCGATCCAGCGGGACCATCCGGTCCGGCAGCTCCAGCCGGTCATCCAAAAAGGAGACCTGTCCCCAGGTCAAAGCGGCAATCTCCTCCCGGGTCAACCCCTCCAGCCATGCCAAGCGGAGCACCAGGGCCTCCGGCCCCGTCCGCTCCCGATCCAGGAGGCGGCGCAGGGAAGCCTCATCTAAACGCCGGTTTTTCTCCTCCACGCGCACATTCCCCCTTTCGCCTTACGTTATGTTTGTATAGTAAGTCCGGCGAACTTTTGGAAATAATCCCCAGCTCCTTTTACCCGCATCAAATCAGCCCCCGCCGGGGGAGGCATTTTCCGCTTTCCGGGCTGCGGTGGCAAGCTCCACGCCAGTGAGGTCCCAGCAGCCATGCCGCGTCACCAGGCCACCGGAGAGGCGGCCCTGTCGCACGGTGAAAATGGCGTCGTAGGGCTCCTTATCCACCCGGGAGCGGAGAGCACCGGAAATTAGGTACTTGCCGTTTTGCAGCACACTGCCGGAGAAGTGGTTTCGGCAGCTGAGCAGGCACAGCTCTCCCGAGACGGTTCCCGCCTCCTCCTGGAGCAGCAATTCCCCCGCCCTGGGTCCCATCTGACTTTGGAGAACAACGGTGTAGCAGACTTTTTTCACAGCATCACTTCCTGTTATAATTTGATTATAAATTGACAAACCTTTCCGCCAAAGGGACAATTCCGCAAAAAACGTCGAATTTTAGACACATTTGGAATAATTGTCAAAAGCATGAAGCCCGCTTCCACGCCGGTATAAAAAAAGAGGGCGGGAAAACCCGTCCTCTTTTTTGTACACCGCCCCTTTAAAGCGCCTGATTCCACCCCCCGCACTCCCGCAGCGTCTGCCATACGGCACCTGCCGCGCTCCGCTCCGCCGCCAGCTCCAGGGCGTCCGCCAACTCCTCCGGGGACATGGCCGGCCCACCCCGAACCCAGCCCTCCAGCAGGGACAGAAGCAGGGCGCGGCCATACCGAAGGTCCCTCTCCTCCGCCAGCCGGTCTGCCGGCGTGCCGCAGCGGCCGCGATAATAAGACTGAACCGCTTCCAGCGCCTCCTCCAGGGGAATCATCTTTCCCAAGCCCGCCTGACCGCTGTGGTCCAGCATCGCCTGATAAAACGCCCGCTCCTCTTCTATTCGACCCAGCAGGTTCAGCAGGGCCTGCCGCCAGGTCAGGCAGTCCGCCAGACGGTCCAGCAAAAGGGTTCGCTCCTGTTGGGCAGACCAGGCAAAGAGGTCGTAAACGTCCTTGAAGTGGTAATAAAAAGATTGCCGCCGGAGCCCGCACCGTTCCGTCAGCTCCCGAACCCGCAGCTGGTCCAGCGGCCTATGCCGCAGCAGCGCCCGCAGGGCCGCGGCCAGTCCCTGTCTGGTTCGATTCTCATGATCCGGCATAAACTCCTCCTGTCCGCCGGGACCGCCCCGGCTCCTGTAAATCGTTTCCGGTCTCTCCGACGGAAAGTCCGTCTTTTCGCCGCTTTAAGCATACTCTACGCCCTCCTTCCCGTCAAGATTTCCGGCTTTTTCATTTTTCTGGTCTCCTCGACAAATTCAGACAAGTTATTTCCTGAATCTTGTGTATCATATCCATAGCCCCCAGCTATATTTTGTGGCTCATCAGAAAGGAAGACTTGCTATGACTGCACTTTCCAAGGAATATCTGCTGCTGTTCAACGCCGTCACCGACACAGAGCGGGCCCTATCCCAGCTGCGGGAAGCCCTGCTGGATGCCCAGCGGCAGGCGGAAGAGCTTTTCCTGGAGGAGGAAAGCAGCCCGCCCCCCGAATCCTGAGCAACTCCACAAGCCGTTGGAAAAGCCGTTGACCTTCCGCCATAAATGGGGTACAATGGTGCTATATCCCGGCAGCCGCTGCTAAAGGCAGGGGACCTTCCCGTGGAAGGTCCCCTCTTTATATATCTGAAAAGACGTGTTGCCGGACCCATGGAGGTTGCCTATGCCCAGCATCTCTGTCATCGTCCCCGTCTATCAGGCGGAGAAATACCTGCACCGCTGTCTCGACAGCATGGCCCGCCAAACCTTTTCCGACTGGGAGCTGATTCTGGTAAACGACGGGTCCACCGACGGCTCCGCCGTCCTGTGTGACCAGTTTGCCGCCAAGGACAGCCGGGTCCGGGTTTTCCACCGGAAAAAGAACCAGGGCGTCAGCGAGGCCCGAAACCTGGGGCTCAACGAGGCCAAGGGGGCTTTCATCGCCTTCCTGGACGCCGACGACTGTTATGAGTTCCAGGCTCTGGAAACTCTTTGGAATCTCCGGGAGCAATCCGGAGCCGACGCCGCCGCCTGCGGCCTCACCTACCTGTATCCCGATGGTGGGCAAAGCGTCCAGAGCCAGCTTCCCGCCGGAATCTACGGCCGGGAGGAGATTCGGGAGAAGCTGATTAACCCCCTGACAGGGGACCGACTGACCCAGCCGGTGTTCAACGGCTACAGTGTCTGCTACCTCTTCTCAGCAGAGCTCATCCACAAGGCCCGCCTCACCTTTGACGGGCCCTATTTAGAGGACGAGCTTTTTGTCCTGGAATACTTCTGCAACGCCCATTCCCTGGCGGTGACGGAACAGCCCCTTTACCGCTACTTTCTCCACCCAGAATCCGCGACGCACCATTATATGAAACACTTCTCCCAGGTCTTTTCCCGCTTTATGGAGCGGAAGGAGGCCCTGGTGGCCAAGTACAGTCTGGAGGCCGCCCGGCCCCAGTGGCGGGAAAGCTCCAACTGGGCGGGTCTGCTCATCGCCGTGGGCAATGAATACGCTCGGGACAACCCCAAGTCCATCCGCCAGCGGCAAAAGGCCGTGCAGGAGTTCTGCCGCCGGCCGGAAATGGAGAAGGCCATCCGGGAGCTGGTTCCCGCGGGTCTCAGCCCCAACAAGCAGATGGTGGCCAATCTGGTCCGGGGGAAACACTTCTTCACCCTGACCCAGCTCTACCGTTTGAAAAACCGTATTTGAGGAAAACACCATGACACTGTTGAAACAAAGCTACCTATACCGTCTCCCGCTCCTTCTCCTGGCCGCATACGAAGACAGCGGCCTCCACCGTCTTGCCGTCCGGGTGGGAGCTTGGTGCACCCGGCAGATTGACGAAAGCGCCCTCCTCCGCCCCCTGTGCCGGGAAGGAGCCGTGGCCCGTTCCTGGTCGGACAGCCGGGTCTGTCAGCTTCTAAGCTGGCTGGTAAACCTGCCGGGCCGTCTGCTCCGCAAATTTTACCTGCTTTTGGAGGGAACCTTTGAAAACAGCTTCTTCTCCCAATTGGCCTTCCGCCTGGGGGACGAAACCGCCGTGGCCGAGGGCTGGCTGATTCTTCTCCTGTGGATTATCCCATATGAGTACTGGAACAACGCCTATACGCTCATGGCCTTCCTGGCCCTGCTGCTCTTGCTTCACGCCGGGGCCATGGGCCGGGGGGACTGGAGGCTGGACGTGGAGTCCATCGGCTTCTTCCCCGCCCTCTTCTTTGGGGCGGTGGTCCTGGGTGTGGTCTTCTCCCTGACCCGGAACGCCTCCACCCGGTTCCTCGTCTACCACATTTCCGCCGCCCTCTGCGTGCTGGTAACCGTCAGCGCCCCGCGCTCCGCGGAGGAGCTCAAGCGCCTGGCGGCGGGGGCCTCCGGCTGCGTGGCCCTTTCCTCCCTGTACGCCATTTTCCAGCGCCTCTCCGGCCTGGAGGTTAACGAATCCTATGTAGACATGGACCTGAACGCCGACATGCCCAGCCGGGTCCTCTCCTTTTTCGATAACCCCAACACCTTCGCCGAGGTACTGCTCCTGCTGCTGCCTCTAACCCTGGCCCTGATTCTGTGCTCCAAACATTTTATTTCCAAGCTGGCGGCCTCCGCGGCCTTTGTCCTGGGCGCCGCCGCCCTGGGCATGACCTACTGCCGCGCCGCCTGGATCGGCATCGCCTGCGCCATGGTGGTGATGATTTTCCTCTGGAAGCCCAAGCTGCTGCCCCTCTTCTTCGCCCTGTGCCTTCTGGCGGTGCCCTTCCTGCCCGCCAGCATCTGGAACCGCATCCTCACCATTTTCGACGCCTCCGACTCCTCCACCAACAGCCGCTTTCCCCTGTTCAAGGCGGGGCTGGAGGTCATCACCCGCCGTCCTCTCTCCGGCGCGGGCCTGGGCACCGCCGCCGTCCAGCGCTATGTGAAGCTGCTGAACTTCTACCACGCCCGGACCCCCTTCGTCCACTCCCACAACATCTATATTCAGGTCTGGGCGGAGATGGGGGTTTTAGGTTTCGTGGGCTTTGTGGGCTCCGCCCTCTGGGGCGTGAAGCGGGCGGCCCACGCCGTCCGGCACTGCGCTGACGGCGCCGTCCGCACCATCACCTGCGCCGCCTGCGCGGCCCTTTGCGGCAGTCTGGTCTGCGGTCTGGCGGACTACCTGTGGAACTATCCCCGGGTCATGTGCATTTTCTGGTTTGTATTCGCCGTGGCTCTTGGCGGCGCGAAGCTCTGCATGGAGAACGCATAAATAAGCGGGAATACCTGATTCGAAGATTTATGTTGTAGGGGCGGACCTGTGTGTCCGCCCCTACGGCCGCACGCACAAAAAGCGGGTCCCCGGAGAGACGCGCCTCTCCGGGGACCCGCTTTTGCGTGACAGAGCTATTCCTCAATTTTTTGGCCGCACCCATTACAGCGCACCCAAGACAGGATAATGTAAGAGCCAATTTCCCTATCCCTCAGCTCTTGCTGGGCAGCACCGAGGCGATGGACCCGGCGAAGGCGCTCAGCGGCATGGTCTGAAGCACCACATGGCCCGGCCCTGTGACCACGGTGTTAAACATCCCCTCCCCGCCGAAGAGGACGTTTTTCACCCCCTTGACGGACTGGATATCAATGGAGCAGGTCTCGTCCATCATGGCCAGATTTCCGGTGTCCACAATCAGCTGCTGGCCCGGAGCCAGGTCGTACTCCACGGCGGAGCCGTCAATTTCCAAAAAGGCGATCCCCCGGCCGGAGAGCTTCTGCATAATGAAGCCCTCGCCGCCGAAGAAGCCCGTTCCCATCTTCTTCTGGAAGAACACGGACAACTCCACCCCCTGCTCCGAGGCCAGGAACGCGGACTTCTGCGCCACAATGGACTTGCCCGGCCCGATCTCCACCGCCCGGATAGTCCCGGGGAAGCTGGAGGCAAAGGCAATCATGCCCGGAGCGCCCTTGGCGGTGTAAAGGTTCTGGAACATGGACTCCCCGGAGAACATCCGGCCAAAGGCCTTGCCCAGGCTGCCCCCGGCGGAGGTCTGCATCTCCATGTTGGGGCTCATCCACACCATGGACCCCTTTTCCGTAATCATAGTCTCCCCAGCGTTCAAATCACAGATCACCACGGGCATGGGCTCGCCCTTGATTTCATAGTTCATCACGGCACACTCCTTTTTGTTTCTTCCCCCTCCGGGGTGTTTTATCTTACAGTAGTATAGCAAAACCCCCTTCTTTCTGCAAGGCTCTGGAAAGAAGAGGACACCTTTTGCCTTTTTCTCCCGCATAAAGCGCCCCGTCCCGGGCATCCTAGAAGGAACACCACTGCCACAAGGAGGCGCGCTATGAACAACAAACGGATCGGGCGCCGCACCGTCGCCCTGGAGCATCCCCCCTCCGTCATCTCCTACGCCAACATCGGCGGCAAGCTGGAGGGGGAGGGCCCCCTGCGGGAGCACTTCGACGAGCTGGACCAGGACTCCTTCTTCGGGGAAAAGACCTGGGAAAAGGCGGAGTCCGCCATGCAGAAGCGGGTCCTTCAGCGGGCCCTGGACCAGATTAAGCTCAAGCCCGGTGACCTGGACTATATCTTCGCCGGGGACCTCTTAAACCAGTGCATCGGCTCCTCCTTCGGCCTGCGGGAGTTCGGCGTGCCCTTCTACGGGCTCTACGGGGCCTGCTCCACCATGGGGGAATCCCTCTCCCTGGCGGCCATGGCCATTGACGGGGGCTTTGCGGAAAAAGCCGCCGCCATGACCTCCTCCCACTTCTGCACGGCGGAGCGCCAATACCGGATGCCCGTGCCCTACGGCAACCAGCGGACCCCCACCGCCCAGTGGACCGCCACCGCCGCCGGGTGCACCATCCTGGCCTCCCAGGGAGAGGGACCCTATATCACCCACGTCACCTGCGGAAAAATCGTGGACAAAGGAATCGCGGACGCCAACAACATGGGGGCCGCCATGGCCCCGGCGGCCTACGACACCCTTTCCGCCTTTTTCCAGGACACAAAAACCAAGCCCCAGGACTACGACCTGGTGGTCACCGGGGACCTGGGGGAGCTGGGCCACGCCATCGTCCGGGACTTCTTTTCCAAGGACGGCATCGACATGGGGGAGCATTTCCAGGACTGCGGCCTCCTCCTCTACGACCGGGAGAAACAGGACATGCACGCCGGAGGCTCCGGCTGCGGCTGCTCCGCCTCGGTGCTCAACGGCTACCTCCTCTCCGGTATGCGCCAGGGGAAATGGAAGAAAATCGTCTTCGCCCCCACCGGGGCCCTGCTCTCCCCCACCTCCAGCTTTCAGGGAGAGTCCATTCCCTCCATCTGCCACGCCCTCCGCATCTCCACCACAAAGTAACCAGGGGCCCGGATTCCGGGCCCCTTTCTACATATCCTACAGGGAGTTCCCCAGTATCCTTGTGCAGATTCACGGTTGACCTTGGTATGAAATCAGACTATACTACCATTTGTCCTCAGCAAGTCCGATTTCATACCATAATAAGGAGCCCGCACATGGACCATTACACGCTGTTTCAGGAATACCTCCAGGCCGACCACCAAATTGATGAATTTTACCACACCCTGGCCCAGGCCCTGGGCCTGTCGGACAGCGCCCTTTGGGTACTGTGGTGCCTGGTGGAACGAGGGGACGGCTGCACGCAGAAGGACATCTGCCGTCAAGTCTCTATCAGCAAGCAGACCGTCCACTCCTCCGTTCGGAAGCTGGAGCGGGACGGCTTTCTCTCTCTCCGTCCCAGAGAGGGCCGGGAGGTCTCCCTCTTCCTCACGGCTCAGGGCCAGGAGCTGGTCCGTGAAAAAGTCCTTCCCATCATGGCGGCCGAGCGGGCCGCCGCGGGGGGGCTGACCGAGGAGGAGCTGCGGGATATGATCCGCCTGTCCCAGAAATGGCTCTCCCTCTTCCGAAAGGCGGCGGCCTCCCTTCCCAAACCATAAAACCGCCGGAAACCCCGGCGGCCCCTGATATAAAGAGAAAGGAACTCCCTATGCACATCCATTTATCCGATCATTTCAGCTATGCCAAGCTCCTGCGCTTCACCTTCCCCACCGTCGTCATGCTGATCTTCACCTCCATCTACGGCGTGGTGGACGGCGTGTTCGTCTCCAACTACGCGGGCAAGACCGCCTTCGCGGCGGTGAACCTCATTATGCCCGCCCTGATGATTTTCGCCACGGTGGGCTTCATGCTGGGCACCGGCGGCAGCGCCGTGGTGGCCCGCACCATGGGAGAGGGGGACCTGCCCCGGGCAAACCGCTACTTCTCCCTCATCGTCGCCGCCGGCGTCCTCGCCGGCGCGGTGCTGACGGTTCTGGCGGAGCTCATCATGGAGCCCCTTTGCCTCCTTCTGGGGGCCGCAGGAGAAATGCTTCCCCTTTCCGTCCGCTACGGGCGTATTCTCTCCCTGGCCCTGGTGCCCTTTATTTTGCAAAATATGTTCCAGAGCTTCCTCGTGGCGGCGGAGCGGCCCAAGCTGGGGCTGTGGCTCACGGTGGCGGCGGGCCTGACCAACATGGTTGGGGACTGGCTTCTGGTGGGGGTCCTGCCCTGGGGCGTGGCCGGGGCGGCCATCGCCACGGTGGCCAGCTCCCTGGTGGGGGGCGCGGTGCCCCTGGTCTACTTCCTCCTGCCCAACAAGACCCCTCTCCGCCTGACGAAAACCAGGCTGGAGGGCCGGGTCCTGGCCCAGACCTGCTCCAACGGCTCCTCCGAGATGATGAGCAACCTCTCCACCTCTCTGGTCAGCATTCTCTATAACTTCCAGCTCATGCGCCTTATCGGGGAGGACGGCGTGGCGGCCTTCGGGGTCATCATGTACGTGAACTTCATCTTCATCGGCGTCTTCATGGGCTACTCCATCGGCGCGGGCCCCATTGTCAGCTACCACTACGGCGCGGGAAACCAGGAGGAGCTGCGAAGCCTCCTGCGCAAGAGCCTCCTTTTGATGCTGGCGGGCTGCGCCGGGCTCACCGCCGCCGCCGTGGGCATGGCGTTCCCCCTGTCCCGGATCTTTGTGAGCTATGACGCGGACCTGCTGGCCCTCACCGCCCGGGGCTTCCGGCTGTACGCCCTGTCCTTCCTGGCCATGGGCTTCAACATCTTCGGCTCCGCCTTCTTCACCGCCCTGGGGAACGGCGTCCTCTCCGCCGCCATCGCCTTCCTGCGGACCCTGCTCTTTCAGACGGCGGCCATCTTCGTCCTGCCCCTCTTCCTGGGGCTGGACGGCATCTGGCTGGCGGTGACGGCGGCGGAGCTGCTGACCTTGGCGGTAACCGCCCTGCTTCTGTTCTCCCAGAAAACCTGTTACGGCTACGGCGTCTGAGACCGCAGGTCCATCCCCGCCGTGCCCCCAACCACAATGACGGCGGGGGCCTCCGCCCCGGCCTCCCGGGCCCGCTCCTCGATATCACCCAACGTCCCCCGGACCGTCCGGGGGACGTTTTTTCCGCCGATCACGGCAACGGGCGTCGACCGCGGCAGCCCGGCCCCCATAAGCCGCCGGGCGATTTCCCCCAGCTGGGACAGCCCCATGAGAAATACCAACGTCCCCTCCAGCCGGGCCAGCTCCTCCCAGCGGGAGGGCAGTCCCTCCGGCGAATCCGCCGTGTGGGCCGTGACCACGTGGAAGCTCCGGCTCACCCCCCGGTGGGTGACGGGAATCCCCGCCGCCCCCGGCACAGCCACGGCGGAGGTAACCCCGGGGACATACTCCCACGCAACTCCGGCGGCCTGGAGGGCCAAAGCCTCCTCTCCGCCCCGGCCAAAGACGAAGGGGTCCCCGCCCTTGAGGCGAACCACCTGCTTTCCCTCCCGGGCCTTGGAAATCAGCAAGGCGTTGATGGCCTCCTGGGCCATGAAGTGCCGCCCCCGCCGCTTGCCCACATAGATTCTCTCCGCCCCCTCCGGGGCCACGTCCAGCAGCTCCGGGGCCAGTAAATCGTCGTAGACCACCACGCCGCAGCGCTCCAGCAGCCGGAGGCCCCGGAGGGTTATCAGGTCCGCCGCCTCGCAGCCCGCCCCCACCAGATAGACCTTCCCCCTTCTGGGCCTGTCTACCAAAACTTCCGCCAGCCCAGCCTCCTCCAGGGGGAAGCCCCTCTCCAAGCAGGTGGAAAACAGCCGGGCAAAGACCCCGGCCCGCTCCGCCTCCGGCACACGCTTCCGAACCAAGGGACGCAGGGACGCCAGATAATCCAGCATCTCCCCGAAGTCCTCCGGAACCACCGTTAAAACCCGGCGTTTCACCCAGGCGGCGGCGCTGGGGCTTGCCCCGGCGGTGGAAACGCCCACGGTCAAGTCCCCCCGCTTCACCAGGGCGGGAAACAGGAAGGTACACGGCTCCTTGTCGTCCACCACGTTCACCGGAATACCACGCTCCCGGCAGAGGGCCGCAATCCCCCGGTTCACCTCCCGGTCATCCGTGGCGGCAATCACGAAGCGTTTCCCCTCCAGCATAGCGGGCTCAAAGGTCTGGCGGAGCCGCGTCAGTCCCGGCAGAGCCTCAATCTCCGGCAGCAGCTCCGGCGCGGCCACGGTAAGCCGGGGTCCGTAGGGCAATAGCTTCTGGAGCTTTCGAAGGGCTACGGCCCCACCGCCCGCGATGAGGCCCTCCCGGCCCTCCAGCTCCATAAAAAACGGAAAATACCCCATGTCAGCCCTCCTCCGGCAGCCCGCAGAAATAGCGCCAGCCCTCCGGCCCGGAAGCCCGGTCCAGGCGGACGCCCATAACCCGGGCCAGCACTCCGCTGTGATAAATCTCCTCCGGCCCACCCAGGGCCAGCAAACGCCCCCCCGCCAGTACGGCCACATCATCCGCCATGGTCAGAGCAAGACACAAATCATGGAGAACCAAGGCTATTCCCCGCCCCTCCGCCGCCAGACGGCGGACCAGGGCCAGAACCTCCAGTTGGTGCCGGATGTCCAGATAGGCGGTGGGCTCGTCCATGAGAATGGTCTCCGTCTCCTGGGCCAGGGCCATGGCGAGATAAACCTTTTGCCGCTGTCCCCCGGAGAGCTCCGGCACCGGCCGGTCCGCCAAATCCAGGGCGTCCGCCGCCGCCAGGGCCCGGTCCACCGCCTCATAGTCCTCCCGGCCATAGCGCCGGGGATAGGAGATGTAGGGAAACCGCCCGTGGAGCACCATCCGCCGGGCCGTGACGCTGGGCGCCGTCCGGGACTGGGGAAGATACGCGACCCGTTGGGCGGCCTGCCGGGGGCTGTAGTCCCGCCTTCCGTCCAGCAGCACCTCCCCGCCCAGGGGCGGCAGAAGGCCGGCCATGGTCCGCAGCAGCGTGCTCTTTCCGCAGCCGTTGGGCCCCAGCAGCGCCAGCACCCGCCCGGGCCGGACCGCCAGGGTCACGCCCTCCAGCACCGCCCGGCCCGAATAGCCCGCCGTGAGATTTCGCGCCTCAAGCATGGCCGCGCCTCCTTCCCCGCCTCTGCCGCAGAAGAAGCCACAGGAAAAACGGCCCGCCCAGCAGGGACAGCACCACCCCCACCGGCAGCTCATAGGGGGCAAACAGCGTCCGGGCCAGGATGTCGCACAGCGTCAGCAGCGCCGCCCCACCCAGAGCCGCCCCCCAGAGCAGCCGGGCGGAGCTGTCCTCCCCCACCAGCCGCCGGACCATGTGGGGGGCAATGAGACCCACAAAGCCCAAAAGCCCCGCGAAGCTCACCGCCGCCCCCGCCAGGGCCGCCGCCA
>CATOKC010000103.1 GCA_951800675.1 uncultured Oscillibacter sp.
GGGCGGGGGAGCCCCCTACCGTAAAGCACTGGTTGTCCACCGCCCGCTGGCGGAAAAGGAGCTCCCAGTGGGCGGGGCCGGTGGTCATATTGAAGGCGGCGGGGACAAAGATGCACCTGGCCCCCCGGAGGCACATGCACCGGGCCAGCTCCTCAAACCGGAAGTCGAAGCAGACGCAAAGGCCCATGGCGCCGAACTCCGTCTCGAAGGTGGTGACGGCATTTCCCGGGGAAAGGACGTCGGACTCCCGGAAGCGCTGGCCTCCCTCCACGTCGATGTCGAAAAGGTGGGCCTTCCGGTGCTTTGCCAGAAGCTCCCCCTTCCGCCCGTAGACGAAGCTGGTGTTATAAACCCGGTCCCCCTCCAGCTCCGGCAGGGAGCCGCCCACCACGTACAGCGCCAGCTCCGCCGCCAGGGCGGACAGGGCCCGCTGAACTTCTCCGCCCTCCGGTTCTCCGTAGGAGCGGAAGCAGGCGTTGTCATAGGGACAGCAGAACATCTCCGGTAGGACGGCGATGTCCGCCCCCCGGGCCTTGGCCTCCCGGAGGCGGAGGCAGGCGGTTTCCAAATTTTCCGATTTGTCCGCCGTGACGGGCATTTGAATCAGCGCGGCGCGCATGGATAGCCCTCCTTTTTGGATTAATACAACATGGATTGTATCACAGGCCGAACCGTGATACAATACGGAAAACGAACAAGGAGGCCAAACCATGGCAGTCTATACGGAGAAGAAAACCTATCAGACCAAAGCCCACATGGGCATGATTGACGTGACGGAGGATTTCCAGCACGCGGTGTCGGCGGCGTGTGAGCGGCACGGCATCTCCGCCGGGACGGTGACGGGCTTCACCACCGGGGGCGTGGCGGGGCTGACCACCCTGGAGTTTGAGCCGGGGATGGTAAACCACGATTTGAAGGCGGCGCTGGACGTGTTTTCCCCCTACCTGGACGAGAAGGGGCACGTGGTGCCCTATTGGCACCACGAGACCTGGCACGACAACAACGGCTCCTCCCATATCAAGGCGGCTCTGCTGTCCCCCTTCATCACCGTGCCCTTTGTGGACGGGAAGATCACCGTGGGGCCCTGGCAGAACCTGACCCTGGTGGAGTGCGATACCCGGAATAGGGTCCGGGACATCGTGTTTCAGGTGATGGGGGAATAAGCGGCGGCGGCGGGAACATTCCCGCCGCCGTCTTTTTTACAGTTCAGTCCGCCGCTTCATACCATTCATACACGAAGTCATAGATGGAAGGGCCTTCCACTTTGGGCTGGACCCGGAACCAGAAGGTTTGGTTGTTCTGCCGGAGCCCTACAAGCGTATTGTGAGGGTTGAAAGTGAAACTTTGCCGGCGGTCCGAGGAGGACAGCTCCAGATCATCGGGGGAACGGGAGTAATAGCCCGGAGCCAGAGCCCATTCATAGTTTTCCGTAAAGGCTGCTGCATGGTCAAGCTGGTCGGCATTCACCGTGCGGGTCTTCACGTTTTCCTCCCCTTGGGTGAAGAGGGAAAAGAGCGCAGCGCCATCAGATAACATCTCATCCAGCGTCTCCTGGATGGGGATACTCTGGCCCTCCGCGATCTCGTACCAGGACTGCGCCAGATAGAAAATGGACGGCGTTCCGGGTGCGGGCTCCGCCCGGAGCCAGACGTCCCTGTCCCAGGTGTGGAGCAGGACCAAATCGCTCTCCGGCCAGAAGCGGAGGCTCAAGTTCCCGCTCATCATCAGCAGGGACCCGGCGGGCATGCTGCCGGGGTCTTCGGCATAGCTCCAGAGATACTTGTCTGTAAATTCCCCGCTCCAGTCCGACAGGGCCTGGGGGGCCACATCGTATCGCCCGCCCCCTTCGGAGGCCAGCAGGGTCATGTTAATGGTATCTGCCTCCATAAGATGGTCCATCACCGCCTGGGCAAGGCCGGCGGCGGAGATGACGGAGGTTTCCGCTTTTAGGGTGGCGGTGCCCAGGTAAATGGTGTCCAGGGCGGGGATATCCCGGAGCTTTTGGCGGACAAACTCTTCAGAGAGGGTGAACCTGCCCTCATGCTGGAAGCTGTGGAGATACACGAAGTCCGCGTACGAAACCGCGTCCCCGGAGTGCCAGGAGGGAACATAGAACATCAGCCAGAGGTCCTGGGAGGAGGGGGCGGCCCAGTGGTCCTGTACCCCCTCGCCCAGCGCCGGGGCGTCCTGGAGCTCCGGCGTGTGGAACTCGTAGGAGACCTGCTTGAAGACATAGAACTTCCCGTCCACCTCCAGCCCGTGGCTTTCGCCGATATTGGTGATCCGCCAGTCGTCGCAGAAAACGCCGTCCAGGCGGGAGGCGTGGAACCGCTCCTCCACCGCTGTCAGGGCGGCGTCCTTGACGGTGAACTCCTCGTCGAACCACCCGATCATGTGGTCCGTGAAATGCCGCTGGTCGTTGTAGACCAGAAGGCTCTCCCCGTCGAAGTACAGCGTCCGGTATTGGTAGGACAGAACCGGAGGTTCCGACGCGCGGAGCCAGTCGCTAGCCCGGAAGGGCATGGAGCGTGTGGCGGGGTCCCAGCCGTCGAACCAGAAGGCCGTACCTGTGGGCCAGACGGTCCACAGCAGGGGCCGCAGGTCCGCCTTGCAGTACTTCCCGTCCCGGCGGAAGTAAAAGTGGTCGGCGTACATGTCATTGGAAACCAACTCGTCCACGCCGTCTCCGTCCAGGTCCATGCGCTGGGGATAGTCCTCCATCCGGGCCAGGAGGACGGGCCAGCCCTCGTCATTTAAATAATAGTACTCGTGTGTCAGGGTCCGGGGTCCGTCGTTGGCGTTGTAGGTGATGCAGAAGCCGTCGTGGCCCAGGAGATTGCGGAAGAGGGAGGCGCTGTAGTTCCCGCCCGCGCCGGGGCGGAAGGACCAGAAGGGCGTGGGCCAGGAGCTCCTGGCCCAGTGCTGGACCCCGGCGAAGACCTCGCCGCCCATGGCGGAGTCCCCGCCTTCAAAGAACATCAGCCCGTAGTCTCCCAGGACGTGGTCCGGGTCCTCCAGGCCCCCCAGCATCTTCGGGGAGCCATAGGGGAAGGGAAGCGCCTCCGCCTCTTGGGGCTCATAGGGCTCCAGGCCGTCCAGAGAGATGGCGACGGCGGCGTTCCAGTCGGGGCGGTCCGCCGGTTTCAGGCTCTCGCAGGAAAGGACCGTCTCCCGGACACGGTCGATTACCTGATTCATCAGGGACATGCCGGTGGTCTCGCTCCGCTTCACCTCCGGGGCACGGTCGGGGTGGATCAGGCCGTAGTGATATTGTCCGTCACCGCCTAGAATCTCCATGCTTCGGTCCAGGGTGTCCGTCTCCAAATCCAGCCGGTAGAGGGAGCAGAGCCAGCCCATGGGGTCCGAGAGGCTGGCGGACAGGGAGTAGGACATCCCCCAGTAGACCCGGAGGAGTTCTCCTTTTTCCAGGTCAAAGAACTCTGGCGGGTTCTCCGGGGTGTAGACGACCAGCTTGGACATAATGCCGCCTTCCGGTCCGCCGTAGTTTTCCAGCTCCTCCGCCAGAGTGGACACGGCCTCGTCCACGTCGTGGAAGCGGGCCGGTTCGGGGACCGGGGTTTTGGCCCCGGTGAAGGTGACGGCGCACACCAGCGCCGCCAGGGCCACGGCGGTGAAGAGGGCCCGGCCCAGATAGACCGGGTTCTCCGCCACGCGGGTGATCCGGTCCTTGAGCTGGCGCTTTCCCGCCGTCATGGTGGTGGCGGAGAGCAGGGGATTCGCCGGGGCTTTCCGCACGGGGATGAGGGAGAGAAGCGTCCGGCCATAGGGGACCCGCTCCGCCTCGCCGAGACGGCGGAGGGCCCCCTCGTCACAGGCCAGCTCGCAGTCCGTCCGGGAGGCCAGCGCCGCCCACCAGACCAGGGGGTCGAACCAGTAGACGGTCAGGCACACGGCCCGGAGCAGGGACCAGAGGGGGTCCAGGTGCCGGGCGTGGGTTTCCTCGTGGGCCAGGACGTGCCGGAGGCGGTCCGGGCTTTGGAGAGCGGCGGGGGTCAGGTAAATGGCGGGGCGGAACAGCCCGAAGAGGCAGGGGGAGGGGAGGCCCTCCTCCACCAGATAGACCCGGCGGGGGGAGCCCTCCACGGGATAGGGCCTCCGGGCCCTGCGGAGCTTTCGCCAGAAGAGAAGATTGGAGAGGACCAGCCAGCAGGTCATGACGGCACAGCCGGCGTACCAGATAGGGAGCAGCAGGTCCGACAGGGCAATCTGCCGCTGATAGGTCCCAACGCCTTCCGCCGGGTTTCCCATGGCATCCTGGTAGTCAAAAGCGTAGGTGCTGTCCGGCGTGGCGGGGCCGACGGCCACCGGCGGAGCGTTGTGCGCTCCGTAAAGATAGCCGCCGTCTGTCCTCCGGGGTGTTACGGAGTCCGGTGCGATGTACAGGGCCTCTACCCGGTCCGCCGCGGGCTTCGCCGCCGTCAGCAGGCTGAAGCCCGCCGCCGGGAGGTTCACCGGCACCAGCAGCCGTAGCAGCACCAACCCCCAGAGGGCGTACTGGGCCCGGCGGGAGAGGACCTTCCGAAACAGCCGCCGGAGGGCCAGCAGCGCCAGAATCAGCGCCGAGGAGGTCAGCAGGATTTCCTTCATTTATCCTCACCTCCCGCCTTATCCAGGATGGCGGACAGCTCCGCGATGTCCGATTCGGACAGCCGGCGGCTCTCCACCATGGCGCTCATCATCAGCCCCAGGCTGCCGCCGTAGACCTTGGAGAGGAAGCTCTCCGTCTCGTCCCTAGCGGCGTCCCCCCGCCGGAGGGCGGGGTAGTAGCGCTTGGCCTTTCCGCCCTCCTCGTGGCGGACGGCCCCCTTGGCCTCCAGCCGGGAAAGCATGGTGATCACCGTGTTTTTGCTCCAGCCGGTCTCCTCCCGGAGAGCCGCCGTCAGCTCTGTGATGGTGCTGGGAGCCCGGTCCCACAGGCGGCGCATCAGCTTCCACTCGCTGTTGGAAAGTTCAATTTTCATGGAAACACCTCCCTTGGTCAGGTATACGTCTGTCTACCTAAAGCGTAACAGAAAGGTAGACATTTGTCAACCTCAAATTGGTTACAAAATGGAAACGCCCGCCGTCCAAGGACAACGGGCGCTGATGGTTCAAGAGCAAAGAAAATATTTCCGCTTTTTGCCGAAATTTCCAGAGTTTTCTTATGGATTTCGACAGAAAGCCGGAGCGGGACGTGCTATCATCAAATTTGAAAAGCCCGGCCCATCCGGGGCCGGGGCAAAAAATGGCGAATTAGGTATATTTTTGACAAAAGAGGGGAACGCTATGGAAATCCTGGCAAAGAGCGCGGACCGGAACCTGCTGCTGGAGCTCAGCGGGGAGCTGGACCACCACGGGGCCCGGACCGCCCTCCGGGAGATGGAGGAGGCCCTGGACGCGGCCCTGCCCCGGAAGCTGGTGCTGGATATGTCGGGAGTGACCTTTATGGACAGCTCCGGCATCGCGGTAATTCTCCGGGCCCGGCAGAAGATGCAGCTTCTGGACGGGGGGCTGCTGGTGCGGGGCGTGCCGCCCCAGGCCCGGCGGGTGCTGGAGGCCGCCGGGGTGAACCGGTTGGTGACGATCAAATAAGGAGGTTTTACATACATGAGGACCAAGGCAATCAATGAGGTCACGATGGACTTTCCCAGCCAGAGCCGGAACGAGAGCTTCGCCCGCTCCGCCGCAGCCTGCTTCGCCGCCCAGATGGACCCTACCCTCAATGAGCTGGAGGACATCAAAACCGCCGTCAGCGAGGCGGTGACCAACGCCATCGTCCACGGCTACCCGGACGCCATCGGCGGCGTGACGCTGAAGCTGCGGGTACTGGCGGGGAACGTGCTGGAGCTGACGGTAAAGGACCACGGCCGGGGCATCCCCGATGTGGACAAGGCCCGCCAGCCCATGTTTACCACCGGAGGGGAGGAGCGCAGCGGCATGGGCTTTACCATCATGGAGAGCTTCATGGATAAGGTGACGGTGCGGTCCGCCGTGAACAAGGGGACCACGGTGGTGATGCGGAAAAAGCTGGCCCCCCGCGTGAAGAAATGAGCGCCGCGCTGGAGCTCCTCCGGGCGGCCCAGCAGGGGGACCGGGACGCCTGTGAACAGGCGGTCATTGAGAACAACGGCCTGATCTGGAGCGTGGTCCGGCGGTACTACGGCCGGGGCGTGGAGCCGGACGATTTATATCAACTGGGCTGCCTGGGGTTTTTGAAGGCGGTCCAGGGCTTTGACTTCGATTACGGCACCTGCTTTTCCACCTACGCCGTGCCGAAAATCGCGGGGGAGATCCGCCGCTTCCTGCGGGACGACGGAGCCGTGAAGGTGGGGCGGAGCATCCGGGAACAGGCCCAGACCCTCTACGCCGCCCGGGAACGTCTCCGCCACCAGCTGGGCCGGGAGCCGGCCCTGTCGGAGCTGTCGGAGGCAACCGGCCTGACGCCGGAGGAGATCGCCCGGACGGACCTGGCCACCGACGCGCCGGAGTCCCTTCAGCAGGAGACGGCGGACGGGCTGACCCTGGAGGGGTCCCTGGGCACCGAGGCCCCGGAGGAGGGGCTGGTGGAGCGCATCGCCCTCCGGGAGGCCATCGACCGCCTGCCGGAAAAGGAGCGGATGACGATTCTCCTCCGCTATTTCAAGGGCCTGACCCAGGAGCAGACGGCCCGGGTGGTGGGGGTGTCCCAGGTGCAGATATCCCGGCTGGAGCGCCGGGGCCTGAAACGGCTCCGGGAGACGTTCGAGGAATAAAGTGCTCCTCCCCCTGGAACTCCGTCATGGTGCCCCAGTAGCGCTTGGGCATGTTGCTCATGCGGAGGCGGGGATTCTCCCGCTCCTTGATGGCGATGGTGTCGTAGAACCGCTTCCACAGGAGGCGGTAGCGGGCTTCCGTTTTATCCGGCGGGGCCATCTGGAAATCCGCCAGGGGCCGGATGACCGACTGGCCGGGAACATGGAACAGGGCCTCTTTGTGGGTGCGGTCGTAGAGGAAAAAGCGCTCGTTGTGAAACCGGGCGGAAAAGTGCCCGCCCAGCACGGGGAGCACCCGGTTTTTCGGCTCGATCTCGCCTCCCAGCACGCCCCCCAGGTCCGAAAAGCGGACGAAGCCCTTTAAAAGATGGACCTCCCCGTTCAGGTGCTGGACGGCCCGGATGACCGGGTACAAGGTCTCGTCGGAGCGGTTGCGGAGGAAGCCGGGACCCTCCCGGAGCAGCTTGGCGACCACCTGGAACAAATGCGGCTCCTTTTCCGGCAGGCAGGTGAGGAAGCCCCGCCGCAGCAGGACGGCGGCCTCCGGGGACAGGGCGGCGACCTTTTGCAGCACCCGGGCGGCGTGGTCCGGGTCCGTGAGTACCGTCCGGGAATTGAATAAGCTGAAAACACCATCCTCGCCGGAGCAGAATCCGGCGGGGATTTCCTTATGGGCGTAGCTGTCGAAGACGCAGGAGAGGAAGCCCTCGAAGCTGCCGTCGTAATGGTAGATCACGTCCATGGAACACCTCCGGGTGCGCCGTCACGCCGTCTCCGCCGGGTCGAAGAGGGACAACTGCGCCGCCTCCTGCTGGGGCAGCAGGGGCCGCTCGGCGGCGATGAGCCCCCGGAGAACGCTGTCCGGCGTAAAGCGCAGTCCCTCCGCCATTTTGCCGGAGGCGGTGAGGAAGTACTGGGCCCGCTTCATGACCACGCCCAGCTTTTTCAGATTGTCGATGTGGAGGGGCCCTACCCGCCGGGCGCTGAGAATCCGCCGGGCGGAGGTGACCCCCACGCCGGGAATCCGCAGCAGGGTCTCATAGGCGGCGGTGTTGACCTCCACCGGGAAGAAGTCCAAGTGGGCCAGGGCCCAGCTGCACTTGGGGTCCACCCGGGTGTCGAAGTCCTGGGTTCCCTCGTCCAGCAGCTCCTCCGCCCGGAAGCCATAGAACCGCAGAAGCCAGTCCGCCTGATAGAGCCGGTGCTCCCGCAGAAGAGGCGGCTTCACGTCCTTGGCGGGGAGGAGGGCGTGCTCCACCACGGGGACGTAGGCGGAATAGAACACACGTTTTAGACCGTAGCGGTCATAGAGCCCCTGAGTCAGCCGAAGGATGTGGAAATCCGTGTCCCGGGTGGCCCCAACGATGAGCTGGGTGCTCTGCCCGGCGGGGGCGAAGCGGGGGGCGTGCCGGTACTTTACCAGCTCTTCCCGGCTCTGCCGGTTCCGGGTCTGAATCTGCCGCATGGGGGCCAGGATGGCCCCCTTTGTCTTGTCCGGGGCCAAGGAGTTCAGCCCCGCCTCCGAGGGCAGCTCAATGTTCACGCTGAGCCGGTCCGCCAGAAAGCCCAGCCGTTCTACCAGCTCCGGCGCCGTGCCGGGAATGGCCTTGGCGTGGATATAGCCGTTGAAGCGGTACCGCTCCCGAAGGAGGGCCAGGCAGCGGATCATCAGCTCCGTGGTGTAGTCCGGGCTGCGGAAGACCCCGGAGGAGAGAAAGAGCCCCTCGATATAATTCCGGCGGTAGAACTGGATGGTGAGGTCCGCCAGCTCCTCCGGGGTAAAGGCCGCCCGCCGGGTGTCGTTGCTCCGGCGGTTGACGCAGTATTTGCAGTCGTACACGCAGCGGTTGGTCAGCAGCACCTTCAGCAGCGTGACGCAGCGCCCGTCGGCGGAGAAGGTGTGGCAGCAGCCCGCCGAGGCGGTGGAGGTGTTGCCGATATACCCCTTTTTCGCGGTCCGGGTCCCGCCGCTGGAGGTACAGGCGGCGTCATACTTGGCGGCGTCGGTGAGGACGGTCAGCTTCTCCAGGACATCCATGGCTTTTCACGCAGGGTCTCCCACAGCCGCACGTTCCAGGCCTCCGGGAGACAGACGGCCTTATGGGTGTGCTGGGCGGGCCGTTCGATCAGATCGATGAGACGGAATAGCTGAGCGGTGAGAATGGCAACGCCCAGAACCGTAAAAAAGAAAGTCCAGCCAGTCATAAGGAATCCCTCCGATATAGAAAATTTGTTCGAGTATTATTTTAACTCGAACAATCGTTCTTGTCAAGGGGGAAACAAAAAAACGGCACGGTTTTTTACCGCGCCGCTTTGGAATTTATAGACCTTATTTCACCAACAGGGAGCCGTCCAGATAGACGGCGCTTCCAAAGCCCAGGAGGGGGAAAAAGAAGGAAGGGAGCAACGCCAGTCCCAGGCCAAATCTCGCGCTTCGGTTGAAGGCGAAAGCTAGGTCCATGCCCAGCCTAAGGAGGACATAGACATCATAAAAGGGCAGGAGCAGCCGGAGGGCCCTCCGGCCGCTGCCGTAGAGCTCATGGAACAACAGCCATGTCCGGTAAAACGGAATCGCCGCTTCCCAGCCCTGACAGCCCATCTTTTGAAAACAGCGCCACCGGCCCGCCGTCCCGGCAAGCCAGAGCAGCGCCGCCCCGGAGATTATGGCAGCCATCCCCGCCTCCTGTTTTCTCTGTTGTAAATATCGTGCGTTCCTATGGGAAATAGTAACACATAAGTATTCAAATGTCAACATATGCGTTCGATGCGCCGCTTTTTTTCGGATACACTTTTTGAGAGGTGATGAACATGAGCGAGATGCGCCTGGATCCCGTGGTGGTGGGCGAGGTAATTGCCGCCTACCGGCTTCGAAAGGGCGTGACCCAGGAGGTGCTGAGCGGCCTGGCGGACATCGGCAGAACCCACCTCAGCGCCATTGAGCGGGGCGGGCGAAAGCCCACCCTGGAAACGCTGTACCGGATCAGCCTTGCGCTGGATGTGAAAATGAGCAGTATCGTCCTGGACATTGAGCATGCGCTGAAGGAGCCCCACTGAAGGACTGGCCTTTGCCGGATAAAGCTGGTATAATCAAGGGGCCGAATCACGATGCAAAGGAGAACCTGCCATGAAGCGCTGTTTCATCTTCGCCGCCGGGAGCTTTTACGGTCTGCGGGAGCGGCCCGGCCCCGGCGATTTTGTCATCGCCGCCGATGCGGGCTATGAAATCTGTCTGAAAGAAGGGCTCCAGCCGGACCTTCTTCTAGGGGACTTTGACTCTATGGAGCCACCGGCAAATTTTGCCCAAGTCCGCCGCTTGCCGGTGGAGAAGGACGACACGGACACTCTGGCCGCACTTAAGGTCGGACTGGAACAAATGTGCGATATTTTTTATATTTACGGCGGCACCGGCGGCAAGCGGCTGGATCATACGCTGGCAAATCTCCAGTCTTTGCTGTTCCTCCGCCGGAGGGGGGCCAGAGGCTTCCTGTATGACGACGATTTCGTCTGGACCGTTCTGGAGGACGAGGCGCTGGTCATTCGGAAAACGGTGGAGTGGGGCCTGTTCTCCGCCTTCTGCCTGGGGGACCGGGCGGAGGGCGTGGACGAGGAGGGCTTCCAGTACCCCTTGAAAGACGCCGTCCTGACCCCGGAGTTTCCCCTGGGGGTCAGCAATCACATTCTGGAGCCATCGGCCCGCGTCAGCGTCCGAAAGGGGGCCCTGGCGGTGGGCTGGGAATTAGCGCCGTTAGACTAAACATAGAATAACGAAATGACAAAAGTGCCCTTGATTATGGGTTGACCTTCATGTATAATAGACAATAACGGAAAGGTCAACCTTTCCGAATACGACATAGCCGTGGGACCGGGGTCGGGCACGGAAGCAAGGAGTTTTTTATGGCGGCATTTACCGTAAACGGCAAACTAGTCACCGTGGAGAAAAACCAGAAGCTGATCCGCTTCCTGCGGGACGATTTGGGGCTGACCTCCGTGAAGGACGGATGCAGCGAAGGGGCCTGCGGCACCTGCACGGTGCTGATCGACGGCAAGCCCACCCGGGCGTGCATTCCCCAGACGGACAAGCTGGAGGGGAAGAGCGTCCTCACCGTGGAGGGCCTGACGGACTTTGAAAAACAGGTTTATACATACGCCTTCGGTCAGGCCGGGGCGGTTCAGTGCGGCTTCTGCATCCCGGGCATGGTGATGTGCGCCAAGGCCCTTCTGGACGGGAATCCAAACCCCGCCCGGGAGGAGGCGGCCTTCGCCATCCGCAACAACATCTGCCGGTGTACCGGCTATGTGAAGATCATCGACGCCATCCTGCTGGCGGCGGAGCTGCTCCGGGCCGGAGAGGTGCCGGAGATCCCCTCCGATTGGTCCTTGGGGGCCCGGGTGCCCCGGGTGGACGTGGAGGAAAAGGTCACCGGCACGGGGGTGTACCCTGACGATATTTACATGGACGGCATGCTTTACGCCTCCGCCGTCCGCTCTCAGTACCCCAGGGCCCGGGTGCTGGCGATTCATACGGAAGAGGCCAAGGCCCTGCCCGGCGTGGCGGGGGTTTTCACCGCCGCCGACATCCCCGGGAGCAACAAGGTGGGGCACTTGAAAAAGGACTGGGACACCATGATCGCCGTGGGGGATATCACCCACTATTTAGGCGACGCCGTCTGCATCGTGGCCGCCGAGGACCAGGAGACCCTGGCGAAGGCCAAGGCTCTGGTCAAGGTGGACTACGAGGAGCTGCCCATGGCGCGGAGTCCCCAGGAGGCCATGGCGGAGAACGCCCCCCTGGTCCACCGGGAGGGGAATCTGCTGGCCCACAAGCACATCCAGCGGGGAGACCCGGCGGCCGCCATCGCCAAGAGCAAGCATGTGCTGACGGAGAAATTCTCCACCCCCTGGACGGAGCACGCCTTCTTGGAGCCGGAGTGTGCCGTGGCCTATCCCGACGGGGACGGGGTCGTGGTCCTCTCCACGGACCAGGGAACCTACGACACCCAGCATGAGACCATGGGGATGCTTGGCCTCCCGGCGGAAAAGGTGAAGGTTCAAAACTGCCTGGTGGGCGGCGGCTTCGGCGGCAAGGAGGACGTGACGGTCCAGCACCACGCCGCGTTGGTTGCCTATCTGACGAAGCGCCCGGTGAAGGTGAAGCTCAGCCGGGCGGAGAGCCTGCTGATTCACCCCAAGCGGCACCCCATGGAGATGGAGTTTACCCTGGGCTGTGACGAAAACGGCGTTATCCAGGGCGTGAAGGCCAGCGTCGTGGCGGACACCGGGGCCTACGCCTCCCTGGGCGGGCCGGTGCTGGAGCGGGCCTGTACCC
>CATOKC010000104.1 GCA_951800675.1 uncultured Oscillibacter sp.
TGGAGAACGAGGACGCCTTCGCCGCCGGGAAGCTGGTGGGCCGGAAGGAGGGCGTCCTGGTGGGTATCTCCTCCGGCGCGGCGGTCTGGGCGGCCATCCAGCTGGCCAAGCGGCCCGAGAACAGGGGCAAGACCATCGTGGCCCTGCTGCCCGATACGGGAGACCGTTACCTCTCCACGCCGCTGTTCCAGGATTGAGGGCTTCTAAAAATTCCGGCTCGGCACTGCGGACTTTTGGAAAGTCCGACAGATTTTCCCCCTTTCCTGGTTTTTCGTTGACAAAAGCGTTTTCAAGTGCTAATATACCAATCAACCAAGTATGTTAAAGGAGGCGCGCGCAATGCGTATTCGTGGTTTCCGAATGCAGGCCGGCATGTGCATGGGCATGATGAATGTCCAGCGTTCTTTGCGCTCACTTGCCGCCTGCCTGAAGTACCGAGGAATCGTTTGACCTGACGCGCCGCGCCGGTTTAACGACTGCCGGCCAAAGCGGGGAGCCGTGAGCTCCCCGCTTTTTTGCGTCTTAAAGGAGGGATTCGCTTGATAGAACTCAACCACATTTCCAAGGATTTTGGCAGCGGACCAGGGCAGGTCCACGCCGTCCGGGATGTGTCCCTTTCCATCGAGAAGGGGGAAATCTTTGGCATCATCGGCTTCTCCGGGGCGGGAAAATCCACCCTGGTCCGGTGTATGAACCTGCTGGAGCGGCCCACTGCCGGGACCGTGACGGTGGACGGACAGGAGCTGACCGCCCTGGCGACGAAGGAGCTCCGGCAGGCCCGGAAGAAGACCGGCATGATCTTCCAGCACTTCAACCTCATGCCCTCCCGGACGGTGTTCGGCAACGTGGCCTACCCGCTCCGGGGCAGCGGCCTCAGCAAGGCGGATATCCGGGAGAAGGTCCAGAGGCTCCTGGACTTGGTGGAGATCGGGGACAAGGCGGACGCCTATCCCCGGCAGCTCTCCGGCGGGCAGAAGCAGCGGGTGGCCATCGCCCGGGCCCTGGCCAACGACCCCAAGGTCCTCCTCTGCGACGAGGCCACCTCCGCCCTGGACCCCCAGACCACCAAGGCCATCCTTTCCCTCATCAGACACCTGAACGAGACCCTGGGCATCACCGTGGTCATCATCACTCACGAGATGGCGGTGGTCAAGGAGATCTGCGGCCGGGTGGCCGTCATGGAGCGGGGCCGGGTGGTGGAGCAGGGGGAGGCGTTCTCCATCTTCGCCAGGCCCAGGGAGCCCGTCACCCGGAGCTTCATCCGCACCACCTCCAATCTCCAGAAGATCGAGGAGCTGATTGCCCAGGATTCCCCCGTCGTGCGTCTCAAGCCCGGGGAACTGATTGTCCGGCTGAACTACGTGGAGCGGAGTCCCTCGGAGCCCGTGATCTCCGAGGCGTCCCGGCGGTTTGACGTGTCTCTGAACATTATTTTCGCCGACATCGAGATCATTCAGGGGGCACCCATCGGCGGCACGGTGGCCATCATCGGCGGGGAGCGGGAAAGGGTGACAGCGGCGGTGGAATACCTGATTGAAAAAAACGTGGGAGTGGAGGTGCTGAAGGATGCGCGAGACGCTGGTTAATTGGCTGCCTCATGTGATGGAGCGGCTTCCCGATTTGTGGGAGGCCCTGGCGGATACGCTGCTGATGGTGTTGTGGTCCGGGGCAGTTTCCTTCCTGCTGGGGATGCTTCTGGGGGTGCTGCTGACGGTGACGAAGCCGGGAAACATCCTGGAAAACCGCCCGCTGTACCAGATCGTGGACAAGGCCGTCAGTCTGTTCCGGTCCATCCCCTTCATCATCCTGCTGACCTGGGTGATGCCCCTGTCTCGGACCCTGATGGGGACGACGCTGTACGTCCGGGGGGCCATCGTGCCCCTGGTCTTCGGGTCCGTGCCCTTCTTCTCCCGGCAGGTGGAGAGCGCTCTGGCGGAGCTGGACCATGGACTCATTGAGGCAGCTCTCTCCATGGGCTCCAGCCCTTGGGAGATTATCTTCCGAGTCTACCTCCGGGAGAGCGTAGCCGCCATCGCAAGGGGCACCACCATCACCCTGGTGAGCCTTTTGAATTTGACGGCTATGGCCGGCGTGGTAGGGGCCGGGGGCCTGGGGGACTTTGCCGTCCGCTACGGCCACGACCGGAACTGGGCCGACGTGACCAACGTGACGGTGGTGCTACTGGTGGTCATCGTCTGTATCATCGAATTTATCGGCGGCCGGGTGGTCAGGAAGACCACCCACTAAGGAGGATGTACATGGAACTGCAAAGGCGAAAGGTTGTCATCATTGGAGCGGGGCACGTAGGCTCCCACGCGGGCTATGCCCTGCTGTCCCAAGGACTGGCGGAGGAAATCGTCTACATCGACATTGACCGCAAAAAGGCGGAGGCCCAGGCGCTGGACCTGTCCGACGCCACGGCATACCTGCCCAGCCACGCCCTTGTCCGGGCGGGAGGCTATGCCGACGCGAAAGACGCCCAGCTGCTGATTGTCGCGGCAGGGCCCCTGCCGGACATGAGCAAGGGCCAGACCCGCATGGATACCCTGCGGCAAACCATCGAAGTCATGAAGGACGTGACGGAGGGCATCCGAATGTCCGGCTTTGCCGGAATGATTTTAAGTATTTCCAATCCCGCCGACGTGATTGCCCACTACCTCCAGCACCAGCTGAACTGGCTTCCCCGGCAGGTCCTCTCCACCAGTACCACACTGGATTCCGCCCGGCTCCGGCGGGCGATCTCCGAAGCAGTGGGTATTGACCGGAAGTCCGTCATTGCCTATGCCCTGGGGGAACACGGCGAGAGCCAGATGGTCCCCTGGTCCGCCGTCAGCATCGCGGGAAAGCCCCTGTCTCAGCTCCGGGAAGAGCAGCCGGACACGTATGGCAAACTGGACCTGGAGGCCATTGCCGCCGCCGGGCGGGCCGGGGGATGGATGATTCTCGGTGGAAAGGGCTCCACGGAATTCGGCATCGGCGCGTCCATTGCCGAGGTGGTCCGGGCTATTTTCCACGACGAAAACCGAATTCTCCCGGTATCCGTGCTTCTGGAGGGAGAATACGGCCAGCGGGACGTGTACGCCAGCGTCCCGGCCATGCTGAACCGGAACGGCGTTGCTGATATCATCGAATTGGCGCTTACTCCAGAGGAACAAGAGCGGTTCAATGCCTCTTGCGAAACCATGCGGGACAATTTCCGCCTGTCCCTGACACTATAACAAAAATTGCTTTTTGGAGGAAATCATCATGAACATCAAGAAAACTTTAACCATCGCGCTTTTCGCTGCCCTGCTGCTTCTGACCCTGGCCGCCTGCGGAGGAGGCGCCTCTGATGGGGCCCCCGGCAGCTCCGGCGGGTCCGGAGGCTCCAACGCTCCCGCCGAGCCCGTTACAGTGACCCTGGGCGTTGTGGGCGCGATTTACGAAGACCTGTGGAAGTCTGCCCAGGAAGCGCTGAAAGCGGAGAACATCAATCTGGAATTCGTCCAGTTCTCCGACTACGTGACCCCCAACAACGCCCTAGCCAACGGAGACATCGACCTGAACGCCTTCCAGCACCGCATTTACCTCCAAAGCGAGATTGAAAGCTATGGCTATGAGATTCAAACCATCGGCAACACCTTTATCATCCCGCTGAACCTCTATTCTCAGAAGGTCTCCTCCGTGGAGGAGCTAAAGGACGGCGATGTGGTGGCCATCCCCGACGACCTGACCAACGGCGGCCGGGCCCTAAAAGTCCTGGAGGCAGCGGGCCTTATTAAAATCAGCGACGCGGCGGGATTCAATCCCACCTTGGAGGATATCGAGACCTACAATGTGGGAATCACCATTGAGGAGCTGAAAGCCAACGTCATTCCCTCGGCCCTCCCGGACGTGGCCGCCGCCGTGGTGAATGGAAACTACGCCCTGGACTTCGGCCTGAAGACCGACGAGGCGATTTACAAGGACAGCGTGCTGGACGTGGAGGAGTATTGGAACCTGATTGCCGCCCGGACTGCGGACCTCGGCGACTCCGCCAAGGTGGAGACCTATCAGAAGGTGGTCAAAGCCTTCCAGAGCGAGGCCACGGAAAAGGTCTTCAACGAGGACTACGGCGGGTACTTCATTAAAGTCGGCTGGGACCAGGACCTGCTGGCTCAGTAACCGGACATCCGGGGAGCCCCTTTCCAAGCGGGGAGGGGCTCCTCTTAAACAGGAGGAATTGACTATGCAGATCGAACGGCAGGCCCTGCGGGACATCATCGGCGACGCATCCCGCCTGGTCTTTGACAGTATACCACCGGCGTACCTCACCGATGCCCTGGGCCGCCTCCACGGCCAGGCGGAGGCCTTGGTGTTCCCCCTCTCCACGGAGGAGGTCAGCGGCATCCTGGGGTACGCCCATGCGCATCACATTCCCGTCACCCCCCGGGGGGCGGGCACCAATCTGGTGGGGTCCACCGTGCCCCTCCAGGGCGGGATCATCCTGGACCTCTCCCGGATGAACCGGATTCTGGAGCTGGACCGGGATACCCTCACCGTTACCGTGGAGCCGGGCATCCTACTTCAGAACCTTCAGGCTTATGTGGAGGGCGAGGGGCTTTTCTACCCGCCGGACCCCGGCGAGAAGGCCTCCAGCATCGGCGGCAATATCAGCACCAATGCCGGGGGGATGCGGGCGGTGAAGTACGGCGTCACCCGGGACTATGTCCGGGGCCTGGAGGCCGTCCTGTGCGACGGCACGGTGATTGAAGCGGGGGGCAAGCAGGTGAAGGACGCCAGCGGCCTGAGTCTCAAGCACCTGCTCATCGGCTCCGAGGGTACTCTGGCGGTCATCACAAAATGCCTCCTCCGCCTTCTGCCCAAGCCGGAAACCTCCGTCAGCGTCCTGGTGCCCTATGGGGACCTGGGCACGGGTATCTGCGGCGTCCTGACCATCCTCCAGGCGGACGCGAATCCCACGGCGGTGGAGTTCATGGAGCGGAAGGTGGTGGCCCTGGGCGAGGAGTTCTCCGGCGTGAAGTACCCCTGTCCCCAGGCGGGAAGCTATATCCTCCTGACCTTCGACGGGCGGAAGAGCGAGGTAAAGGCCAACCTGGAGCGGGTCCGCACTCTGGCCCTGGCCAACGGGGCGATAGACTATGTGGTGCTGGAGGACCCTGCCCGGGCGGCGGACGTCTGGAAAGTCCGGGGGGCTCTGGTGAAAGCCGTGGAGGCCGTCAGCGAGCAGGAGCCCGTGGACATCGTGGTGCCCATCAGCCGCACGGCGGACTTCATCGCCTTCGTCAACGAGCTGGAGGCCGCCTCCGGCGTGCGGATGGTCAGCTTCGGCCACGCCGGAGACGGCAACGTCCACCTGTGCGTGGTCCGGGGGGACCGGGATGACGAGACCTGGGAGCGGGACCTCCACGCCGCCATGGACCAGGCCTACCACAAGGCTTATGAGCTGGGAGGCGTGGCCTCCGGGGAGCACGGCATCGGTGTCTCCAAGCGGCGTTATTTCCTCCGGGAGTCCGTCAAGGAAAACCTCATTGTTATGAATCAGATCAAGGATGCCCTGGATCCCCTGCACATCCTGAACGACCAAAAATCCTACATTGGAGGGCACGACCATGCAGAGCCTGTCTGAGCGCACCGCCGGTTTTACCGACTCGGTAATCCGCCGCATGACCCGCATTTCGAATCAGTACGGCGCGGTGAACCTCTCCCAGGGCTTCCCGGACTTTGAGCCGCCCCGGGCTATCCTGGACCGGCTGGCAGAGGTCAGCCAGGAGGACTTCCACCAGTATTCTATCACCTGGGGGGCCCAGAACCTCCGGGAGGCCCTGGCGGCAAAGCAGTCCCGGTACATGGGCTTCCCCATCAGCCCCGACCGCGAGATTACCGTCACCTGCGGCAGCACGGAGGCCATGATGGCCGCCATGATGACGGTGGCGAACCCCGGGGACAAGGTGGCGGTCTTCTCGCCCTTCTACGAGAACTACGGGGCGGACACCATCCTCTGCGGCGCGGAGCCCATCTACGTGCCCCTGACGCCGCCGGACTTCCGCTTTGACCCGGAGGTCCTGGAGGACGCCTTCCGCCAGAAACCCAAGGCCCTGATTCTCTGCAACCCCTCCAACCCCTGCGGGCGGGTCTTCACCCGGGAGGAGCTGGCGGTCATTGCCGCCCTGGCGGAGGAATACGACGCCTATGTCATAACTGACGAGGTTTATGAGCACATCGTCTACGCCCCCCACCGGCACACCTACTTCGCCGCTTTGCCCAGGATGCGGCAGCGGACCATCTCCTGTTCGTCGCTCTCCAAGACCTACTCCATCACCGGCTGGCGGATGGGGTACACCATCGCCCCGCCGGAGATCACGGACCGGATCAAAAAGGTCCACGACTTCCTCACCGTGGGCGCGGCGGCCCCCCTCCAGGAGGCGGTCATCCCCGGATTGAACTTCGGCCAGGACTATTACGATGGCCTCCTGGCGGAGTACACCCACAAGCGGGACCTGTTCCTGAGAGGGCTGGACGATTTGAAGATCGCCCACAACACGCCGGAGGGGGCCTACTACGTCCTGCTGGACATCTCCGAGTTCGGCTATGACAGCGACCTCCAGTTCTGCGAGGACCTGGCGGAAAAGGTGGGCGTGGGAGCCGTCCCCGGGTCCAGCTTCTTCCGGGAGCCGGTGAACCACCTACTCCGCTTCCACTTCGCCAAGCGGGATGAGACTCTGCTGGAGGCCCTGAACCGGCTGGAGTCTCTGCGGGAGAAAATTCCGCCAAAGGGAAAAGGAGTTGAGTGTATATGCGGAATCTGAAAAAGGCACTGGAACGGGAGAGGTCCTACCTGGTTGAGCTGCGGCGGGACTTTCACCGGCATCCCGAGCTGGGCCTGTGTGAATTTCGTACCGCGAAGCGGATCGAAGAAGAATTGGAGCGTTTCAGAATTCCCCATCGGCGGGTGGGAGAGACCGGTGTTCTGGGCATTTTGCGCGGAGACGGCCTGGGAACGGGCGCGATCGTCCTGCGCGCCGACATCGACGCTCTGCCCATTCAGGAAACCAATCCGGTAGAGTACTGCTCCCAGACTCCCGGCATCATGCACGCCTGCGGTCACGATGCCCACACCGCCTGCCTGCTGGCTGCGGCTAAGCTGCTGTCGGAGCGCCGGGCGGACTTCGGCGGAGAGGTGCGGCTTGTCTTCCAGCCCGCCGAGGAAATTGGGCAAGGGGCACGGCCTTTTGTGGAGGCGGGCGTATTGGACGGGGCAGACCGAGTGTTCGGCATCCACACGGCCTCGGACCTGCCCAGCGGGACCATCGGATTAAAGTCGGGGCTGAACAATGCCGCTGTAGACCACTTCCGAATCATGATCCTAGGAAAGTCCGCCCATGTGTCCACCCCGCAGCTGGGGGCCGACGCTCTCTATATCGCCAGCCACACTGTGGTCGCGCTCCAATCCCTGGTCACGCGGCTTACCTCGCCGGTGGAGCCGGTTATCATTGGCGTTGGAAAGCTGGTGTCGGGAACCGCCTATAACGCTCTGGCGGAAACCGCCGAGCTGGAGGGGACGACCCGGTCGGTCTCTCAAGAGAGCCGGGAGAGGATACGGGAGCTGGTTTCCAGAACTGTCTCCGGCATCTCGGACCTCTATGGCGGGACTACGGAGATCCAATGGACAGATTTTGCCCCGCCTTTAATCAACGATCCCCAGGTGTGCCTGGAGGCGGCGAAAGCTGTGGAGGCACTGCTGGGTGAAGGCAGGACTGTTACAGATCGGGAACTGTCCCTGGGGGGCGATAATTTCGCGGAGTTTCAGATTCATACCCCTGGCGCGTATGCGTATTTGGGAACAGGAAACGCCGCCCATCCCCATACATTGCTGCCGAACCATAACGGCGGCTTTGATGTGGATGAAGAAGCCCTGACTCTGGGCGCGGGACTCTATGCTGGGTATACTTTCTTTAAGCTGGCAAAACGTACATAGAGTGATGCTTAAAAGAGAAAGCAAGGTCGACCCTCTTTTAAAAATCTGGCCTTATAGCCAAAAGGAATGTGCTATTGCCTTATACTTCTCGCGTTTTTAGCGGCGACTTTTTTGGTCAGGCAGATCATTCGCATTTTATTCTCGGCCAGCGGCGATGGCGTTCAATTTTCCGATGGTCCAGCCTATAAAAAGGAAGTATATCGTGCGGTCCCCAACAGCTTGAAGGCGGATTTTGACAGGCTGGACAGGCTTCTCTCTGAGCTGGAACGTCAAACACTTCATTATAGCACGGTTCTATCTGAGCAGAAGGAGTCCTCGCTGCAGGGACAGGGCAACAGCATTTGAAATTCCCATAAAATCAGTTCAAAATAGTTCTGAAAAACTCGGTATTTGATAAGTTTTCAGAACCTTGGATTTTCACTTTTTCTGTGTCCCATCCCATTATGGAATCATTGAAGAACTTTTTCCAACATATTGTTCGCTATATTGGGGTATTTGCCCTGTTTTCAAAATTTCAAATGCTTTGGCCCTGGCTGCAGGGATTTATTGCAAAAGCGGAATAGGCGGAGCGTATTATTTCCGCGTGCTGGAGTAGGCAGCAGAGGAGACAGGATTTTTATTACTGTATCGCTCTGCATTATGCCCCCTTTACGCTTGCAAACCGCATAAAACAAGAGCAGCTAAAAGTGAAGGACAGCTTTGTGGCCGTCAAAGCAAAAGTGGATTCATACTCTGTGGAAATCGAGAGACTGAACAAGAGCATTCCCCTTAGCAGAGAGCCAGAGCGCCAAAGGATGATGCAGCGGCACTCGGAGCTGTGTAAGCAGCATAAGAGACTCTGCTCGCTGAAAAACCGTATGGGGGGCATAAACTCCGAATACCACCGGAAACTCGATGATCAAAACAAGGAAACGGGCATTCGCCGTGATTACATTATTGAGAACTTTGGCACCAAAGGCAAACGGTGGGGGCAAAATTAGCGAAAAATAAGCGGGACACCGCATAACAATAAAAGGGATCATGATTCGTTCGCAAGCACGGCTCTGTCCGCCCCAAATACTGTCGGAATCTCACTTATAAGGAGACAAGGGATCATGATTCCCCTGTCTCCTTTTCTGTGGGGATCAGCGGGCGATGCGGCATGAAAAATCACTTTATTGTGCCGCCTGGGTTATTTACTAGACAGCACAAGCAGAGATCACAATTTCATTTATTCATGGAGGTGCGTATAGCTCTAGGGCTATTCGCACCTCTCCTTTTTTTCGACATTTTTCTGCAAAGTTCCCCATCAAATTTTAGAGAATTTTGCAGAAAACTGTCGAACAAATCCGCTGTTTTTTACAACAAACCGGCTTTTCCCTCAAGTTACACGGGGAAAAGCAAAAAAATCTTACCTTCCGCCGGAAAGCGCCGTTTCCCATCCGCGCTCGCGAGGTGGAGTCCCTATATAGCAAAGTATCCGTGATCCCCAATCTCAGGTCCCCGCAAATTCTGAGATTGGAGATCATAGAAATGCAAAAATGGCAGAAAAGCCGGAATTACCGGCGCGTCAAAGATGAAAGCGGCAATGTTGTCGCCAATATCATCACAGTCGATGGCGTAGATGTGGAGGTTACGGAGGAAGTATTCCTCGCCTATTCCCAGATGGATCGCCGGGAACGGTATCTGGATGAACAGCAGGAAGAACACCCACAGGTTTCCTTGGAACTGCTAACCGCCCATGATGTTCCCATCGACTTGTATGCAACGCAGCACGAAATTTCCGCTGAAGAGTCCGCCATACAGAGGGAAGAGTGCGCAGAGGCTACCGTACATAAAGAGCGCCTTGCTTTGGCGCTTAGTTCGTTGAGCGCAGAGGAACGGGAACTCATCCAAGCCCTCTTTTTTGACGGCGAGTCTGTCCGGGAATACGCCAAAAGACTCGGCGTTTACCACCGGACCATTATTTACCGTCGAGACAAGCTGCTGGAAAAGCTGTACAAGAAAATATTTTCTTGAAAAGTTTTATCCACCCCACTGGTTTTTCGGGATAGGAGTGAGAGGGAAACATCACGACAGCCTCTCTCTGCTCTTTGAGAACCGAATATCAGCAGTACGGGGAACCACCCGGACAGACGAGCGTCCAGCAGCGCACGCCACGATTCCGGAGGTCCCGCGCCGCCCCCGCCGGGGGGGGCCGGGAGGGACCTCCGGCGAGCGAGAATGCCACCCGCTGGGATGGCCTTTGGCAAGGCCGTCAGCGTTGACCCTGCCCGGGTACACAATGAGACACCTATGCGCGGCCTGAGATCCAGGCCGTGGGGCTGCCCTGGGGTTGAAAGCAGTAGAGACCCCTGGTACACGCCCGCGCGGATCTTGCCGGACCCGACCCGTACTGTTCCCGATCCACCGGGGCGCGAGCTGCGAATACGGTGGAAGCGACAGAAGAAAACGAAATTGTTGAAGGAACTTTACGGATGATTTACCAAAACAGGCAAGATGCCCATAAGGACATCGACCATATTTTCAAAGATTTGCTCCCCGTCCAGGGGATGCCGGAGCGCCCGGAGCAAATCGCCCTGAGCCACCGGATGCTGGAAGCAATGCAGGATGGAGGGATTGCCCTCTGCGACGCCGGAACCGGCATCGGCAAAACCTACGCCTACCTCGTGGCCGGAATTGTATTCCACGGTCCACTATCCTCCCGGCCTGTCCTCGTATCCACCTCCAGTATTGCCTTGCAGAAGGCCGTTCGGGACGAATACCTGCCCTTTCTCTCCACAGTTCTGGCGAAAGATGGCATAATCACGGAACCCATTCAGGCGGTGATCCGCAAGGGAAAATCCCACTATGTCTGCGACCAGCGCTTGGAACGGCGGCTGTGTCAGCTGGACCTCCGCAAGAAGAATTGGAGGGCCGGAAACGCCCTGCTCTCCCTACGGGAGAAGCTGGATCTGGACGAAGCACCCCGCCTCAGCGGTTATGACCGGGAGCGGGTGTGCGTCCCCAAGGTCTGCGACTGCGGGCGGGAGGGCTGCCGGTATCGCACATTTTTGGATAGCTGCGACGGTGGTCAATATCCCTTCCAGATCTACAACCACAACCTTCTGCTGGCGGACGCCATTCACCGTGGGACAGGCCGCCAGCCCATCCTGCCGGACAGCCTCGCCATCATCATCGACGAGGCCCACAAGCTGCCGGAAACGGCCCGGCAGATGTTCGGCGTTACCCTCCGGGCCGAGGACATCCAGAGCCTCATCCACGATCTGCGGCGGGAGAAATACCTGCTGGCGGCGGACGCCCTGGCGGACACCTCCCGCCTCTTCCTTCGGAAGCTGGAGCGGCCCCACAACCCGGACAAACGTTTCTCCGAATATGCCCGGCTGCTGGTAGCCCCTAACCGGGCCCTGACGGTGGTCCGAAAGCAGGTCAATCCTCTGCTCACTCCCGCCACCCGCAGGAGGCTTGAAAAGCTGGCCTCGACAGTGGCACTGTTCAGCGAAGGCCGTCCCGACATGGTCTTCTATCTTGCGGAGGATGCCCGTGATACTGTCATGCTCTGCGCCACGGTGGCGGACCTGACCGCGCAGCTCCAGAGTACCCTCTGGAGCCAGCCCAGGCCCATCATCCTCACCTCCGGCACCCTCGCAGTGGGCAGCGACTTCCACCGCTTCCGGGAGGAGGCCGGATTGCTGGAGGACAGCCGGGTGACGGAGTCCGTCTCGCTTTCCCCTTTTGACTACCGGGAAAACTGTCTGCTGTATGTGCCGCAGTTCCCGCCCGGTCAAAGGAATGAAGCGTATTACGACAAACTCACTAACGAGATAGCTTTGCTGCTGGATGCGGCCCACGGACACGCCCTGGTGCTCTTTACTTCCTACGCTGCCATGTCTGCCGTAAAAGAGCGGCTGACGGCGAAGGACCTTCTCTGGCCCCTGTTCACCCTGGGCCGGAACGCAGGGCATACCACAGCGCAGTTCAAGGCCAGTCCCGGAAGCGTCCTGCTGGCCACCGGGGCCGCCTGGGAGGGCTTCGATTTCCCTGGAGACTGCGTATCCCTGTTCGTAAT
>CATOKC010000105.1 GCA_951800675.1 uncultured Oscillibacter sp.
AAGCGCCGCCGTCCGGGCGGGCCAGAGAGCGGCTCACAAGGCCGTACAAAGCCCCGCCCCGGCGTTGACGCCGATGACGTTGGGCGCCGCCAGGGGATTTGCCAGCACCCCTTGGATGATGGTTCCCGCCGCCGCCAGCGCCGCCCCCGCCAGGAGGCAGCCGCAGGTCCGGGGAAGCCGGGCATAGAGGACGATCTGAGCCGCCGCCCCGCTCTCCCTCCCCGCCAGGGCGGAGAAGACCTCTCCCGGCCCCAGGGGGACCGCCCCCAGGCACAGGCTCAGCAGGGCGGAGAAAACCGCCAGCGCCCCCAGGGCCGGGAGGGCATATTTAGTTCGGGTAGAGGATATCCGCAAGTCCTTCATAGGCTTCCCCCCAGCGGGCGTTGGGCTTCAGATTGTAAAGCTTGTGGTCCAGGGTGATGAACCGCCCTTCCCGCACCGCCCGGAGAGTCCCCCAGGCGGGATTGGACAGCAGGGCGGCGTCCAGGGACTTCCGGGCCGCCGCGGCGTCCGCCCCTTGAAGCACGGCGAAGATATAGTCCGGGTCCCCGGCGATGATACCCTCCAGGCTCAGATTTTCCAGCAGCCCCCCGCTATCGGCGATGTTGACGCAGCCCAGCGCCGCCAGCATCTCCCCCAGAACGCTGCCCTCGCTGCCCTTGGCCTTGCAGCTGCTTCCGCTGGCCCGGACATAGAGGACCTTCGGGGCGCCGCCGTCCTGCCGGGCAACCGCCGCGTCCACCTGGGCCCGGACGGCGGTCCCATAGGTCTCGTACCGCTCCGGTTGTCCCGTGAGGCGGGTGCAGATTTCCAGCATCCGCAGGTAATCGTCGAAGCAGTCCACCTCAAAATAGGCGGCGTTCAGCCCCGCCTGGGCAAAAGTATCCTTCAACTCCAGGTTCGCGGCGGTGTTGACGCTGGCCAGAATCAAATCCGGCTCCGCCGCCAGCAGCACCTCCAAATTCGGCTCCTTCACGGCCCCCAGGTCCGCCACGTCCTCCCCCAGCCCCAGGTCAAAGGAGGTCCAGGCGTCCCCGGCGGCGGCAATAAGGCTGTCCCTCCCCCCCGCCAGGCACCAGATGTCGGCAAAGCTGCCGATCATAGCCGCCACCCTCCGGGGCGGCTCCAGGGCAAACGTCTGTCCCAGGTCATCCGTAAAGGCTACCGTCTTTTCAGAAGGCGGCGAATCTCCGGCCGGCTCTCCCGGCACGCCGCAAGCGGTCAGCGGCAGCAGCAGCGCAAGCAGCAGGCAAAGGCGTTTCATGGTTTTCCATTCTCCCATCAGGCGGCAAAGGAGACGGACCCCAGGCCCGCCTCCTTTCCGTCAAAATCGTATCAGGCGTACTTCGCCACAATGGCGTTCAAATCCTCCCGGTGAGTCTCGGACCACTGGGCCCAGCTCTGCCCCGCGGCCGCCGCGGCCCTTCCCAGCTCCACCAGCAGGGCGGGGATATCCCTCTCCAGGATTACCGCGCCCGCCGCACCGAAGCGGGCCGCATCCAGGGCGTCGCTGCCCCCCAGGAACAAACGGAAGGCGGGCTGGGGCTTCTTGTCCTCCAGGCGCGCGCCGCCCTGGAAGCCGATGGTCCCCGCCTGGTGGGCGGCGCAGCTGGAGGGGCAGCCGGAGATCCGAATCCTGGGCAGGGCCCCGTCGGGGATGCCCGCCTCCCGGACCGCGCTTACCGCGGCCCGGAGCAGCCCCTGGCTGTCCCGGACGCCCTGCTGGCAGACTGTGGCGCCGATACAGGCCACACTGTACTCAAACTCCGTCTTCGCCCCGTCCTCCGTAAGGGCCAGGACTTTTTCCGCCCCGGCGGCGGGGAGGTTGACGATATACAAGGTCTCGTCCGGCCCCACCCGGCACTCCACGTTGCACAGGTCCTTGATGGCGGCGTACAGCCGGGCGGGCTTCTCCACCGGCAGGAGGCCGCCCACGGGGTGGTACTTCACCGTATACATTCCCGGCTGCTTCTGCCGGATGGCCCGGGGGTGTTCCAGCGTCTCCTCTCCCCCGCAGACATCGGCCAGGGCCTCCAGCCGGGGCAGTTCCAGCCCTCCCTCCGCCTTGGCGGACTCCACGTTTTTCAAAAACGCCTCCTTAAGCCCCTCGGGGCCCAGGGTGTCCTGCATGAAGCGGGTCCGGGCCTTGGCCCGGTTCTCATAGTTGCCGTGCCGGCAGAAGGTGTCCACCATGGCCTTGACGTAGTAAAGGACCTCCCCAGGCTGGACGGCCTCGTCCACCAGCACGCCCATGCGGTGGCCCATGGCCCCCAGGCCCCCGGCGACGCGGAGGGAGAAGGTCCCGTCCGCCTGGGCCCGGAAGCCCATGTCCCGGAAGGCGCTGTGGACAGAGTCGTCCGCGCCGTTGGAGAACGCGATTTTCAGCTTCCGGGGCATGTGAATCTCCCGGCAGACGGAGAGAAGGTAGTCCGTCACCGCCGCCGCGTAAGGGGACGGGTCAAATGCCTCCCCCCTCTGCACGCCGGAGAGGGGGCTGCACATGACGTTCCGGGGGTTGTCCCCGCCGCCGCCCCGGCAGAGGATGCCGCAGGAAACTGCCTCCTCCATAATGGCGGGCACCTGCTCCGCCGCCAGGTCGTGAAGCTGCACCGTCTCGCAGGTGGTGAGCTTCAATCGCCGGACCTGGTACTTCTCCACCATGTCCGCCAGGAATTTCAGCCGCTCCATGGTCAGCCGACCGGCGGGCAGGCGCAGGCGGAGCATGTGCTTCGCCGCGTCCCGCTGGGCGTAGCTTCCCATGCCGCCGGAGCAGCCCTTGTAGTCCTTCTTATCCAGCTTTCCCTCTTGAAACTCCTGGATTTTCCCGGAGAAGGTCCGAATTTCCTCCCGGTAAGTCTGGAGCCATTTGGAGTCCACCATGAAACGCGCCCTCTTTCCCAGTATTCCGCCGTCAAGGCGGGAAGTTATTTCGGTTATTGTACCACAAAGTCCGCTCCGCCGCAATCCCCAATCACCGGCCCTCCAGGTCCTCCGGCTCCAGGAGCCGAACGCCGTTTTCGGCCAGCAGCTGGGCAAATACCCCCCTGCCCGGAACCTTCCGGCCGGAAAAGGTCCCGTCGTAAACCCGCTTCACGCCGCAGCTGGGGCTCCGGGGCTGGAGGACGGCCAGCTCCGCCCCCTCCCGCCGGGCAATTTCCAGCGCCAAAGCCGCTCCCCGGCGAAAGGCACGGTCCACGTCCTCCCCGTCCCGGGTGGTGACCGCGCCGCCCACAATCTCCGCCGGAGTCCGGGGCGTGGGCAGGCCCCCCAGTTGTTCCGGGCAGACGGGCACGGCCTCATGGCCCTCCTTTTTCAGCCAGTCCAGCAGTCCGGGACACAGGTTGTTCCCGCCGCTGTACTTGCAGTTCTCCCCCAAGAGGCACGCGCTGACCAGCACCTTCATTCCGCCAGCCCCTCCAGGTAGTGGACAAACTGCTGGGCCGTCCGGCCGGAGAAGCCGCCGTGGCGGATTTCCCAGGCGTTGGCCTTCGTCATCAGCTCCTTCTCATCCATCCGGATTCCCTGCCGCTCCGCCAGAGCCCGGACAATGGACTGGAATTCCTTGGGGCTGGGGGCGTTGTAGTTGATGGTCACGCCGAACCGGGCCGCCAGGGACAGCTTCTCCTCCATGGTGTCGGAGCGGTGAATGTCCCCGTGGTGCTCCATATCCTGCCGGTCGTTCCAGGTCTCCCGGATGAGGTGGCGGCGGTTGGACGTGGCGTAGATCAGCACATTTTCCGGCCGGGTCTCCACGCCGCCCTCAATGACGGCCTTGAGGAACTTGTACTCCACCTCGTTCTCCTCAAAGGAGAGGTCGTCGATAAAGATGACAAAGCGGTAATTCCGGTTCTTGATCTCCGATAAAATGTGGGACAGCTCCCCGAACTGGCGCTTGTAAATCTCAATCATCCGGAGCCCCTGGTCGTAGTACTCGTTGATAAGCGCCTTGACGCTGGTGGATTTTCCCGTCCCCGCGTCGCCGTAGAGCAGGACGTTGTTGGCGTGCTTCCCGGCCAGGAACGCCTCCGTATTCCGGCGCAGCTCCGCCTTCTGGCTCTCATAGCCCAAAAGGTCCTCCAGCCGCACACCGTCCACGTTGCTGATGGGCAGAAACTCCAGCCCATCCTCCCGCCGGATGCGGAAGGCCCGATTCATGGCGAAGACGCCATAGCCGTACCGCTTGTAATAGTCTGTCACCAATTGGAACATCTCATGCCCGTTTTTCGCCTCCGACAGGGCCTTCCGGAGGGTCAGAACCTGGGCGCTGACATCCCGGTTATAGGTCCGCTCCCGCTTGGGGATGGCCCGATAATCCGTCAGGATGGAAAAGCAGTCCGTCAGCAGGTACCGCTCCAGCTCGGAAAAATCATAGTGAAACAGCTGGTGAAAGACGGCGAAGTCATTTTCCGCGAAGCGGTTCACGCTGCCGCCCTCCGTGGCGCCCACCCGCTCGCAGGTCCGGGTAAAGGAATTTTCGTTGGTCATGAGGACCCAGGTGAGGTAACACTGCCAGAGGTTCTCGTCAAAGCCGCAGTCGGTGGAGAGGTCCAAGATGCGCTTAACCTCCGCGTTGGCCCGCTGGAGCAGGGGCTCCTTGGCCCCGCCCTCTCCGCACGACCGGATGATCTCCGCCAGACGAACCAGGATGCTGTCCCGGCCCAGGCCGCTGTAAAGGATGAGATGGGGAAGGATACGATTCATGAAATCAGTCCTTTCGTTTTGAAAAAGCCGCCGCGCCGGGTTTTCACAGGGGACCTGGCAAACGGGCCAGGGGCGCTGCCCCTGGCCCATCTTCGCGGTATACGGCCTTCCTTTGCTTAGTTGGACGCCGTATCCGGGTCCGTATCGTCACCCCAGAGCATATTCCGCCGGAGCTCCGCCCCCACGGTCTCCATCTGGTGCTGGGCCAGCTGGCGGCGTTTGGCGTTGAAGAAGGTCCGGCCGTTTTTGTTTTCGGCAATCCACTTCCCGGCAAACACGCCGTCCTGGATGTCCGTCAGCACCGCCTTCATGTTCTTCTTGGTCTCCTCATAGGGGAGAATCCGGGGCCCGGAGACGTATTCGCCGTATTCCGCCGTGTCGGAGATGGAGTAGTTCATCATGGCTACGCCGCCTTTGTTGATGAGGTCGATGATGAGCTTCATTTCGTGGATGCACTCGAAGTAGGCGTTTTCCGGGGCGTAGCCAGCCTCGACGAGGGTCTCGAAGCCCATTTTCATCAGCTCCACCACGCCGCCGCAGAGGACGGCCTGCTCACCGAAGAGGTCGGTCTCCGTCTCATCCTGGAAGGTGGTCTCCATGACGCCGCCCCGGGCGCCGCCGATGCCCGCCGCATAGGCCAGGGCCAAATCCAACGCCTTTCCCGTGGCGTTCTGCTCCACGGCCACCAGGCAGGGCACACCCTTGCCCGCCACATAGGTAGAGCGGACGGTGTGGCCCGGGCCCTTGGGGGCGATCATGGCCACGTCCACCCCGGCGGGGGGCACGATCTGCTTGAAGTGGATGTTGAAGCCGTGGGCGAACATCAGCATGTTCCCCGCCTCCAGGTTGGGGGCGATATCTTTCTTATAAACGTCCGCCTGGACCTCGTCGTTCACCAGAATCATGATGATATCGGCCCACTTGGCGGTGTCCGCCACGGTCTGGACCTTCAGTCCCGCCTTCTCAGCGTTGGCCCAGTTCTTGGAGCCCTGGCGCAGGCCCACGCACACGTCGCAGCCGGATTCCTTCAGGTTCAGGGCATGGGCGTGGCCCTGGGAACCGTAGCCGATGACGCCGATTTTCTTCCCGTCCAGCTTGCCCAGGTCGCAGTCCTTCTCATAGTACATTCTTGCCATATTCATATTCCTCCTTCAATTTGCTCTCGTCATATATCGTGCTACGCCCTCTTTCGATGGCGATAGTACCCGTCTTGGCAATCTCCAGGATGCCGAAGTCCTCCAGCATCTGAATCAGCGCCGCGTTCTTGCTCTGGGAGCCGAAGACCCAGACCGTCAGGGACTCCTTGTCCACGTCGATGATATGGCCCCGGAAGATGTTGGTCAGCTGAATGATCTCGTCCCGGGTTCCGTGATCCGCCGCCCGGACCTTGATAAGGGCAATCTCCCGGCGGATGCAGGTCTCCTCGTCAAAGATCTTCACCGCCTGAACTCCCAGGAGCCTGCGGCACTGGGTGGCCAGCTGGTTGACCACCAGCTCGTCCGCCAGCAGCTCAATGGAAATGCGGGCGGTGTGGGGCCGGTCCGTGGCGCCGGAGACGATGGACTCGATGTTATAGCCCTTCCGGGAGAAGAGCCTCGCCACCTGGCTGAGAATACCGGGGGTGTCCTCCGTCAGGATGCAGAGGGTGTAGAGCTTTTTCTCCGTGTCCCATTGCTTTCTCATACCTCTCCTCCTTCGCTCAGCAGGAAATCCGTAATCTCGGACCCGGAGGCCACCATGGGCCGGACCATCTCGTCAATGTCCAGCCGGCAATCCAGGACGGCGGGCTCCTCCACCGCCAGAGCCTCCGCCAGCACCCGTTCCATATCCGCCGCCGTCTCCACCCGGAAGCCCCGGATGCCATAGGCCTCCGCCAGCTTCACGAAGTCCGGTCCCCGGTCCAGGGTGGTCTCGGAGTAGCGCTTTCCGTAGATAAGGCTCTGCCACTGGCGGACCATGCCCAGAGTGCCGTTGTTGAACACCACCGTAATAATGGGCAGCTTGTAGTAGGCCACGGTCGCCAATTCATGGCAGTTCATGCGAAAGCACCCGTCCCCGGTGATGTGAAAGACCCTCTTGCCCGGGTGGGCGGTCTGGGCCCCGATGGCGGCCCCCAGGCCAAAGCCCATGGTGCCAAAGCCGCCGGAGGTGAGCATCTGCCCGGGATACTGGAAGTGGAGGTACTTAATGGCCCACATTTGATGCTGGCCCACGTCGGTGGCCACAATGGCGTCCTCCGGCATCTGGAGACGGATGGTCTCCAGCACCTGCTGGGGGGTCAGGTGGTCGCTGTCCTCCGCCACCGACGGGGCCCGGAGGGGCAGGATGTGGGCCTTCCAGGCGCTGTGGTCGTACTGGGGCAGCTTCTCGTTCAGCATGGCCAGCACCCGCCGGGCGGAGCCAATGATGTGGTGGTCCGTCAGTACGTTCTTGTCGATCTCCGCCCGGTCAATATCGATCTGGACAATTTTCGCCTGCCGGGCGAACGTGGCCGGGTTCAGGGCCACCCGGTCGGAGAAGCGGCAGCCCACGGCGATCAGGAGGTCGCACTCGTCACAGGCGGTGTTGGAGGCCTTGGACCCGTGCATGCCGATCATGCCGGTGGTCAGGGGGTGGCTCCCGGAGAAGCCGCCGCCGCCCATGAGGCTGATGGCCACCGGGGCGTCCAGCTTCTCGGCAAACTCCAAAAACTCCTGGTCCGCCCGGCCCAGCACCACGCCGCCGCCGCAGATGACGAAGGGCCGCTGGGCCTGCTGGATCATCTCCAGGAGGATGTCCACGTCCTCCTTATTTGGCGTGGGCTTTTTCAGCTCGTGGTCCCGATTCAGCTCCCGCATCCCGGCGCAGCCCCGGTTCTCCCGCCAGGGGACGAACTCATACTCGATTTCCACGCTGGGGAAGGTCACGTCCTTCAAAAAGTCGATGAGCACCGGCCCCGGTCGCCCGCTGGCGGCCACGGCGAAGGCCTGGCGCATAACGGCGGGAATCGTCGCCGGGTCCCGAACCAGGAAGGTGGCTTTCGTAATCGGCATGGCAATGCCGGTGATGTCCACCTCCTGGAAGGCATCCTTGCCCAACGTGGCCTCCGTAACATTGCAGGTGATAAAGACCACCGGGGAGGAATCCAGATACGCGGTTGCGATGCCGGTGGTCAGGTTCGTGGCCCCGGGGCCGGAGGTGGCAAAGCACACCCCGACCTTCCCGGTGGACCGGGCGTAGCCGTCCGCCGCGTGGGCCGCCCCCTGCTCGTGGGCGGTTAATACGTGGTGAATCTTGTCCTGGTAACGGTACAGCTCGTCATAGACGTTGAGGATGGTGCCGCCGGGGTAGCCGAAAACGGTATCCACCTCCTGCTCCAACAAGCACTCCATGATGGCCGCAGTGGCTCTGATTTTCATAGGCGCACGCTCCTCCTCCAACGGTTTATTTCCATATTTTCACCGCATGTTTGTCCTCTGCCAGGCACAGCTCCCGCAGGGTCTCCAGCTCCTCCGTGTGGTCCTCCAGCGGGTCCTCATACTCCAGCACGGCGGCCACGGAGAGCTCGAAGCCCTCCTCGCCGTACTGCTTCCACAGCTCCATCAGCCGCTTGTTGGGGTGTATGCCGCCGGAGAGCTTGGCCCGGACGCTGTTAAACGCCGCTTTCGTGTCCTTGGCGGTTCCCAAAAAGACCTCTCCCGTCTCCTTGCACCGCAGGGAAATGACCCCCATCTCTGGGCGGCGGTTCTTCCACTCCTCCGTCAGGGCTTTTTTCTGCGCTTTATCCATATCGTGTTACTCCTTCCTGTCGTTAGATTTTTCCCCCGCCCTTTTGCAGGGCGATGACCCCGGTCCGGGCCACCTCCAAAATGTTGAAGGGCCGCATCATCTCCTCAAACACGTCCACCCGGTCCGGGGTGTCGGAAATCTCCAGGGTCATGGAGGTGGGGGAAATGTCCGCCGCCTTGGCCCCGCAGATGTTGCAGATGGTCATAATGTGTTCTCGGTTGTTTTTGTTGGCGCTGACTTTTATAATCATCAATTCCCGGCCAATCATGTTCCCCTCGTCCAGGGTGCGAACCTTGATGACCTCCACCAGCTTGTTCAGCTGCTTTTCCACCTGCTCCACCACGCTGTTCCCGTTGTCCACAATAATGGTCATCCGGGAGAGGGAGGGGTCGTCCGTCACGCCCACCGCCAGGGAGTCGATGTTGAAGGCCCGGCGGGAAAACAGGCTGGCCACTCGGTTCAAAACGCCCGCCCGGTTCTCCACCAAAATGGAAATCGTCTGTTTCATCCTTCCGTCCTCCCTCTCAGTCCGTAGTTTTCCACTCGGGGCTCACCTCCGCGATGAGGAGGCAGGGCCCCTCCGCCCCCAAGAAGCGTTCCAGGGTCTCCTCCACCTTGGCCTCGTCCCGCAGCGTCATGCTGGGGATGCCGTAGGCAGAGGCGATGGCGGCGAAGTCCGGGTCTCCCTCCAGCCGCACGCCGAAGGGGCCGTGGTAGGGCTCCTTGCTTTGAATCTGGTTCACAAGGCCCAGGACGCCGTTGCGGAAGAGGAGGATTTTTAAATCAAAGCCTCCCGCCTTCACGGCGGCCAGCTCATTCATGGACATCTGGAAGGACCCGTCGCCGCAGACAGCCACCACCTGGCGGCCCGGCTGGGCGGTCTTTACCCCCACGGCGCAGGGGATGGCATAGCCCATGGTGCCAAGCCCCCCGCTGGTCAAAAACCGGGCCCCGTTGAGCCGCAGGTGCTTGCAGGCCCAAATTTGATTCTGTCCCACGTCCACGCAGACGGCGGCGTCCTTGTCCAATCGCTCGCCCAAAAGCCGCAGGAGGCGGCCCGGGAAAACGTACCCGTCCTTTGCGGGATAGCCCCGGCCCAGGTTTGTCCGGCGGAGCTCCTGGAGCATCTCCCGCCAATCCCCGCACTCCGCCCGGGCCCCCCGCTCCATGAGCTGCTGGAGAATCACCTTGGCGTTCCCCACCAGGGGGAGGGTGGACTGCATGTTTTTCCCGATTTCGGCGGGGTCCACGTCAATGTGGATGTTGGCCATCCGCTTTTGAATCTCATCCGGGGAAACGATGGCCCGGTCCGCCACCCGGGTGCCGATCATAATGAGGAGGTCGGACTTCACCAGGGCCTTGTTGGCCGTATTGTTTCCGTGGGCCCCGATCATGCCCATGTTCAGCGGGTGCTCCGTGGGCAGAAGAGAGAGGCCCATCATGGTGGTGACCACCGGGATGCCGGTGGCTTCGGCAAACTGCCGCAGCTCCTCCTCGGCATGGGCCAGGAACACGCCGCCCCCGGCGCAGATCACCGGCCTTTGGGCCACGCCGATGGCCGCCGCCACGTTGGAAATCTGCTTGTCGTTTCCCCGGACGCTGGGGTTATAGCCCCGGATGCGGACCTCCTCGGGAAATTCCACGTCCGTCACCAGCTGCTCCTGCACGTCCACGGGGATGTCGATGAGCACCGGCCCTGGGCGGCCCGTGGAGGCGATGTGAAACGCCTCCTTCAAAACCACCGGCAGCTGAGCGGCGTCCTTCACCAAATAGCAGTGCTTGGTAAAGGGGGTCACCGCCCCGGTGATGTCCACCTCCTGGAAGATGTCCCGCCCCAGGAGGTTGGAGGGCACCTGCCCCGTCACCGCCACCAGGGGGATGGAGTCCATATAGGCCGTGGCCACGCCGGTGATGAGGTTCGTGGCCCCCGGGCCGGAGGTGACAATGCACACCCCGGTCTTTCCCGTCACCCGGGCATAGCCGGAGGCCATGTGCCCGGCGTTCTGCTCCGTGCGAACCAGGGTATAGTCCATATTGGGGTCCTCCCGCAGGGCGTCGGCAATGGGGCAGATGGTGGCCCCGGCGTAGCCGAATACCCGCTCCACGCCCTCCCGGGCCAGGCCCTCCATCAAAATCTGCGCGCCTGTCAGTTCCATGCTCAGCATCTCCTTTCGGTGTGAAAAGCAAAAAAGCCCGTGTCCCTCGTCGGGTCACGGACTTGCAAGAGTTCCGGTTTTGGGGACCGGCCGTTTCACGCCGCTTAGCGGAGGAAACCGTTGACCGCGCCCTTGTTTCGCGCATGACCAAACGCACTATTCTGTTTCGGCGGCAAAACTACCAGTACCAGAACCAGAATAATGTACAGGCCCAGGATGTCGTTGAACACGTTCATCGTCTGCATAGGGCGTTCCCTCCGCCGCTTGAAAGCGGCCCTCCGGCGTCCGGCCTCCCCGCTTTGGAGCGCCTTTCGCCTGTCTTGATTTGTTATTATACATGTCTGTCTTTTTCAGCGCAACAGGAAAATGAAATCCGGCCATTTTTCCAGCCGGTTTCACGAAAAATCCGGCATCTTCCACGCCATTCATCGTGAAAAACGACGGAGGTTTTCCCAAAATCCGGGAGCGGACAGCACCTCTTTTCCGCAGACAACGCCGCCGGAGGGTTTTTCCTCTTGCGGCACGGCGGCAGGGGGGGTTATAATGGAACAAACTAAAAAAGGAGAGAACGCGTAATGAAAAAACCGCTATCCCTGCTTCTGGCCCTGTCCCTGTGCATGGCGCTCAGCGTCCCCGCCCTGGCGGCGGAGTTCCGCGACGTGCCCCAGTCCCACACCTTCCACGACGCCATTCAAGAATGTGCCGCCAAGGGCATCACCTCCGGCTACGCCGATGGGTCCTTCAAGCCCGCCTCCCAAGTGACCCGGGCCCAGTTCTGCGTCATGCTGTCCCGGGCCTTCTACCCGGACGCCGTCAAGGAGAACAGCACGGAGGCCAACAAGAACCTGGGCTGGTTCGTCCCCAACACGGAAGCCCTGTCCCAGGCCGGGGTCCTCAAGGGCGCCAGCTTCGCGTCCCTGTACCGGGAAGCCGGGACCATGGACAAACCCATTAGCCGCTATGACATGGCCCAGCTCATGACCAACATCATGGCCCAAAGGGGCGCCTCCGCCGGCGAGGAGGAGAAAGCCGCCGCCGCAGAAAAAATCGCCGACTGGGACGGCATCCGCGACGCCTACCGGAATGCGGTGTCCAATGTGTACGCCCTGGGCATCATCGGAGGCTATTCCGACGGGACCTTTGGCGGTACGGTCACCATGAACCGGGGCCAGGGCTGCGCGGTGATCTACCGCATGGCCCAGCACGTCGGTTCCGAACCCCCCGCCGGGGGACAGGAGGAAACTCCGAACGCGCCGGAGAAAACTCCGGAAAAGGCCCCTGAGAA
>CATOKC010000106.1 GCA_951800675.1 uncultured Oscillibacter sp.
CATACAGCGGCTTTCTTAGTTCAACCTTAAAAATGGAAATATGGAAAAAATTTTTCCTGGGGCCTGAACCGCTTGAACCAGGCGGAATTTGCCGGATTCTACCGCTGGTCGGTTGCTTTTTTTTCGGGGTTGGGTGTAGACTGACAGGGAGGTGAAGCACATGAACAAACAGCAATTCGGAAATTTTATCGCGGAGAACCGGAAAGCCGCCGGGCTGACGCAAAAGGAATTGGCGGCCCGGGTCCACGTGACGGACAAGGCGGTGAGCAAGTGGGAACGGGCCCTGAGCTACCCGGATGTGACGCTGCTGGAGCCCCTGGCGGAGGCCCTGGACCTGGGGGTGGAGGAGCTGATGGCCTGCCGGAGAATGGAAGCGGCAATGGAACAGATAAAGGAGGAGCCTATGCAGGCGATGAGGAAGGAAAAACCCGTACAGAACTTATTGGAAATTTCCCGGGAAAGTCTGCGGTCGGAGCGGCGGAAGTGCGTCTGGCAGACGGCCCTGGCGATGGCGCTGATACTGGCGGCGACTCTGGGGACCATTTGGTATTGCGGCACATACGTCCGTGAGCAGCTGGACAACACCATCGTGCTAAAGGAAACCGTGGGAAATGAGAACTACCTCTATGTGGAAGACCAGGGCCACTTGCTCCGCCTGAAGTGCGGGGCGGATGTGGACTTCGGCAGCATCAGATTGGAAAGTGAGCATGGCGGTGAGCGGTCCTATCGTATGGACTGCCGTTGGAACCGGCGGACCTATGAGGGAACCGTTTCCTCCTGTGAGGCAACAGGAAGCATTATTCTGGGCGGGATGATGGATGCGCGATTTGAAGTGGAGAGAGACCAACTGTTCTGGTATGACGAGGTCAACTACACCAGCGAGAACTATTACCCGGACCCTTATGCCGAGCCAAGAGGGCAGGTATTCCTTTGTGACTACTGTTTCTGGATCGGAGAGTGGGACAGTAAGGAGGAGAACCGTGTGACCGTCCTGCTGGTGGAGGACTGTCTGACCGTTGCGGTGGACGATGTCGACGAATACGGGCACAACGAGGTGGTGGTCCGTACCCGCTGGCCGGAGAAGCCCTACATGGTCTACGACTGGCGCGGCGACAATCAAGTCAAGGAAATCGACCAGTATTGGCTGGACAGCGTCTCCCCGGAATTGCGGGAACGGCTATTGACCATACCGGAAGAGTCTGCCCGGGCTCAAGCGAGGCTGGGCAGCCACCCGCCCGTCATCGGAGAGACTCTATAATCTATAAAAGAGGACCGCCCGCAGATCATGCGGACGGTCCTCATATATTGCGAGCAAAACTGTAAGCCGGGTTCTGTATTTGACAGCCATCTATCTAGGCGCGCTGTTGCCAACGCGCTCCAGCCACCCCGGGAGCGGCCGGGCCAGCCTTTCGGGGACGAACCCCGACGCTCCCATACCGGTGTTGCTCCGGATAGAGTTTACAGCATCGGACTGTTCCCAGCCGATGGGTGCGCTCTTACCGCACCTTTCCACCCTTACTGGAACGGAAACCCGAACCAGCGGTATATCTCTGTTGCACTTTTCCTGAAGTCGCCTTCGGCGGGCGTTACCCGTTATCCTTGCCCTGTGGAGCCCGGACTTTCCTCATGAACGGCCTTTCGGCCTGCTCACGCGGCTGTCTGTTTTCCTCGCGATGCACATTATACAGGCAAAGGGACAGCTTGTCAACCCGTCTCCCGGAGCCAGAGGGACAGTGCGTCCAGCTCCGGCGGCGTATGGAACCAGTGCTCCGCGCCCTCCTCGATCCGCAGACGGCAGGAAAAGCGCTCCGCGAAAGCGGAGACGGTTTCCTCCGCCACCAGGGTGTCCCCGGAGCCCCGGAGGATGTCGGTGGGGAAGGGCCAGCGGTCAATGGGATGGCGGCGGATATAACCGTAATCGTCCCAGCAGAGGGTCTGGCCCATGGGGGTGGGAATTTCTCCCTCCGCCTCCAGGCGCGTCTCGGAAATCTGGAACCAGCCCATCATGTCCCAGGTCAGGCGCTCCATGTCCACCACCGGGGAGAGAAACCAGGCATGGCATATGTTTCGTTCCCGGCAGGCCAGAAGACTGAAATAGGCCCCCATGCTGACGGCGAAAAGGCCGACGCTGGCCCAGCGGCTTTCGGCGTAATCCAGGACAGCGGACAGTTCCCGGACGCAGACGGGAGGCTTACAGCGGATAGGGCCGTCTTTTCGCTCCCCGTGCTTCGGCAGGTCGAAGCTCAAAACCTGGCAATGGGGCAATGCCTCTGACAAAAGGCGGAATGGCACGTCCGTTTTGTTGGACTGGGCTCCGTGGACGGCCACAATCACCCGCTCCGAGGGGGAGCCCCAGAGGGCGGCGGGAATCTGACCGATTCGAAAGAACTGCGGGTCCATAGCAGGACCTCCTTTCCGGTTTCGCTTGACAGAATATCATAAATTTCCTACCAAGACAAGTCTTGCCGGGAGCGGTCTGGCGTGGTAGAATAGGAAAGCGACTATGATGGCTTCTGTGGAAGACCTTCCATTTGGGAAAAATTCCGTCTTTTGGCGGAAAGGATAAGGAGCGATTTCTGTGAAATTTGAGGAATATCTGGCTTCTTTGCAGAACAAGACCGTGGCTGTCATCGGCATTGGCGTATCCAACAGGCCCCTGATCGAGCTGCTGCTCTCCCGAGGCGTGGCGGTAACCGCATGCGACAAAAAGGATCGGACCGCGCTGGGCGCTTTGGCGGAGGAGCTAGAGGAGAAAGGCTGCCGTCTCCGGCTCGGACCGGATTATCTGCGGGATTTAACGGAGGATGTTATTTTCCGCACGCCGGGAATGCGGCCGGATTTGCCGGAGCTCACCGCCGCTGTGAATCGGGGAAGCAAATTGACCAGTGAGATGGAGGTTTTTTTCGAGGTCTGCCCCTGTCCCATTCTGGCCGTTACCGGCAGCGACGGGAAAACCACCACCACCACCATCCTTGCGGAACTGCTCCGGGCGGCGGGGAAAACCGTCCACCTGGGGGGAAACATCGGCCACCCGCTGCTGGCGGAAACCGGAAGTATGACGGCGGAGGACCTCGCCGTGCTGGAATTGAGTTCCTTCCAGCTGATGACCATGAGCTGGAGCCCTCATATTGCCGTTGTCACAAATTTAGCTCCCAACCATTTGGACATGCACAAGGATTATGCGGAGTATATTTCTGCAAAGGAAAATATCTTTACACATCAGTCTGCAAGCGATATTGTCGTTTTTAATGCTGACAACGAGGTAACCCGTTCCTTTATCGGCCGCCAGCGGGGAGAGCTCCGCACCTTCAGCCGCCGGGAAACGGTGGAGCGGGGGACGTATCTTGCGCCGGACGATGCCGGGGAGGGGCAGGCCATCTGGATGTCCAATGAAAACGGCCGCCGCCAGGTGCTTCCTCTGGCGGAAATCAAGCTTCCCGGTATTCACAATGTGGAGAACTACATGGCCGCCATCGCCGCCGTGGACAGACTGGTTCCCGACAAGATTATCCGGGACTTTGCCAAAAACTTCGGCGGCGTGGAGCACCGGATTGAGCTGGTTCGGGAGCTGGACGGCGTGCGGTACTATAACGATTCCATCGCCTCCAGTCCCAGCCGGACCATCGCGGGACTGAACGCTTTCCCGGAAAAGGTCATCCTCATCGCCGGAGGAAAGGACAAGGGCATCTCTTACGGCAGCCTGGGCCCGGTGGTTAACGAGCATGTGAAGCTGCTGATTCTCTGCGGGGCCACCGCCGGGGTGATCCGCGCCTCAGTGGAACAGGCGGAAAACTACGGCGGTTTGGAAATTGCGGATGTGGAAGACTACCATCAGGCCGTCTCCCTGGCCAGGGGCCGGGCGAAGGAAGGAGATGTGATAATCCTGTCTCCCGCCAGCACCTCCTTTGACCGTTTCGCCAACTTTATGGAGCGAGGAAGGGTTTTCAAAGAGATCGTGAACAGCCTGAAATAAAACCAAGCCTCCGGCGCATAAAGTGTCCCCGGGGGTGGTAACGCATGGGCTTTTTCTACTACCGGCGGCGAATGGCACGGCGGAATTTGCTGGCTGTTCTAGCCTTTTCCACCATGGCGGCAGCTATGGCGGCTGTGATTTTCGCCACAACCCAGATGCGTCCTATTCTGGTGAGCCTGGCCACCACCCGAGTTTCCAACATGGTAAACCGCATCGTTTCCGAGGCGGTGGACGAGGCCATCGACAGCGGAAATATCACCTACAGCGATCTGATTACCTTTGAAAAAGACAACGAAGGGCGGATTACCGCTATCTACAGCAATATGGCGGCTTTCAACCGGCTTCAATCCAACATTCTGGATATCATTTTGGCCCGGATCGACCAGGTGTCCACCCGGGAGCTTTCCATTCCGGTGGGCAGCCTCTCCGGTTCCGTGCTTCTGGCGGGAAGGGGCCCCCGGATTTCCGTGCGGATGGAGTCGGTGGGCTCTTCCTCCGCCAATTTTGAGAACGAATTTACCTCAGCGGGTATCAACCAGACAAAGCATCAAATTGTGCTGAACATTGATGTGGCCGTCAGCATCCTCTTGCCAGGGTTTTCTACGGCTACCACTGTCTCCAACGCCGTCACTGTGGCGGAGACCGTCATTGTAGGTTCTGTGCCGGATACCTACACGTATTTCAGCTCCACGCCGGAGAGCTACGTGAGCGATGCGAAGGACTATATACTAAACTAGGAGGACCTCATGGATTACCGCGAAGAGATCAAGCAGCTGCGGGATGCGCTGAACAAGCACGGCTATCAATATTACGTGCTGGACGCACCCATTATCAGCGACTATGAGTACGACATGCTCAACCGCCGTTTAGAGGAACTGGAGGCCCAGCACCCGGAAGAGGTAACTCCAGACTCGCCTACCCAACGCATTGGCGGAAAGACCCTGGAGGGCTTTGCTTCCTATACCCATGAGGTTCCCTTGGAGAGCTTGCAGGATGTGTTTAGTGAAGAAGAGGTTGCGGAATTCTGCCAGCGGATGGACGAGGTACTGGAACAGGAGACTGTCTACTCTCTGGAGCCCAAGGTGGACGGTCTGTCTGTGGCGCTGGAGTACCGGGATGGTGTGTTTGTCCGGGGAGCTACCCGGGGAGACGGACGGACCGGGGAGGACGTGACGGAAAACCTGAAAACCATCCGCTCCATCCCCATGGTTCTGCCGGACAAGCTGCCCCGGCTCATCGTCCGGGGCGAGGTTTATATGTCGCGGGCCGTCTTTGAGGAGCTGAACGCCCAGCGGGAAATTCAGGGAAAACCCTTGCTGGCAAATCCGAGAAATGCCGCCGCCGGTTCCCTCCGGCAACTGAATTCGAAGGTTTGCGCGGAGCGGAAGCTGGATATACAGGTCTTTAATCTGCAATTGGCGGAGGGAAAGGAATTTGTCTCCCACCAGGAGACACTGGAGTATCTGGCCTCCCAGCGGTTCCGGGTTATTCCCCATAAAACCCTTTCCGGGACCTCCGCTTGTCAGGCGGAAATTGCCCGAATTAACGATGAGCGGCTGAATTTTTCCTTTGATATTGACGGAGCGGTTGTAAAGGTAAACTCCTTAACTGATCGCAAAAAATTGGGAAGTACTGCGAAGTTTCCCAAGTGGGCGGTAGCCTTCAAATATCCGCCGGAGAAAAAGCCCGCTCAGGTACTGAATATTGTCATTCAGGTGGGGCGCACCGGCGTATTGACCCCCAAGGCGGTATTGACGCCTGTCCGCTTAGCAGGGACGAACGTGACCAACGCAACGTTGCATAACCAGGACCTCATTACAGAAAAAGACATTCGTATCGGGGACACCGTTATTGTTCAAAAGGCGGGGGAGATCATTCCGGAAGTGGTGGAGGTTGATTTCTCCAAACGGCCTGAGGGAACGGAGCCCTACCGCTTTCCAGAGGTCTGCCCGGTCTGCGGCGCGCCGGTCCGCCGGGATGAGGACGGCGCGGCCATCCGCTGCACCGGCGCGGAGTGTCCCGCACAGCTGCTTCGGAACTTGACGCATTTCGCCAGCAGGAATGCAATGGATATTGACGGCTGCGGGCCTGCCGTAGTACAGCAGCTTATCGACAGCGGTATGGTTTCCTCCCCGGCGGACCTCTACAGTCTGGAAAAGGAAGCCTTAGCGAAGCTGGAGCGGATGGGGAAGAAATCCGCGGAAAACCTGCTTGCCGCCATCGAACGCTCTAAGTCTAATGATTTGTCCCGGCTGATTTTTGGCCTGGGCATCCGGCAGGTGGGGGAGAAGGCGGCCAAAGTACTGGCCTCCCATTTCCGTACGATGGACGCACTGTGCGCCGCCTCGACGGAGGAACTGACGGAAATCGACGATGTGGGCGGCGTGACGGCCCAGTGCGTGGTGGACTATCTGGCCTCCCCTCAAGCCAAGGACCTGCTTGCCCGGTTAAAAACCGCCGGGGTTCATATGGAGAGCACCTCGGAGCTGGGGGATGAGCGCTTTGCCGGGATGACGTTCGTTCTCACCGGAACACTCAGTCGGTTCGACCGCAAGACGGCCCAGGCGCTGATTGAGGAGCGGGGCGGCAAGGCCGCTGGGTCTGTTTCCAAACGAACCACCTATGTAGTGGCGGGGGAAGCCGCGGGGAGCAAGATGAAAAAAGCGGAGGAACTGGGGATTCCTGTTTTGACGGAGGATGCGTTTGCAAAGTTGTTAGAATAATGAAACAGAGCGGCGGATTCCCGCCGCTCTTGCTCTTTTCATTTATCGAAAGCCGGGTTCATATAGTAAACGTTTTTCGCGTTCATTTTGTCTTTTGCCAGCCGCAGTCCTTCGCCGAAGCGCTGGAAATGGACGATTTCCCGGGCCCGGAGGAATTTGATGACATCGCTGACATCCGGGTCGTCGGAGAGGCGGAGGATGTTGTCGTAGGTTACGCGGGCTTTCTGCTCCGCCGCCAAATCCTCTGTCAAGTCCCCAATGACATCCCCGGTTACCTGCATGGTAGCGGCAGACCAGGGGAAACCGGAAGCGAACTGTGGAAACACGCCGGTGGTATGGTCCACGAAGTAGGCGTCAAAACCGGCAGCCTTAATCTGCTCCTCGCTGAGGTTCCGGGTCAGCTGGTGGACCAGAGTACCCACCATCTCCAGATGACCCAATTCCTCTGTGCCGATGTCCGTCAGCAGGCCCTTCAGCTCCGCATAGGGCATGGAGTAGCGCTGGCTCAGATACCGGAGGGAAGCTCCCAGCTCCCCGTCGGGCCCGCCGTATTGGGAGATAATGGCCGCCGCCAGCTTGGGATTGGTGTTCTTAACCTTCACCGGGTATTGAAGCTTTTTCTCATATACAAACATTAGTCATTCCCTCCTACGTCCCAGGGCCACGGGTCCTTGAGCCAGGCGTAGCCGTCCTCCGGGGTCAGGTCGGTGCTGGTCAGGGGGCCATACATCTTCTCATATTTTTCCCGGCCCTCTTTGGCCAGCTTGATATAGGACCAGTAAAGCTGGAGAACCTCCTGGTCGTTGGCGTGGGTATCCAGGTACAGATTCAGCTCCTTGATGGCAAAATCCAGCGCCATTAGCTCCACCAGGGCGGTGTTGGCCAGCTTAGTTTTCGCCTGGATGGCCGCTTTAAAGGGCAGGTCCAAACCGGGAAACAACGTGCCAGCTTGAAGGGCCTCCGCCCGGCTGAAGCGGGGAGGGTTCTGCTCCTGCATCGGAATATAAGGAAACGCCAGCGGGGCGCAATTGCCGGGGAGTGTGCCCATTCCCGCGCCGCAGGAACCGGCCGGCGTCTGATTAGGTCTTTCCATATTTGCTTTCCTCCTTGTGTAAGAATGGCGCGAGGTGTCTCGCGCTCATTCCATTGTATGCCGGCAGCGGCAAAGGGGCTACCTGGGAAGCAATGGGACAATTGTTCGGGCTTCGGCTTGCTTTTTGGGGAGGTACTTGCTATAATGGAAAATATCCATAAGTGTCACAGGAAAAGGCCGCATATGGGATAAGCCGCCGGACATATCCTCTTAGCACGAGATTTGTGAAGGGAGCGTTGTCCGTGGTTATCCTGTTGCGAAAACGCGACTTGATTTTCTCCTGTCTATTCTGCTGCTTCTTTCTGGGACTGGCAGCGGTACTATGGAGAGGAAGTGCCATACCAGCTTTCCATGTCCGGGAAGAAGTCCCCATCACCGTGGTTATCGACCCTGGACACGGTGGGGAGGACGGGGGAGCGGTATCCCCGGGAGGTGTAGCGGAAAGTCATATCAATTTGGCGGTATCTCTGCGGATCAGTGATCTGCTGCGCTTCGTCGGGCAAAGGACCCAGTTGACCCGAAGCGAGGATGTGACTATCTGTGACAAGGGCTTGGACACCATACGCCAGCGAAAAACCTCGGACCTGAAAAATCGGGTAAAACTGGTGGAGGAGACGGAAAACGCTGTTTTGATGAGTATTCACCAGAACAGTCTGCCCTCGTCCCCGGTTACGTACGGAGCCCAGGTGTTCTGGAACCGGCAGGAGGGGGCGAAGGAGCTGGCAACCGGTATTCAGGAAACGCTGAACGCCGCCGTCAATGCCGGGAACGGCAAACAGCCCCGACAGATACCCGACAGCATCTATTTGATGAAAAGCATCTCCGCGCCGGGGGTGCTGGTGGAATGTGGCTTCCTTTCCAATGGACCGGAGACGGAACGCTTGCAGAACCCGGCCTATCAGTTGCGGCTGGCGGCTGCTGTCACAGCGGGATATCTGAACGCCGGAGAACTGGAAAACGAATTTGGAGAGATAACATGAAACAGCCCAAAACGCTTTTTTACTGCACGGAATGTGGCAACGAAACGCCAAAATGGGCAGGGCGCTGTCCTGCCTGCGGCGCGTGGAACACGGTGGTGGAGCGTCCGGAGGCTCCGGCAAAGGGGAGGGGGAGGGCTTCCTCTTCCCGGGTTCTGTCCCCGCATAAAGCTCGTCCAGTAACGGAACTGGGGGACAGCGTGGAGATTCGCTTTTCCACCGGTATGGGGGAGCTGGACAGGGTTTTGGGCGGCGGAGCCGTCAAGGGTTCCCTGGTGCTGGTGGGCGGTGCGCCTGGTATTGGAAAGTCCACGCTGATGCTCCAAATCTGCGGCAGGCTCTGTGAATTTGCCAAGGTGCTGTATGTATCTGGAGAGGAATCCCAGCACCAGCTGAAGCTCCGGGCTCAGAGGCTCCGTGTGGAGAGCGAAAACCTCCTGGTGTTGTCGGAAACCGGCCTGGGGGAGATGCTGGAGGCAGTAAACCAGGAACAGCCGGACGTGCTGATCGTGGATTCCATCCAGACGCTTTATAACGACGCTTTAGATTCTCCGGCAGGCAGCGTCAGCCAGGTAAAGGACTGCACCATGGCCCTGATGCAGTTGGCCAAGGGGAGCAATATTACGGTCTTTGTCATCGGCCATGTGAACAAAGAGGGCTCCATTGCCGGGCCCAAAGTTCTGGAGCATATGGTGGACTGCGTGCTGTACTTCGAAGGGGACCGGCACACCTTCTGCCGTATTCTCCGGGCTGCGAAAAACCGCTTCGGCGCCACCAACGAGATTGGTGTTTTTGAAATGGGGGACGGCGGGCTGACAGAGGTGGAAAATCCATCTCAGATGCTGCTGTCTGGCCGTCCAGAGGAGGCTCCAGGTACCTGTGTCGCCTGCGTTATGGAGGGGGCGAGGCCGGTGCTGGCGGAAGTACAGGCGCTGGTAGTAACCTCCGCGGGAGGAAATCCCCGGCGGACCAGCAATGGTTTCGACTACAACCGGGCAGCCATGCTGCTGGCAGTGCTGGAAAAACGGGGCGGTCTGAAGCTGTCCAGCTGCGACGCCTATTTGAACATCATCGGGGGGCTGCAATTGGACGAGCCCGCCGCGGACCTGGCCGCTGTTGTGGCGTTGGCCTCCAGTTATTTGGACAAGCCCGTCCCCGGTGACCTGGCGGCCATCGGAGAAGTTGGGCTTACCGGAGAACTGCGCAGTGTCAGCCAACTGACCCAACGGGTGGCCGAGGTCCGTCGGCTAGGGTTCAAACGGTGCGTGGTCCCGGCTCATCGGGGCCTGGAGAACATTGCGGACCTAAAGCTGCTGCCCGTTCGGAATATCGGTGAGGCGATTCGAGCCGCTTTACGGGGATAAAGTGGACGCAGGCGCCACCTAAAGCAGGTACACCGGCAGCGGCCGCGCTGTCCAGCGTGCAGAGGCCGTCGGATTGATAGACGCATTCACTGGTGCATGGAATCAAGGCGATCCTCCGTTCTGTTTTGATGATACGATAGTTTGACCGAAACGGCGGATTTTATGACATCAGCCCTGCGCTGGACGAGGAATCAATTTAGGGGAGGAGGCAGTGGAAAGACATAGGCGATTGAACAAAATGAATCAAGGTTTTGTTGCGAAATGACCGCTAAAACAGGTCGGAAGCTGAACCACTGAAACGAGTGGGAAAACAGCTTCCGGCCTGATATTTTGCAACAACAACCGTTATTTTGTTCAGTCGCCCCCAGGCGGGGAAGGGAATGTATTACATGCCCGGCTGACGGTGAGCTGCCGCAGCACGATTCTTGTAATACAGTCAGGGTGTCAGGATGCCGGAGGCCTCAGTTGAGGTTTGGAGCAACAAAAACAAGGAAAAAGAAGATGGAGGCACCAACAAGAAAGCCGATTAGGGTAGAAGGATCCCAAGGCGCTTTTTCCTTAAAATCGATGGTATGAGCATTTCTGTTTATTCTGTCCATATCGCTTCCGGCGGCATAGCGAGGTTTACTAGGTCTCGGCCTGGAGGGTGGGGGTGGTGGAGGTGTTTTCTTTTCCGGCTTTTTCTGGAGGAGGATAAGCCAAATAACCAGAGTGGCAAAAGCTGCGCCGCAAATGAAATAATAGATTGGACTTCCGATAAAGTCCATGAGTGTCCCTCCATTTCTATCTAAGGAGTAGTTTTCTCATTTCGTAGTACTGTAGCAACATGTATTCAATCTGGCCTGAAACGCTTCGGCGTTCTTTTTCGGCGTCTGCTTTGATTCGTTCATAGAGTTCGCTGTCTAGGCGAATTGATGTCGGCTGTACGTTTTTCATAATATCACCTCGGGCAATATCATAATGGAACACGTGAAATTTTGCAAATCTATTTAACTACAATCAAATACATTGATATTATAAGTATGTAGTGAAAAGGAATTTTATTCACTACTATGAAACCAGTCCGGGTTGGCAACAGGGCTGGCAACTCCCTGACAAGATGAGCGCACCTGCGTTATGGCTTCCGAGACGGCCCGTCAAAGCATCTATTACCCACCGTTGGAAAATACGGGAGAACAGGGACTATGGAAAGCGGCGGAAAACCTACGGACGGAAAATCGCTCGTTCGGTGCTAGAGGGGAGATTTTTAAAGGAAAGGAGGACAAAGAGTAATGGCAGAAGTAGCGCGGTTGGTAGGCATGGAGCTGAGGAAGTACGAGAAGGACGGGCAGCAGAAGCAGTTTTGCGGCCTGCACCTGGTGCATTTGGAGGACGAAGAAGATGGAGAGATGTTAGGCAGCAGGGTGCAGGAGATCAGCTGTCCTCGGAGCGTGAACCCGGACACCTTGGAGGTGGGTCAGCTGTATGAGCTGGTCTATGAGCATTACAAGATGAAGGGCCAGCTCTACGGCCGGCTGAAAAAGCTGGAACCTGTGGAGGGCTGACGTGGATGATTTCTATGACGTTTTCAGTCTGAGCGATTGGGAAGAAAAGGACGAGCCTGCCTCAGAGCCGGAAGTCCTGGAGGAAGAACCCAGCGCACCAGAACCGGAGGCCCCGGAGGAAGAACCCAGCGACCCAGAGCCGGAGACCCCGGAGGAGCCGGAGGTTCCAACCGACCCGCCGCCCTCCCAAAGCCT
>CATOKC010000107.1 GCA_951800675.1 uncultured Oscillibacter sp.
TGATAACATTCTACACCTCAAGTCAATGCACTGTTATTTTATTGGATTGCTATAGGATGATTCCCCTCCCATCAGATTGGGTATCATTTCGTCAGATTTCAGCCATCCTAAGCAAACAAGGATGTGATAGGATGCCTAACCATTTGAAAAACGAGATAAGTCCCTACCTTCTCCAGCACGCGGAGAACCCCGTGGACTGGTATCCCTGGGGTAATGAGGCTTTCCGCCATGCCCGCGAGGAGGACAAGCCCGTCTTCCTCAGCATCGGCTACAGCGCCTGCCACTGGTGCCACGTTATGGCCCATGAGAGCTTCGAGGACCCCGAGACGGCGGAACTGCTGAACCGTTGGTTTATCTCCGTCAAGGTGGACCGGGAGGAGCGGCCGGACGTGGACAGCGTCTATATGGCCGTCTGCCAGGTATTCACAGGCGGCGGAGGCTGGCCCGCCAGCTTGTTTCTGACGCCGGAAAAGAGGCCGTTTTTTGCCGGGACCTATTTCCCCAAGAAGCGGCGGGGCGGCATGGTGAGCTTTGGGGAACTGCTGACGATAATTCACGAGAGATGGGAGCGGGACCGCTCCTCTCTGCTGGGTCCGGCGGAGGAAATCATTGCCCTGCTGAATCAGACGAAGACAGCGGAGGACAAAGCGGAGCCGGGGATGCTGGAGGAGGCCGTCGGGCTTTATAAGCGGCTGTTCGACCGGAAAAACGGCGGTTTTGGCGATGCGCCGAAATTTCCTTCGCCCCACAACCTCCTATTCCTCCTGGCGTATTACCGGAGACGGGGAGATCGGGACTGCCTGGAGATGGCGGAGCGGACGCTGACGCAGATGTACCGGGGCGGGCTGTTCGACCACGTCGGCGGCGGCTTTTGCCGGTACTCTACCGACGAGCGGTTTTTGGTCCCCCACTTTGAGAAAATGCTGTACGACAACGCCCTGCTGATTTTGGCTTACTGTGAGGTATACAGCGTCACCCGGAAGAGACTGTACCTACTGGCGGCGGAAAGGGCGGCAGACTTTATTCTCCGGGAGATGACCGCCCCGGAGGGCGGTTTCTACAGCGCCTTGGACGCCGACAGCGGCGGCGAGGAAGGAAAATACTATCTCTTCAAACCAAAGGAGATCATCCGCCTCTTGGGGCCAGAGCGGGGAGAGTCCTTCAATCAGCACTTCGACGTCACGAAAGCCGGGAACTTCGAGGGAAAAAGCATCCCCAATCTGCTCCACAGCAACCCGGAGGACCGGAGCTTTGACAGCCTGTTGGAAACGATTTATCAATACCGCAAAAGCCGCTGTTCCCTCAGCCTGGACGACAAGATTTTAACCGCCTGGAACGCTCTTGTAATCGCGGCGCTTTGCCGGCTGTACCAGGTCGAGGGAAAGCAAAAATACCTGGACGCCGCGAAACGGGCCGACCGCTTTCTCTGGGAAACCCTCTGGGACGGCAAGACGCTCCATGTTAGCTTCCGGGCCGGACGGCGGGGAGAAAAAGGCTTCCTGGACGACTACGCCGCTTGCGTTTTCGCTCAGCTGGCGCTGTATGGGGCCACGCTGGAGCGGGCCTATCTGGAGCGGGCGGAACAGCTCTGCCGGGAGACTCGCGAACAATTTCAGGACCAGGAAACGGGCGGCTTTTATCTCTACGGAGAAGAACACGAGGCTCTGATTCTCCGTCCCAAAGAGACCTATGACGGGGCACTGCCCAGTGGGAATTCCCTGATGGCCTGGAATCTGGTGCGGTTGGGTCAGCTGATTTCGGAGGAGCATTATGGTCTCCTGGCGGAACAGCAGCTGGATTTTCTGGCGGCAGACGCGAAGCAGTATCCCACCGGGCACGCCATGTTTCTGCTGGCGCTTTTGGATTACCGGGACCCGTCGCCCAAGGTGACGGTGGTTGGTTCGGATAAGACCAAGGCGGCCTGTCTGCCTCTGGAGCTTTCGGCGGAGGCGGCTGTGGTTTTGCGGGAACCGGACGGAGATTACCCGCTGAAAAATGGAAAGACGACTTTCTATGTCTGCCAGGGGCACAGCTGCCAGCCTCCGGCGAACGAACTGCCCAATTTGTAAGATTCCACCAATGCCGGACGGACCATGCCCGTCCGGTATTTTTTTATTCTCCAAACATATCTATGAACCGAGGTGATGCAATTTGGAAAGCGCGCAGCGAGAACTGGCCGGCGTTCTGCTGGACCACATTCACTCTCTTGGCCTCATATCCGATTTCACCTATTCCAAAGCCGTGGATTTGGTACACTCTATGATAGACTTCCCGGAGCTGTTCCAGTATCCTGTGTGCTTGACAAAGGAGGTGACTCAATGTGAATGTACTCAGGATACGCAATGAGATGCGCAGCGGGAAAACCATCTTCGACCTGCCGTTGCGGGTGACCTTCTACGCCAGGGTCTCCACCGACAAGGACGAACAGCGGGGCAGCCTGGAAAACCAGGTGCAGTATTACACTCAGTTCATTCAGGAAAAACGGAACTGGACCTACGTCCCCGGCTATGTGGACGAGGGTATTTCCGGCACCAGCACCAAAAAGCGGGACAGCTTCCTACGGATGATAGCGGACGCCAAGGCCGGGCGCTTCGACTTCATCATCACGAAGGAGATCTCCCGCTTTTCCCGTTCCACCCTGGACAGCATTCAATACACCCAGGAGCTGCTGGAGCACGATGTGGGGGTGCTGTTCCAAAACGACAACATCAACACCCTGGACTCCGACAGCGAGTTCCGCCTGGTGGTTATGGCCGGGGTGGCCCAGGACGAGGTGCGGAAGCTCTCAGAACGGCTGAAATTCGGCTTCCGGCAGGCCATCAAAAATGGGCATGTGCTGGGCAACGACAAGCTGTGGGGCTACGACAAAAAGGACTGCGTGCTGACCATCAACGAGGCGGAGGCTCAGGTGGTGCGAAAAATTTTTGAGCTCTATGCCAATCAGCAAATAGGCATCCGCCGCATCTCTCAAACGCTGTACGACGAGGGCTTCACCAGCCGCAAGGGCGGGCCCTTCAACGTCCTGACCATCCGGCATATTTTGTGTAACCCCAAGTACAAGGGCTGGTACTGCGCGGGCAAGTCCCAAACCGTGGACTACCGCAGCAAGCGGAAAATCTTCCTGGACGAGGACGAATGGGTCCTATACCCGGACCCATCCATTCCGGCTATTGTATCAGAGGAGCTATGGGACCGGGCCAACACCCTGTACAAGCGGCGGAGTGAGCAGATGAAACAGCATCAGAGCGGGGCAGCGTTTCACAACCGCTACCCCTACAGCGGCAAGATCATCTGCGAGGAGCACGGGACCAGCTTTCACCGGCAGGTGCTGAAAAGCGCCCAGGGGAGCAAAGAAGTCTGGCAATGCCGGGTCTACCGGGACAAGGGCCGCGCGGCCTGTTCCGCGCCCCAGCTTAGGACGGCGGAGTTGGACCAAATCATGGCCGGCATCTTCAACCAACTGGCGCAGAACAAACAGTCCATCATTGACGCGGTGGTGGCGGTGCTCCAGGCCGTCCCCGACGAGCACGACTACACCCAGGACATCCGGCGCATGAAGGAGGACCTGTCCTCCCTCCAGACAAAAAAAGACCGCCTGCTGGAGATGAGCATCGAGGGTATCATCACCATGGCGGAATTTAAACAGCGCAACGACGGCTTCAATCAGCAGGCCCAAGCGCTGGAAGAACGGTTGGCAGTCCTTCGGGCGGAGGCGGAAAAGGGGCAGCGGACATCGGTACACCTGGAGGAAATTCGCGCCGCCCTGGAGCGGGAGCTGACCTTCCAAAACGGCATCCGCTCCGCCCTGGTGACCACGATCCTGGACAAAATCGTGGTCAAAAGGAACAGCACAAAAGAGAAAATCCAACTGGACATCTACCTGAAATTCGGCGGCCCGTGGGAGGCCGCTTTGAACCGGACTAATCCCTCCCTTTGCTTCACCCGTCCAAAAAGTACTACACCCAAAGCGCCGACCAGGAGGACCTGATTTCCATCGGCACCATCGGCCTCATCAAGGGCATTTCCAGCTTTGACCCGTCCAAGGGGGCCCGTCTTGCCACCTACGCCGCCCGGTGCATCGAAAACGAAATCCTCATGTACTTCCGGGGCCAGAAGAAGCTCCAGGGGGAGGTCTCCCTCTCCGACTCCATCGACACCGACAAGGACGGAAACGCCCTCCAGCTCATGGACGTTGTGGGCGTGGACGACACCATGCTGGAGGACCTCCACGACCGGGACAACGCCCTGCGGCTACACAAGCTGGTTCGGGAGCGCCTTACCACCCGGGAGGCGGAAATTGTCCGACTCCGCTACGGCCTGGGAGGCACCGTACCTCTGACCCAGCGGGAGATTGCCTCCTCCTTCGGCATCTCCCGGAGCTATGTATCCCGCATCGAAAAGCGGGCGCTGGAAAAGCTTCGGGAAGCCCTCCAGGAAAACCCGGCCCCCAAAGTCTCCGCCAAATAGCCCCGACGGCACGCCGGCCTTCTCCGGCCGGCGTGCCTCTCCGATTACAGCCTCAGCGTACCAATGGCCTCCCGCATCTGCTCCGCCGAGGCCGCCAGCGCCGCCCGCTCCTCGCCGCTCAGCGGCATCTCCAGAATTTCCCGCAAGCCCTTCCGGCCCACGATGGACGGAAGGCTCAATGCCAGCCCATTCATCCCATACTGCCCGTCTAGCACCGCCGACACCGGCAGCACCGCCCGCTCGTCCTTCACGATGGCCTCCGCGATGCGGCCCACCGCCATGGCGATGCCATAGTACGTGGCCCCCTTCCGCTCAATAATCTGGTAGGCGCTGTCCCGGACCTCCCGGTACAGCCGCTCCCGGTTCTCCGCCCCCAGGGTCTGCCCCCGGACCCGGCAGAAGTCCTCCAGGTCCAGCCCGGAAACGTTGGCCTCGCTCCACACCGCCAGCTCGCTGTCCCCGTGCTCCCCGATGATGAAGGCGTGGATGTTCCGGCTGTCCACCTCCAGCTCCGCCCCCAGCAGCTGCTTTAAGCGCCCCGTGTCCAGCACCGTCCCGGAGCCCATCACCCGCTCCCGGGGATAGCCCGAAAGCCGCCAGGCCGCGTAGGTCAGCACGTCCACCGGGTTGGACACCACCAGCAGAATCCCGCCGAAGTTCCGGGCGGTGACCTCCTTCAGCACGGACCGGAGAATTTCCGTGTTCTTCCCGATGAGATCCAGCCGGGTCTCCCCCGGCTTCTGGTTCGCCCCGGCGGTGATAACCGCCAGGGCGCAGTCCGTCAGATCGTCGTAGTCCCCGGCGGAAATCTCCATGGCCGCGCCGTAGGGCAGGCCGTCCCGAAGGTCCATGGCCTCCCCCTCCGCCTTGTCCCGGTTGGCGTCCAGCAGCACCAGGCGGGTAAACAGGCCCTGCTGCAAAAAGCGGAAGGCGATGGACGCCCCCACGTTGCCGCAGCCGATGACCGCCGCTTTTCTGTGGTCGATTTTCATGAAACATCCTCCCTGTTTACTTTCAAATTCTTTTTATCATCTGTCGCCGGATTGTCAATGAGCCGCCCGTCCTCGCCAAACCGGGACCCATGACACGGGCAGTCCCAGCTGTGCTCCTGGGGATTGTATTTCAGCGCGCAGCCCATATGGGGGCACCGGGGGGCCGTGGGGGTCAGCAGCCCCAGGGCGGACTCCCAGGCGTTGGCCGCCAGCTGGGGCCGCAGCAAGCTCCGGGAGGGGCTGAACAGCTCCGCATAGGGATTCTCCTTCCCCTGAACCAAATCCGCCAGCACCCCCGCCGCCGCCATGGAGGAGGTCATCCCCCACTTGTTGAAGCCCGCCGCCACATACAGCCCTTCCGTCCCCTTGGCGTACCGCCCCGCATAGGGCACGCCGTCCAGGGTCATGCAGTCCTGGGCAGCCCAGCGGGCGGCGATTTTCGCCTGGGGATAGTGCCGTTTCGCGAAATCCTCCAGCTCCCGCCAGCCGCCGCCCTTCTTCCCCGTCCGGTGCCCGCCGCCGCCCAGGAGGAGGAAGCCCTTGTAATCCCGGAAGGACAGCCCCTTCTCCCCCTCGTCCACATACATGCCCCCTGCCTCCCGGGCGTTCTCCAGGGCCAGGACATAGGAACGGCTCTGATAGAGCTTGAGAAAATAGCCTCCGTGCTTGTTCAGCAGGGGAAAGTGGGTGGCAATGACGATCTTCTCCGCCGTCACCGTCCCATGATTCGTCGCCGCCGTGCCGGGGCCCAGCTCCAGGACCTTGGTATGCTCGTAAATCCGAAGCCCCTTGGCGATGGCGGCGGCAAATTTCAGGGGGTGGAACTGGGCCTGTTTGGGGAATCTCACCGCCCCCGCCGCGGGCATGGGCAGGGCCGGGCTTTCCACAAGCTCCGCCGGAAAGCCCAGGCGCTCCAGGGCCTCCAGCTCCCGCTCCAGCTTCCGCCGGTCCGACAGGGCGTAGACATAGCTGTCCCGCTCCTCAAAATCGCAGCCGCCGTCCCGGCAGAGCTCCCGGTACCGCCCCAGGGCCTCCCGGTTGGCCTCCAGGTACAGCCGGGCCTTTTCCAGCCCGAACTCCCGCAGGAGCTTGTCATAGATCAAGCCGTGCTGGATCGTGAGCTTGGCGGTGGTGTTCCCCGTCACGCCGCCGCAGAGCCGGTCCGCCTCCACCAGGGCGCAGTCCACCCCCGCCCGGTTCAGCCAATAGGCGCACAGCAGCCCCGCCAGACCGCCGCCTACGATCAGCACGTCCGTTTTCAAGTCCCCGTCCAGGGGGTCAAACCGGGGCGTTTCCGCCGTCCGCTTCCAAATGGAATCCATGGAATCACCTCGGCGTTAGCATGACCGGGAGGGCGGAAATCATACCTCCCGCCGGTTTCTCAGTCGGCTTTTACGAAATTTTGGTCCGCTTCGCCCATTTAAATTGTCAAATTTGTCGAAATAAATTTTAGGGCTTGACAAACCCGCCCCGTAAGGCGTATTCTGTGGCCAAGTTCAAAAGCGCAAACCGATGATGCGGACGAGTAGGCAGGGCCTTGGTTCTCAAAGAGAGCCGCCGGTGGTGAGATGGCGGCAGAAGCAAGCCTGTTGAATGGACCGCTGAGGGCGGGCCGAACGGGATGTTTCCCAAGTATGCCTCGACGGGCTTTTCCCCCGTTACCAAGGAAAGGCGCGTGTTGGCGCGCCGCCGAGCGGGCGGTTTTCTTATACCGCCAATTTGGGTGGCACCGCAGAAGTTTCAAGACTTTTGTCCCAAAGGTACCTGTAACGGGTCCTTTCGTGGACGGAGGTCTTTTTTTGACGCTCCGCCTCCGGGAGAGACCATATGTCGGAAAGGAGCAAGCGTCATGACCTTTGAAAAAATTCCCTACAAGATCTATCTCTCCGAGCAGGAGCTGCCGGCCGCCTGGTACAACGTCCGGGCCGACATGAAGCACAAGCCCGCCCCCCTGTTGAATCCCGGCACCGGGGCCCCCATGGGCTTCGAGGACCTGCGGGGCGTCTTCTGCGACGAGCTCATCCGCCAGGAGCTGGACAACAACACGTCGGAAATCCCCATCCCCCGGGAGATTCGGGACTTTTACAAGATGTACCGTCCCTCTCCTCTGGTCCGGGCCTACTGCCTGGAGGAAAAGCTCCAGACCCCGGCGAACATCTACTACAAGTTCGAGGGCAACAACACCTCCGGCTCCCACAAGCTGAATTCCGCCATCGCCCAGGCCTACTACGCCAAGCGGCAGGGCCTCCTGGGCGTCACCACCGAGACCGGAGCGGGCCAGTGGGGCACCGCCCTCTCCATGGCCTGCGCCTATCTGGGCCTGGACTGCAAGGTCTATATGGTGAAGGTCAGCTACGAGCAAAAGCCCTTCCGCCGGGAGGTCATGCGGACCTACGGCGCCTCCGTCACCCCGTCGCCCTCCATGGAGACGGAAATCGGCCGGAAGATTCTCCAGGAGCACCCCGGCACCACCGGCTCCCTGGGCTGCGCCATTTCCGAGGCGGTGGAGGCGGCGGCGAAAAAACCCGGCTACCGCTACGTGCTGGGGAGCGTTTTGAACCAGGTGCTGCTCCACCAGTCCGTCATCGGCCTGGAGACCAAGGCGGCCCTGGACAAGTACGGCGTGGTTCCCGACATCATCATCGGCTGCGCCGGGGGCGGCAGCAACCTGGGCGGGCTGATCTCCCCCTTCATGGGGGAAAAGCTCCGGGGCGAGCGGGACTACCGCATCCTTGCCGTGGAGCCCGCCTCCTGCCCCAGCCTCACCCGGGGAAAATTCGCCTACGACTTCTGCGACACCGGCATGGTCTGCCCCCTGGCGAAGATGTACACCCTGGGCAGCGGCTTCATCCCCTCCGCCAACCACGCCGGGGGCCTGCGGTACCACGGCATGAGCCCCGTCCTGAGCCAGCTGTACCACGACGGGCTGATAGAGGCCGTGGCCGTGGAGCAGACGAAGGTCTTTGAGGCGGCGGAGCTCTTCGCCCGGGTGGAGGGCATCCTCCCCGCCCCGGAGTCCAGCCACGCCATCCGGGCGGCGATGGACGAGGCCCTGAAATGCAAGGAGACCGGGGAGAAAAAGACCATCGTCTTCGGCCTCACCGGCACCGGGTATTTCGACATGACGGCCTATGAGAAATTCCACAACGGGGAGATGTCGGACTATATCCCCACAGATGAAGAGCTCCAAGCCAGCTTTGACAAGCTGCCCCAGGTCCCCGGACTGGATTGATCCCCAACAGCAAGGAGGCCGCCCGAACGGGGCGGCCTCTGCTTCTATCGAGTGCTCAGTTGATGGGGAACTCCGGGATGCCCGCCGCGCCGGCGGCGATGCTGTACTCGGGGAAGCACACCACGACCGTGCCGTCCTCCCGGACATAGAAGCCGGTGGTCTCGTCCACGGTGGTAAAGCCGCCTTCCTCCGGGGCAAAGAAGAAGGTGAAGCCCTCCTCGTCCACACTCGCGTCAATCTGCTTTTGGATGGAGGCGTTGCAGGTTTCCACCCAAGCATCCCCCAGGTAGTCCCGGAGGGTCAGATCCCGCTCCTCGCTGAGGTCCAGGTTGTAGTAGTACCGCTCCTCCATGGAGGACACCCAGCCCTCGGCGAAGGTCACCACAAAGGAAACCCGGGACTCCGACTGGCTCTTGATCTCATAGTTCACGATGACGTCCATCTCCCGGTCCGCCCACTCCTCCTCGGTGCCGCCGGTGGCGAAGAAGGCCTCCCGGTAGTCGTCCCAGTCCTGCTGGGCCTTGGCCAGGTGTGCGTCCACCTTCTCCTGGATGACGGCGTTGACCGTCCCGGCCAGGTCCCCTTCCGCCTCCAGCTGGGGAACGGTCACGTCGTAGTGGATGCCGTCCTCCGTCTTGTCGTAATCCACAAAGGTCAGCACCTGGAACAGCCCGCCAAGGACAGGCACCTCCGCCGCCGCCTTGGCGATGGTGGGGGACAGGTTCAGCCCCGCCAGCAGTACGGCAAAGCAGGCGGCGGTGGCCCCCCAGCGGCGGAGCGTCCGGCCCCGGCGTGCCCGGTACCGGGCCTTCCCCTCCCGGACGCCCGCCCGGACCCGCTCCGACAGCTCGGCGGGAATGGGGGTGTTGTCGTAAGCCTCTTTGGCGTTTTTGAATTCGTTCATCAAATCTCCACTCCTTCCATGGCGACGCGCAGCTTCCTCAGCCCCGCGTACAGGCGGCTTTTCACCGTGCTGATGTTCTGCCCGGTGACCTCGCCGATTTCCTTCAGGGTCAGCTCCTCATAAAACCGCAGCTTGATGACGGTCCCCACCTCCGCCGGCAGGGCGTTCACCCGCCGGGCCAGCGTATCGTCGGCGGGCTCCGGGTCCTCCTGGCCCAGCTCCGGTCCCTCCTCCGGGAAGGGGACCACACGCCCCCGCTGGCGGAGGGTATCGTTGCATGTGTTCATCAAGATCCGGGTGAACCAGGTTTTGACGGCCCCGGGGTCCCGGAGGCTGTTCTGATGCTCCAAAGCCCGGCAGACGGCGGTCTGCACCGCGTCCAGGGCCTCCTCCCGGTTGTGGAGGACGCTGTACGCCAGCCGGTAGGACCGGGCCTGGGTCTCGATGAGGAACGAGGTTAAGGTTTCTTCCTTCGTCACATCGACGCTCCTTTCTGAAAGGGTTCCCGCCGCCCTGTCCGGCGCCTGAGCTTTGGCGGCGTCTGTAGTATAGACGGAAAAGGTGGGTGGAAAGTTTGAGGGGGACGAAATTATTTTGCCGTCAGCGGAAAACGCGGAAGGGCCCGCCTTTCCGGCGGGCCCTACGCTCACTCCGTATAGGCCCGGACCGCGTCCCGCAGGAATGCGGCGCAGCCGGGGACCTCCTTGTCATAATAGGCGGCGAAGCGTTCGTCCGCCGTATACAGCTCCGCCACACCCCGGTGGGCCTGGGGGGTGTACTTGGCCCAGGCGCAGCACAGCCAGCGGCGGTGGAGCTGCGCGACGCGCCGCCCCTCCGGGCCCGCCGGGGCCTCCCCCGCCCGGACGGCGGCGGCCAGGGCGGAGAGAATTTCCGCCTCCAGGGCCTTCCACCGGCCGTGCTCCTCCTCCGTCATGGAAAGGAGCCTGGCGTTGGACTCCTCCACGGCCTCCGGGCCGTACTGTTCCCGGATTTCCTTTCCGTATTGCTCCTCGTTGGCCTCCACGGCCCGGCGCTTGAACGCCTCGAATTTTTCCTTGTCGGACATTTGGGCTCCTCCTTTTGCCTCGTCGATGGTTTTCTCTACCGTCAGGATCAGGGCGTCCAGCCTCCGCCGCCGGGCCTCCAGCTCCGCCAGGTGGCTCCGCAGCGCCGCCAGACGGTCAAAGCCCGGCGCGTCCAGGATTTCCCGGACGGCCTCCAGCTCCAGCCCCAGCTCCTTGTAAAAGAGAATGGCCTGGAGCCGGTTCACCTCCTCGGGGCCATAGAGGCGGTAGCCCGCTTCCGTGGTCCGCCGGGGCTTGAGCAAGCCCTTTTGGTCGTACCAGCGCAGGGTCCGGGGCGTCACCCCGGCCAGCTCCGCCAGGGCTTTTACGGTGTATTCCATAGCGGTATCCCTCCTGACAAACCGCAGTATAAGGGCTGACGTTACGGCAAGGTCAAGGGGAATCTGAAAATTTCCCGAAAAAATTTTTGTTGCCTTCCCGGCGAAGGTCCGATACTATAGAAGATAACCACTTCATCAACCAAGGAGGACCCTGCCATGGACCGTTTTTCCATCCTTGTGGGCGATATCACAGCATCCGACGCCCAGGCCATTGTCAACGCCGCCAACACCACCCTGCTGGGAGGCAGCGGCGTGGACGGGGCCATTCACCGCTGCGCCGGGCGGTCGCTTCTGGCGGAGTGCCGGACCCTGGGGGGCTGCGAAACCGGGCAGGCCAAGCTGACCAGGGGCTATAACCTCCCCGCGAAATACGTGCTCCACACCCCCGGCCCCATCTGGCGGGGCGGGACTTACGGGGAGGCGGCGCTGCTGGCCTCCTGTTACCGCTCCTGTTTGGAGCTGGCGGAGGAGCAGGGCATTGAAACCGTGGATTTCCCCTCCATCTCCACCGGGGTCTACGGCTACCCCATGGCCCAGGCCGCCGGCGTGGCCCTGAAAGCCATCATGGACTTCCTCCGGGAGCATGAGCTCCCCCGCCGGGTGCGCATGGTGTGCCATACGGAGGCGGCGGCGGAGATTTACCGGCAGACCTATAATATGTGGTACGCCGGGGAGAAGGCGGAGCGGCTGTAAACGGAAACGGGGCGGGCCCCAGGGTCCGCCCGTATCACGAAACCACCCG
>CATOKC010000108.1 GCA_951800675.1 uncultured Oscillibacter sp.
TCTTGCAGTAGGTGATATGCGTGCGTGCGTCCTTCACCTGAAGGTCACTGGGGAACGCGGTTCCGGTACGGGCCAGCAGGTCGCGGATGACGCTGTTGATCTGCCGCTCATCGTCCAGCAGGGCGAAGGGCTCCGTTGCCTTCTGCCGGGCGTAGCGTCCGATCACCACCGCGCACAGGCCGTTGATGGTGCGGAAGGTCAGCTTGTCCGCGTGGTCTTCCCCGAAGAAGCTGATAAACCGGGCCTTCATATCCCTGGTGGCCGCCACGGTGTAGGTCACAGTCAGTATCTGCTCCGGGCGGATGCCTTTGCAATGGAGCATGTACCCCAGACGGGTGACCAGCACGGTGGTCTTGCCGCTCCCCGGCACAGCCAGCAGCAGGACGGGCCCCTCTGTCTGACGGACGGCCTCCTCCTGCTGCCAGTTCAGCCGGACGGGATATTGACTTTTGAACTCCTCGTAGGTCATGGGCGGCTCCTGCAAATTTTCTTGCAATCATTCTAACCAATTTACGCCTGCGTGTCAACGCAGGGAAACGGAGGTGACTCAAATCTTTATCTGGGATTTTGTAGCGGACACGATCATGGGCAATCTCATGGACTGGTTCTATGGACAGCTCGTGGGGTTCCTGGGGAACTTCTTCGCCATCATGGGCATGATGGGCGTGGAACTTTTCGAGCTGACCTGGGTGCAGTCCGTCGTGACATTTTTCAGCCAGCTGGGCTGGGCGCTGTTCGGCGTCAGCGTGGTGGTCTGCTGTTTTGAGTTTGGTCTGGATTACTCCACCGGACGGGGCAGTATCCAGCAGACGGCGCTGAACATCGTGAAGGGCTTCCTGGCGGTCAGCCTGTTCTCCACCGTCCCGGTGCGGCTGTATGAATTGTCCGTGACCCTGCAGGGGCAGTTTACTGCGGAGATCACCGGACTGGGGACCAGCATTGGAGAGGTGGGACGGCAGATCATGGAGGACTTCTCCGCCGTGACCAGCCTCAGTGACATGACCGGAGCGCCGGACTTCATGATGTCCATGCTCACCAGCCCGATCATGCTGATCTTCTGCGTGATCGCCATGGGATATGCCGTGATAAAAATATTTTTTGCAAATCTGAAACGGGGCGGCATCCTGCTCATCCAGATCGCGGTGGGGAGCCTCTACATGTTCAGCGTGCCGCGCGGCTACTCGGACGGGTTCCTCCAGTGGATGAAACAGGTCATCGGCCTGTGCCTGACGGCGTTCCTACAGGCCACCATCCTGACTGCGGGCCTCCTGGCATTCCGGGAACATCTGCTGCTGGGGCTGGGGCTCATGCTCTCCGCAGGAGAAGTGCCCAGGATCGCCGGGACCTTCGGACTGGACACCACCACCCGCGCAAACATCATGTCCGCCGTCTACACCGCCCAGGCGGCGGTGAACACCACCAAGGCTGTGGCGGCGGCGATCAAGTGACAGGAGGTACGCATGATACCGATCATATCTTCCACAGCAGGCGGCGCCATACCATATCCTGAAGCAGCGGCCATTTTTCAGATGGATACAGGTCATTTCCTGGATGCACTGCCCCAACAGGAAATATTCGATCTGATCGTTACTTCCCCGCCGTACAACATTGGCAAAGCCTATGAAAAGGAAATGCCTCTGGATGAGTTCATCTCATGGCAGAAGGAGATCATCACAAAGCTGTGCCCGCTGCTGAAGGAAACCGGAAGCATCTGCTGGCAGACCGGCAGCTATGTCAAAAAGGGGGCGATCCGGCCTCTGGACATTGACCTTGCCCCGATCTTCTATGATATGGGCCTGAAGCTCCGCAACCGCATCGTCTGGCGGTATGGACATGGCCTGCACTGTAAGCATCGATTCAGCGGGCGGTATGAAACCATCCTCTGGTTTACGAAAAGCGAGGAATATGTCTTTAACCTGGACGCTGTGCGTATCCCAGCGAAATATCCCGGCAAGCGGAGCTTTCGGGGGAAGGACCGGGGGCAGCCGTCCGGGAATCCTCTCGGAAAGAACCCGGAGGATGTGTGGGACATTCCAAACGTCACCGGTAACCATGTGGAAAAGACAGCGCACCCCTGCCAGTTCCCGGTCGGGCTGGTGGAACGTCTGGTCCTCGCGCTGACCAACGCGGACGGACTGGTGTTCGACCCGTTTGCGGGGGCTGCGTCCGCCGGTGTTGCCGCACTGCTGCATGGCAGACGATTCTGGGGCTGCGAGATCCGGGAGGACTATGCCGGGATCGGGCGTGAGCGGCTCGAGAAAACGCTGTCAGGGGAAATTCGCTACAGGCCCCACGACAAACCGATCTATGATGGCTCTGGCAGCGCCCAGGCACAATTTCCAATGGAGTGGCGCAAGGCAGATGCCGGAACAGCGGCGGCGATCAAATGAAAAGGAGCAGAGCATGAAACTGATCTATGTAGCGTCTCCCTACGCCGGGGATGATGTAGAGGGAGGTACGACAATGAAATATGGCGTCACAGCCGCCACCCGTCCGGATTCCCCCTGGGGCCGGACCGTCCGGTGGCGGTGCGACCGGTATGGCCGCCCCCTGGCTTTCGATTCCGAAGCGAAAGCCAGGGAGGCGGCCATAGCATTCAATGGACAGCGGTGTACATTCGAACCGAATTACGACAATACCGTCCAGCCGCTGGAGAAGGAGGCATCGCAATGGAACATGGAACTGAGCTGACCATGGGGTCGCTCTTCGATGGAATCGGAGGCTTCCCCCTGGCGGCGGTACGCAATGGCATCCGCCCGGTCTGGGCCAGCGAGATCGAAGCGTTTCCCATCCGGGTGACGAAGCATCACTTCCCCGACATGATCCACGTGGGAGACATCACGAAGCTGGATGGGGCGCTGCTGCCTCCTGTGGATATTATTTGCGGAGGGAGCCCCTGCCAGGACTGAGTGTGGCCGGCGCGAGAGCTGGTTTGGCCGGCGAACGCTCCGGCCTGTTCAGACATCAGATTCGAATTATTAAGGAGATGCGAGATGCGGACAAAAGACTTGGACGGACAGGAGTCGCTGTTCGGCCCCGCTTTGCCGTGTGGGAAAATGTGCCCGGAAGTCTCAGCAGCACATCCGACAACATCCCCGGCTCGGACTTCCGGGAGGTCATCGAGTCGTTCATACGGATCGAGGAACCATACCTTGATGTTATTAGACCTGCGTCCGGGCGCTGGGAATATGCTGGGGCCGTGCTGGGAGTACGATCCTGCGTGGCTTGGTCAACATGGTCCGCTGAATACTTCGGAGTGCCCCAAAGGCGCCGTAGGATCTTCGCTGTCACAGATCTTGCTGGATACAGTCCCATCCAAATACTATTTGAGCAGGACCGCCTGCCGGGGTATCCTGCGGCGGGCGGAGGAGCGGGGCAAGCCCCTGCCGCCACAGCTGGAGCTGGCATTGAAGCTCCAGGCGGGGATCATATCCGCTCAGGCGGAAGCGTTCCTGCTCCTCCCGCTGGCCTTCCATATCAATCAGAGGGAGGAGACGATCGACCTTGGAGAGACTGCCGGCGCTCTCATGCGTACACAGAATATGCAGATGCAGACGTTCGTCACACAGACGCCGGCGGCCTTTGCGGCAAATCAGCGGGATGAGGTGCGTGATCTGCACGATCTGGCCGGCGCGTTGAGCGCCCAGCCCGGAATGAAGCAGCAGACCTTTGTCGCCAGCTGCCTGAACCCCTGGGACACACAAAGGACCCGTGTCTTTATGCCGGAAGGCACCGCACCCACGCTGGCCGGTTCGGATGGCGGCGGCGGAAGAAATCCGGGCGGGCTGGTCTATGCTGCCGGGTTCTCCGCCAACGCCGGCAGCAAGGCCGGAAGCACCGGCTATCAGGAGGAGATCGCCCCCACGCTGAAAGGAACGGCAGGAGGCGGCATGATGCCCTCCGTGCTGTGCCTGAACGACCAGGGCGGCGGTGTTATGAGCTGCTCGGAAGAGATAGCGGGAACGCTGCGCGCCCAGGAGCATGGGCATCAGCCTGCGGTCCTGTTTGAAAACTATGGTATCGATACCCGTTACAAAGGCCCGGTATCTGTCTCGCCCACCTTATCCGCAAGGGCTGGGACTGGCGGCAATAATACTGGGCTGGTGCTGCATGGCCCCGCCGTTTATGCACGTCAGAGAGTGGATGCTTTCCAGGAGAGCGATGTAGCCTCCACTGAGAGCGCCCGCCAGCACAAGGACGCGACCGATCTTATCCTCCAGCCCAATGACAACAGCCCCGCCATCCGGCTCATCCGCAGGCTGGTCCCGCAGGAATGCGAATTATTGCAGGGCTATCCTCCAGGCTGGACAGACATGCCCGGCGCGTCCGATTCCGCCAGATATAAGGCGCTCGGAAACAGTGTCGCGGTGCCCTGCGTGGAGTACCTCATGCAGGGGATCGCCCTGGCACTGCGGGCGGGGCTGTAGGATTGTTGCTTCTGCTTCCTTTCCGGCAATATCTTCGTTGGGTTTGGTGATAGCTTTACGACAGAAGTTTCGATATACTTCGCATTACAAAGCAGGAAAGGAGCGATTACGCTATGGAACAGACAGCCAACCTGTGCGCCCAGGTCCCCGTCTCCCTCCTGGCCAGGATACGGGAGGAGCAGGAGAAGGCGGGAATGCCGCGGGGCGAGTACATCACGCAAATACTGACTGCCTACTATGAAACTCAAAACAGAAAAGGAGACAAAACCATGGAATTTACTAAAACATTAGCCTTCCAGATCCCGGAGGAACTGTTCAACCGCATCAAGGACCATCTGGACCGGGAGAGACAGCGCACCGGAAGGAAGCTCAGTCAGAAGGACTTCGTCATCGGCCTCATCGAGCGGGAGCTGGAGGCGGCCGGACAGCGGGAAGACGGAGAAGCCGATCCCCAGGAGAATGACTCCGGGGATGGCAGCAGTGAACAGGAGTAACACAGCGGGGGCCGCCAGCATGGCGGCCCTCAGATGTTGGAGGTGATCCCGATTTTTATCTATCCCGACAACCTGACCGCGAAGCCGACATTATGGCTGTGGGAGCTGAAGGACCTGGCGGTGGTGGGCGTGGGGCTTCTGCTCTCTGTCCTGGCGCTGGCCTCCTTCGGCTTCCTGCTGCCGCTGGTGCTGACGGTGCTGTACGCTTTTCTCAGCATCCGCATGGAGGACGCCAGTATCCTGGATTTTCTCCGCAATGCGGTCTCGTTCCTGTTCCTACACCAGCAGTTCTACGAATGGAGGGAGCGGCGTGAATAGAAAACAGAAGAAGGAACAGAAACGGCTGCTGTCCACACGGCAGCTCATGGGGATCGACCAGTTCACGGAAAACGGCCTGAAGGCAGGCCGCAGTGAGCTGGTCTTTTTCCTTATCCAGCCGGACAATCTCTCCGTCCTCTCCTCAGAGGGCGTCAGGGGGAAGATCGTGGCCCTGACCAACCTCCTGCGGGGCGTGGAGTCCGCCCGGCTGCTGGCGCTGGATTCCCGTGAATCCTTCCAGAGCAACAAGGACTGGTACCGCCGGCGGATGGAGCAGGAGACGAATCCCGCCCTGCGGGAGCTGCTGCGGCAGGACGCCGCCCACCTGGACAGCATCCAGGCCGGAACCGCCTCCGCGCGGGAGTTCGCCCTGGTCTTCGAGCTGGACCGCCAGAAGGAGGAGAACGCCCGCAGCCAGGTGACCCGATTGGAGAAAAACATCCGGGATCAGGGCTTCCGGGTGCGGCAGGCAGGACGGCAGGATCTCATGCGGCTGCTGGCGGTGTACTACCAGCAGGACATGACAACAGAGGTGTTTGATGATATGGACGGCGAAAGGTGGGTGAACGCGGATGCCTAAACGAACCACGAAAAAAGCAAGACCTGTGCTGGAGCCTCAGCCCAAAGACTTTCTGGACATGATCGCTCCGGCGGCGGTGAAATTCAACACGGATCATTTTATTCTGGGCAGCGCCTACCACTGCGTCATGGCCCTGCGAAGCTATCCCGCCACCACGGAGGAGCTGGCCCTTCTCAGCCACCTGGGGGAGCGCAGCGGGGTGAACCTATCCATCTGCCTCCGGAGGGTCACGACGGCGGAGGAACAGAAGATCATCCAGAACGCCTCCAACCGCAGCAAATTCGAACGGGGCAGCACCAACAACATGCAGCAGAGCGTCACGGCGGAGGCCAACCTCCAGGACGTAGCCGCGATGGTGGCCGCCCTGCGCCGCAGTAAGGAGCCGCTGATGCACTGCGCGGTCTACATCGATCTCGCCGCGGACAGTCTGGAGGCGCTGCGCACCCTGCGGGACACGGTGACGGGCGAGCTGATCCGCTCCAGGCTGGAGGCGGACCGGCTCCTGCTCAAGCAGCGGGAGGGCTTTCTCTCCGCCAACCCGGCTGGCCGGAACGCCTTCGGGTCAAAGTGCGAGCGGGTCCTGCCGGCGTCCTCTGTGGCGAATCTCTACCCCAGCAACTACTCCGGCAAGACCGATCCCCAGGGCTTCTACATCGGCAGGGACAAATTCGGCAGCAATGTCATCGTTGACCTTGACCGCCGCGCGGACGACAAGACCAACGCCAGCGTCCTCATCCTGGGCAATTCCGGTCAGGGCAAGAGCTTCCTGCTGAAGCTGCTGGTCACCAACCTGCTGGAGTCAGGGAAATCCGTGATCTGCCTGGACCCGGAAAATGAGATGGGGGAACTCTGCGGAAAGCTGGGCGGCTGCTTCATCGACCTTATGAGCGGGAAATACCGCATCAATCCCCTGGAGCCGAAGCTGTGGGACATGGGCGGGGAGTCGGACGAGGACGCTCCCGCAGCCTTTTCGGAACGCTCCCGGCTCAGTCAGCACATTTCATTCCTGAAAGACTTCTTCCGTTCCTACAAGGACTTCTCGGACCGGCATATCGATGCCATTGAGCTGATGCTGGAGCGGCTGTACGGCAAGTGGGGCATCAACGACCACACAAATCATTCCACGATGCACCCCGCCGACTACCCCATCCTGTCAGACCTCTACGCGGTCATCCAGGATGCCTACCAGAATTATGACAGAGAGAACGATCCGCTCTATCCTGCCGAATTGCTGCAGGAGATCCTTCTGGGACTTCACTCCCTGTGCAAGGGCGCGGAGAGCAAGTTTTTCAACGGATACACCAACGTCACCTCGGAGCGTTTCCTGGTGTTCGGCGTGAAGGACCTGTCAAACGCCTCGCAGAATCTCCGGGGGGCGCTGCTGTTCAATATCCTGTCTTTCCTCAGTGACCGGGTGCTGTCCGAAGGGAATACCGTGGCGGTGCTGGACGAGCTTCATGTATGGCTTTCCAATCCCACCGCCATCGAGTATATCCGTGGGATGCTCAAACGGTGCCGGAAGAAGGACTCCAGCCTCATCATGGCCAGCCAGAATATCGAGGACTTCGTCCTCCCCGGTGTGGCGGAGATGACGAAGCCCCTGTTCTCTATCCCGACCCACCAGTTTTTGTTCAACGCCGGTTCTATCGACCGGCGCTTTTTTATGGACAATTTGCAGCTGGAAGAGGCGGAGTACGATATCGTGCGGTTTTCACTGAAAACGGAGTGCCTGTATAAGTGCGGCAATGAGCGGCATCAGCTGGTAGTCGTTGCGCCGCCCCATAAGGCGGCGCTGTTCGGGAAGGCGGGCGGTCGGTGATGGCAGCTTCATCGAATCTCTATGATATCCTCGATGACGATCCGCTCTCCGCTGGCTAAAATCAGGGTGCCCTCAAGATCATCAATTTTCTTCAGCCGGCCGGTGGTGGTGACATACGCCCCGCCGGACTTCCTTTTGTCTGGCCGGAAACAGGTCAGCGTCACCTGGGGACGGTTGGCAATATCGTCCGACAGCCGCTGCAGCTCCATGTCCAGAAGGGCCTTCTCATCTTCGGTCAATTCCACTTTTTCATCTGTATACCGCGCCGTCTCCTGCACGGCATCTTCGTAGCCGGTCAAGGCTCTTTATCAGGAAAAATAAGTTATCAGAAAAAGATCTCAAAAGTATGCAATTAGAGAGTTCAATTCTGATAAATTCATGATAACTGGGGCAGGATTTTGAGGTATTGTTTGGATATCATTTTAAACCACAAAGTTGTTTTAATAATTCTTCATCGCTAATGGTATACCGCTCAGCATTCAAAAAGTGCTTAAGCTCAGAATCTTCCGGAATCGCTTTCGCTATAGCCTGCCGCTTTATCTCTGTATCCGCATGGGCATAAATCAAGGTAGTCTCAACACAGGAATGCCCAAGCCACTGCGAAATCAGGGATAAATCAACACCATTCCGGTATAGGGACATTGCCAGCGAATGCCTGAACAGGTGGGGATGCACATTTTCTGGGACTTCCAGGCAACTTTCTCTTGCAGAAATTCCATATTTTCGCACCAACGAGCGGACATTATCCTCCGTCATACGTTTTCTGCTTCCGTTTCGCACGGTAAAGAACAAATAGTCATCACTATACATGGAACCTTCAGTATGAAAGGACTCTATATAATGCCTAAGGTGCTTTACAGTGTCGGTCCGTAATGGAACTGAGCGAATCTTTGACCCTTTTCCACAGACGGTGAGAGATGGATTATTGCCAAGACGTATATCTTTAAGTCTAATGTCAACAAGCTCTTGAACCCGGATTCCCGTTCGATACAAAAAGAGCATCATAAAGGCATCTCTTTTCCCAATATGCGTTGTTGTGTCCGGCTGTGCAAGGATTGCCTGAACTGCAGTTTCACTCATATGCTCAACCAAGGTTTGGTACTGCTTTGCCCGTTTAACTTTATCAATCTCATTGAAATGACAAACATTGCTGATATCTTCTTGCGCTGCATATCTGTAAAATGAGCGGATACAGTGAAGCCGTTGATTTCGCGTACTCACACTACAGTTTCGTTCAGATTCAAGATGATCCAAAAACGCAGTGAGAATATTACGGTCAATGTCTTCAAAAGTGAGGTTGACAAAGGGTTTTCCGGTTTTCTCCTTTACAAAATCCAAAAGCAATTCCAGAGACTTTTTGTATGCGCGTATGGTGTTTTTGCTACATTTCCGCTCTTTCGGCAAGGCGATGAGGAGAAAATCGTGAATTAAGGAAAAAAGAGAGTTCATATGCTCCATATGCTGTCCTCCAATCCTACTGACTCGATTTGTTCCCAATCAACACGATCTGAGGATAAGAGATTCTCCGGCAATATGTGTACGTAATACAAAGTATCCCTGAATTCTTCGTGTCCCATATAAGCCCGAAGATACGGAAGCATGGTATATAGACTTTTTCCCTCGTCGATCCATTTTTGAAGAACCGCAGAAGCAAATCGGTGTCTAAGGTCATACGGGCGCACTCTTGGAAGCAACTTGCTGTCGAGGCTTGGGTTTGCTTCTTTCCAACATTTTTGGAACAAATTGGTCAGTTGTTCACCTGTGATGGAGGTTCCGTTTGTGTGGATGAAAAAAGTATCATTATTGCGACAGAATATGCTGCGACGATTATGATATCGATACAACAGCTCCATGACGTCTGAGGCTGCGACAATAATACGGTCTTTGTTTTGCTTTGATTGGGATATAAATATTTCGCCTGTTTTGAAATTGATATCTGCGCATTGCAGTTTCCGTGCCTCTTGTGGGCGCAGACCGCATGTATAAATCAAGCGAAAAATAAAGCCGGCAGTCTCCGCAAAAAATGGATCTCCACGTTTTTCCAAAACGTCAGCAGCAGCAAATAGTCTTGTCAGCTCTTCATCTGTAAAGATATACGGGTTCAAATTTCTTTTATAACAGATGTACTTCTCTTTGAGAACATAGGCATCGCCGCCTAAATACTTGGCGAATGAACGAATAGCTGCGCACTTGTTCGCAATACAGTGCCGATTGCTCTTTATTTCATATTGAATCCATCCTGTGACTAAAGACGACGTGAGTGTCCTGATATATGGATGAAATTCGCTGCAATAAGCATCAAATCTGAGTAAGTGCTTTTCATGGTCATCTGAAAAACCAAGCGATTTGCGCCAACCGCAATACGCCCACATTTTATCCTTGAAACTGCTGGAGAACTGTTTAATCATAAGTTGTACCTCCAGTCTGTTCAATTCCGGCAAGTCCAAGGGAACATTCTTTCAAATGCACACTGTCCAGGGATATATATTGTTTTGTGGACGAAATCTCTGTGTGCCCCAGCACCTGCGCCACAGTAGTTACAGGTATGCCAGCTACTACCATGCTTGTACCAGCTGCGCGTCTCAAGTCATGGAAGGGACGCTTTTTTAATCCGGCAATGTCTCTGGCGTGGTTAAACGCATTGTATATGCATCTTCGGCCCAATGGATGAACAGGTGGGCGTGAAGTGAGAAAAATGTTAGGGAAATTGCTCTTGGGACGGCCATGTAAAATGTAATCGCTCAATGCCTCGCCAATATCCTGAGTCAACGGAAGCGCAAGCGGTACATCTGTCTTCTTTTGCGTGATTTTTATTTCCCCGTTGACCCAGTCAATATCTGAAAACCGGAGTCCAGCAATATCAATACTCCGCATTCCGGTAACAACAGCGATCATGAACATTGCATAATCCCGTTTTCCAATAGCGGTATCCCTGTTGATGACTCGGAACATCTGCGCTATTTCATCATGGGGCACAGGCTTGCTGATTTTGTACATGCTTGGCATAGTAAAAGATAATACATCCGAAAAGTTATACTTGATATATCCCTTTTCGTTCAGCCAGCGATGAAGGTGCTTCAAATTCCTGCGAATGGTATTTACACTGTTCGAACCCATGACGGATGCTTTCTGCATAATATAGCAGCGGATTACCTCTTCCGAGACGTTGCTGATGTCCTGGATGCCAGCGTCTGCAAGAAATCGAAAGTACGTGTGCGCCGCATATATAATGTTCCGCCTGAGCGCCTCGCTCCATTCCCTTGAATCTTTGACCTGTTCCAAAATCACTCGGTAATGGGGGGAGAGCTTGTCCGGAACTATTCTGGCTCCTGCTGCGACAGTTCCTGTAGTGGCGATTTCATGCACATATAAGGCTGCTTTTACTAATGCGTTCTTTCGACTTCTGCTGACTATTCCTGATTCGTAGTTTTCTTTTAGGACAGCAACATACTGTTCAACTATTTTGAAATCATAAAAGGGTGTTTCACGCTCATGGTGCAGATTCACCACTCTTTGGATATTTCTTCTGTGTTCTGCAATTGTCTTTTCTGTATATCCTTCTTCGAGGAAAATACGAACAAGATCATCTTGGGGGTGCGGACATTTACTTGGACCTAAAAGCCTAAGCAATGCCATCTCAAATC
>CATOKC010000109.1 GCA_951800675.1 uncultured Oscillibacter sp.
GGGCATAAGCCACCTGCACGCCGGTAGCCGCGCCTGTCGGAAGCATGAACATCATTGCCACGATAGCCGCGGCCGGAACCGCCAGGGTGATGATCCAGCGGTAATACTTCTTGTTGCCGCCTCTGGAGTGGTCGATGATATTGCCGAAGATCACGTCGGTGAATGCGTCCACCACCTTGGCGATAGCCATCACCACGCCTACTGCGCCAACGGACATACCCACCTTGTCTGTGTAGAAGTAGTTCATCTGACCAACCAGATTGGCCATGATGCCCAAGGCCAGCTGGCCGCTCATATCCGCCAGATAGTCCCCGGTTTTCATTGTCCGCACCGCGCCGTCCTTGTCATACCGCAAAGCCTGTTCCTGTTTTGCCATGTTTTCGTCCTCCCTGTCAATTTTGTATGGGATGCATCCCCGTGTTATGGCGTTATTGTATATTTTTTTGCAGCCCCAATATTGCAAAATACTGCTCAAAATTACAAAATCACGCTGAATTTTATAAAGCAACCTCCACCAGATGCCGCTTGCCGTCCCGGAAGTCCGGCACAAGGTCTCCGGCCACTGCCTCACCGTCCACCGTCAGGCGGAAGCCGCCCTGCCCGGTGCGGCGATAGACGATCTGATACTCCGCCCTGCGGAACCGGCGGGTCATCTCCGCCTCCTGCCACTCGCCGGGGAACGCCGGACGGATGCGCAGGCCGGCATAGTCCCTCTGTACCCCCAGGATACCCTCGTACAGCCCCCGTAGCGCCCAGGCCGATGTTCCGGTCGTCCAGGACTGGTAGGAACGTCCATAGTATTTGGGGTGTGTGGCGTAGCAGTTGGTGAACACATAGGGCTCCGCGCCGGACTGGGCGGAGGGATTCTTCTCGCTGTCCGGCATGATTTTTTTCAGCGTCTCCAGCGCTTTGTCCCCACGTCCCAATCTGCAGTCCATCAGGATCTTGAAGGCGCTGGCGTGGCAGTACACCCCGCCGTTTTCAAACAGCCCCGGCAGCATCCCGGACATCCGGCCCACCATGGGATCGTACCCTGTGTATGGCGGGTCGTTCAGCGGAAAGCCGAAGTCCCGCTCCATGCCGTCCACTGCCTCCAGCAGCGCCGGGAGCCGGCCGGCCTCCACCACATCCCCCAGCACGGCCCAGGTCTGCGCGTTGAGATAGATCTTGCTGCCGCTGCTGCCCCTGGAGCCGATATTCTCCGTGGGCGCGAGAGCCCGGACATACCACCCGCCATCCCAGGCACTGCGGTTGATGCTGGCCTTCATCTCATCAAACGTTGTCTGCAAAAAGGCGGCGTAATCGTTGTCTCCCAGCCAGAGCATCATCTCCCGCAGCTCCCGCAGCGCCAGACAGAACTGCTCCGAGAGCATCACGGACTCTGCTTCCTCCTCCGGAGGGATGTTCAGCGCGTCATTCCAGTCGGCGAAATAAATCCGCACCAGTCCGTTCCGGCCCCTGTCCTGCAAGAGCCGGTCCACAGCAGCCTTCACATGTTCCAGCACCGTCGCCTCCCCGCCGTCCTGCCATTCGATGGGCAGAGAGAGGATGGAGGCGTCCCCCGTCTCCTTGACCAGCTGGCATACCGCCCAGATGATCCAGAAGGCCTGGTCGGAGTAACGGGTATCATCGTAGGGATACCACGTCAGCACCCCGTGGCCGTCTTGAAACTGATGGCGCAGGCACTCCAGAATTTCCTCCTTCGCCTTCTCCGGGCGGTAGTTCAGGAGCGCTACAGCGATTTGCAGATTGTCACGCACGCCCTTTTTGCCTACGATGCAAAAATCCACCTGCTTTTTCACCCAGCTGTTCATCACCTGGTTCAGCTTCCAGTCCGGCGTATGGACGCTGAGGGAGGCATATTTTTCCCGGTTTTGGGCCTCCGCCGCCCGCAGAGCCTTCTCCGCTGCCGCCTCCTGGGTGTACCGGTTGGCTGACCCCCTGGCCTCCTCAATGCTCTCGCTGACGCCGAACACGAACCGGAGGCTCTTGACCTCTCCCGGCAGCAGCGTCAATTTGTGCTGGAGTACCGCGCCGGGAATGAACAGGGCTCCGTTAGAGTTGCCGCAGTTTTCCCCTCGCAGCAGACGCCGGGGCCGCTGGTACAGGGCGGTGGAGGAGGCATCTGTCTCCGTGCGGGTGTTCATCGCACCGCAGAAGGAGGTCAGGTCGCCATCGTATGCAAACACCGGCTCGGAGGCTGCCAGAAAGCCCTGGTAGCGCCGGTGGGGCGCGAAGGGGTGGGTGGAGCGGCAGAGGACACCGTTCAGCTCACCGTCAAATTCCGTCTCCAGACAGCGGTACATCTCGTAGTACCGGGGATGGGAGAATCCATCCAGGGAAAAACTCACCGCCGGGAACATGCTGAGCAGCTTCGGTTTCTTCCCCCGATTCTCCAGCGTTACCGTCCACAGTTCGCCGTAAAGCTCCGGCGGCACAACGATCTGCCAGCTGGCCTCCACATCCCCCTGCCGGGACTCCAGCCGGGTACTGCTGATGGAATGGGTGCAGCGGTAGTCCTTCACCGGCTCGCCCAGCGGGCCGCCGCCGATGTTCCAGCACCGCCCGTCCTCCTCGTCCCGCAGATAGACGTACCGGGCAGCGTCCCGGTTGAGCATACACATATCCGCTTTTTCGTTGATATAATAGCTGCGCCCGTGGCCCATCTGGGAGACCTGAGCGCAGTAGCCCAGGTCGTTCCAGAGGTAGTTGTACCAGTGCCGGGGCGTCTCCGGATCATGGATAACCACCGAATCCCCGTCCCTGGAAAATTCATAGACGGCCTTTCCAAGAGGGCCTTTTTCTTTTATCATAGCCGCACCTCAACCAATGGTCAGGTGGTACTGCACCCCCGGCAGATCGCCCTTCATAACGAACCGGATGCCGCCGTCGCCCTTCTCTCCGGCGATCTCGCCGATCTCGCGGCCTACCGGGTCGAGAGCGGTCAGCTTTGCGCTCTCCGCCGTGACAGTGAGACTGCCTTCCAATGTCTCGGCGTAGAGCTTTCCATCCATCCGCACTATAGTGAAGTTCATGCCGGGCATCAGCTCCGGGCCGGGGTTATAGCTGGCCTCGTCCGTACCGGTGGTCCCCATAGCGGTCAAGAGGAACTCCTTTGTATCCTCCAGGGAATCCGTCCCCAGGGGCAGCAGTGCCAGACTGATCCGCTCATTATCGGCCCGAACCGTGACTTTTTCAGAAAGCCTAATCTCTGCCTTCGGCGCACCACTAAAATAACCGCAGCCGGGCGTATTGATCTGGAAGCGGGCGTGACCAGGGTCAAAGACGATCTCCTTTGTATCGGAAACCAGTCTGCCGTCCACATACCCGGTCCCCTCGTCCAGCACGCCCCACTCCTTCATGGCGGCGTCCATCAGGGCGGCAAAATTGCGGTAATCGCCGTTTTGCGCGGCCTCGACGATGTTGTCGAACACCAGCGCCCGCTCGCTCAGATGCACCCCGGCCTGCACCTCCCGTCCGCCTTGGGCGGCGCGGGACAGGCGGTTGGCATCCGGATACCGCCGCATAGCGTCCCGGAAGGGAGACCATGCGTAGTACACGCCGTGCTTCGCGTCCCGCAGATCCGCCCCGTTGAGGAAGCCCGCGTTCACCGCCACGTCCGCGTCTCCCTGATACCGCTCGCCGCCATTCAGGAACACGTTGCGCATCGCCGTCATGTAGGGGAACACGCACATGGGCATGGCGTGGAAATTGGGCAGGGTCTTCCAGTCGTTCTGGGTGTAGACCACATCCACCCGGTGCTTCGCCGTAGAGACCAGCCCCTTGAGGAACACGCTGGCCATGAAGCCCCACTGGCAGATCACGGCAGGGTCATTGTAGGCATCGAAAATATTCTTGATCTCATCGGCGGGCTGATCGTCCGCCTTTTCGGAGGTGTGGTAGTTGTAGAGGATCAACCCGTCCCAGTCGTTGAGGCAGGCGTAGGCCACCGTGTGGACAAAGGCGGTGGAGTGGAAGGGATGCAGGCCGTACTCGTTCCACTCGCTGAGCATGAAGGGCTTACCCTCCACGATGGCAACGGAGGCCAGACTCAGCAGGGAGGTTCCCATAGCTCCCACGCCCTGCTGCATGGTCAGCGGGTTGGTGGAGACATACTCCGTGGGGCCGTAGACCATATAGGTATCGTTCTGCACGGGCAGGATGGGATGGTTGAAGTAGGAGTTATTTTCCATCAGGTCGCCGTTGGTGTGTCCGTAGACGTCCGCCGCCCCGGCCATCAGGTTGCTGGCCACGATGGGGACCTTCACTCCCAGGGACACCAGATAGTCCTTCATATCCTGATAGAATTTCCGGTTCATCAATACGCCGAACTCCATAAAGTCTGCGTATCGGGCCGGGCCCTCTGCGGCATCCCACGCCCCCATGGGCTCGTTGACCGACTGATAGAAGCCGCCCTCGATGCCCCGCACTGTGCCGCTGGCCAGGTCCTCCTCGTCCCCCAGGCTGCACACGCCGTCCAGCGTCCACGCCTCCTTCAGATGCTCCCTTGTGTGGTACTTCATCAGCAGGTAATCGCCAAACCGGCGCTGCACCTCGTCCTTGTAAGGCTTCATCTCCTCGCCCTGGTCGGCCCCCATGTTGCCCTTGATGGCGGACTCCTCGTTGTTCATCTGTACCGTCATCACCGCCGGGTCGTCCACCAGCGCGAGACCGGTGTAGGGATTCACATGGCAGAGCAGCTCCCTGGCGTACTCCTTTTGCAGCTCGATGAGCCGCTGGTTATACATGGGGTACCGCTTCATGCAGGATGCCACGGAGCCGGGATACTCCAGCTCGTCCCCCTCCATGAAGGATCGGGCCACGATCAGGTCGATATGTAGATAGATGCCCTTCTCCTTGAGCTTCGCCACCAGGTAGTCAAATCGATCCAGCCCCTCCGGGTTAAAGATCCGACTGCTGCCCTTCTCATAATCCAGCAGCGGCGCCTCCCTGCAGCTGGTCCAGCTTCCCGGCTCGTCTCCAATAATGTTGTCTGCCGCGTGGAGCCGGATCACGTTCACGCCCATGCTGGCGAACCGCTCCGCCAGCTTCTCCGCGTCCGCGTGGTTTGGCGTATTGGAGCGGGAGGCGATGTTGAAGCCCAGGAACCGGGCCCGCTTCCCGTCCTCGAAGTACAGATGTCCGTCCTTCACCCGGACGAAGCCGTGTCCTCCCGCCGGGGCCTCCAGCAGATGGGAGAAATTCAGAACTCCCTGGTTGGGTTCTACCTTGTCGATGCGAATGTGCTGTTTCATGGTACGTCCTCCTTGGCAAGCTGTTTTTGGGTCTCTTGCCCTAACTGTAACAGAAAGCCGCATATCAATATTGCAATATCCTGCTTAAAATTGTAAAATACAATCTTGTTATTTGAAGGAGACGGCGATATAATAAGGATACATCGGAGGAAAGGAGCGCCGTCCATGGACTATATCGCCTTCTGCAAACATTTTTTCGCTGCTACAGGTATCCCCACCGTACTCTATTTTGAAGGGCATATTATCTACTCCGCATTGGCGGAGGTTCTGTCTCTCCAGCCGCTGGACGCATGGACGATCTATACGCCCTCCCGGAATCCGGAATTTAATTGTATCAACCCCAACCTAGAGTACGGCCATGTGCGCGTGGAGGGAGCAGGTTATGATCTGTTCATCGGCCCTCTGTTCACCGTACCCGTCACGGAAGAACTTGTCCGGGAATTTCTGGAGGACAGCAAAACGCCCCCCGAATACCGGGAGGCGTCTGCGGAGCTGCTCTATGGCATCCCCTCCGGGAGCCATCCGCAGTTCATACGATACTTGAGCTTTTTGCACCTGTGTCTCAATCACAAGGAGGCCGATACGGAGGATTTCTTTGCGGAGGAACATGACCGGTCCGCCAAACGCAGTACCCGCGCCCTGTACACCGCTATTGAAGCTAAAGAAACTGAGAACACCCAAAATTCCTTTGACTTTGAGCGGAAGCTGTACCGTTTGGTCGAATTGGGGGATACCGGCCGCTTGCAAATCTTTCTGGAGCAGACGCAGGAGTTTCCCAGGGAGGGAAAGATGGCCCGCACGCCTCTCCGGCATGCAAAGAATATGCTGATCGGCGTGGTGGAAAAGGCGGGCCTGCTGGGCGCAATCCCTGGCGGCGTGGATGTGGAGCGGGTCTATCAGCTGATGAACCTCTACATCCTGGAATGCGAGCAGATGCAGACCATCGACGAGGTGCGGCGGCTGCAATACATCATGCTGATGGATTTCTGCCAGCGGACCGGTGCGGCCAAGCTGCCCAAGGGCGTTTCAGCGGAAATCAACCGCTGTATGAATTATATCCAGAGCCATACAAATGGGACTGTCACAGTAGAGGATGTGGCCGCGCAGGTCCATCGCAGCAGTTCCTACCTGATGCGCCGCTTCAAGGCGGAAACCGGGATGCGGGTGGGGGACTATATCACAAAGTGTAAGCTGGAGGAGGCCTGCGACCTGCTGGTCTACGGGGAGCGTACCCTTGCGGAGATCAGCGCCTATCTGGGTTATTCCAGTCAGTCATATTTTCAGAATGTGTTCAAGAAGCAGTATGGTATCACGCCGATGCAGTATCGGAAGAGACATAGGAAGTAAACGACAGATAATTTCTCTGTTCTTCTCCCTGTCTTAAATCTTAAAGTGAGTCCTTCTGGCTGTCGCGTGATGAGACGGACCCTGTCGCATGAAAACGGCGCATATCCCCCCTGGCGGGGAATGCGCCGTTTCAAAATGCGGCACTATAGAAGTTTATAGAGGTTCGAAGTCCGTCCGCCATTTTCCCGCCAGCGGTCCTCCCGCTCCAGAAGCCCCGCGCTGCACAGATCGTCCAATGCACGGTAAACCGTGGCGCGGGAGAGCTTCAGCTCTCCCGCGATGGTCCGGATGGACGGCCAGCATGTCCCATCCTTGTTGGCGCGGTCCTTGAGATACATGTACACCGCCCTCGCCCGGTGCGGCAGCTCCGACGAGTAGATAGAATCAAAATATCCCATAGCGGCATCTCATGGACGAACGGAAGAAGAATCCCCCTCCGGGCGGCGAGAGGGCTGCTTTTGCCTGATGTGTGCCGCGTCATACGATATAGGCTGCGGCATACCCTCTGGCTGCATAGGCGGATACTTCTTGCGGATGGCTTCCTCCAGCTCACGCCGGTCCGCATAGTAGACCCGTCTCTGACCGTGGTCCGGCGTTTGATACGGTTCTCCGAAGGTGATCCCCCAGTCCAGAAACAACCGCAGCCGTGTCCGCATGGGATTTGTCCCGGTCTTCATAACTATGAATGAACCTTTGGGGATGGCTTTCAGCTCATCCGGACTCATGAGCGGCCGGCTCACCATCTGGAGCGACTGATTGACGCCATCCTTTGCCTTGCTGATGTAGCCGCTCTGTACGGTCTGATTTCCCAGCGCTTTGGACAGCACTTCCGCCGTCTGGCTGTTGGGCGCGAAGCCGCCAAAGATCGTGTCCTGGCAGTTATCCGTGAGGATCTCAGCGCCTTCTTTTCCGTAATTTTTCTCCAGTTGGGCCAGGCTCTGGATGATCGGCACCAGCGTCAGCTTCCGGGACCGGCCTGCGGAGAACAACGGCAGGATATCGAAGGGCGGCATAGTCCCCAGCTCATCGCAGAAGAACACCACGCGGTTGGGCAGCTTCCCTCCGTTTTCATCCGCCACAGCGAACAGCTCGCGGGATAGCTGCTGGATCATCAACCCTGCCATAAAGTTTTTACTGGGGTCTTCTTCCGGCAGGATCAGGAAAACAGCCGACTTTTTGCTGGCAAAACTCTCTGCGGTGATGCAGCTTTCGAAGCAGAGGACTTGCTCCAATTCGCTGTCAAGGAAGCTGTTCAATCGTGACAGCACGGTGGACAGCACGGACGCCATCGCCTGCTCCGATGTGTTCAGCGCAGCGCCGGCGAACCATCTGGCCTTGTGTTCGGACGGCAGCTTGCTCATGAGCACCTGGAATTGGCTCTTGCCTTTGTCCGCTCCGGCGGCAGGTTCAAGCAGGTCCTGCACCAGCTTGAACACGGACACGATATGTCGCCGCTCCCGGACTTCTCCATCGATCTCTTTAGGGGGCAGAAACTCCGCCAGCAGAAGGATCACAGAGGTCAGGAGGCCCTCGGCAGCGTCATAATGGGATAAGCATTTCCGCGCCTTGCCGTGTCTCCACGGTAGGTTTCGGAGCAACTCTCCCCCGAACCGGACGTACACCTCTCAGCGTATCCGGCTCTCCCTCTACCAGCCTTAAGTGATTCATCATGTATCCTGTCATGGCAGGCTTTACATACGGCGAGGGATTTTCGCCGCATTTTCTTCATCAACTTTTCCCAATCGCTGTTATCCGTCAAATCTTTCACTCTCCGGACATGGTGCATACAAATATCCTTGGTCTGCTGCCCGCACAATTCGCAGACACCCTTTTTGATCCGGGCGGCGTTGCTGCGGGGCGCATGATACGACTTTCGATACTCCGGCAATGTATCCGCATCCAGCAGTACCTCTTTGATTCGATGGAACCCATCATGATAAAATTCGCACCATTTTATGCCGCTCTTTGTTTCATACGGAATGGAGAAGATTCCATTGCGAGAATATTTATCCACAATTTTCTTCACCGTGGAGCGGTATTTATAGGCGAAAGTTTTGTACATGCTGTATTCCATGATATAGGCGAATTTGTTCAGAACGGACACATTGTTTGCAAGTCGGTAATAGTTGTACAGACCTCGAATTTCTGCATTGAACCTGGTTATGATTTCAATGTTGGGATGATTGACGAGCTTGCCACGATGTATCGTTTTCCATTTCTCTTTCCCGTTTTCATCCAGTTTGATTTTGAAAGTATGATATTCGAGCAGTTTTCCGATCCATTTCTCCTTGGGTACATACAGCATAATACGCCCGCTGTACTCTCGTTTTGCCACGCCCTTCTCGTTGTATTTAATGGCGTTGCTGCGGGAAACGCAGATGTCGTAGCCGAGGAAACGAGCAAAGTCGGAGGAATGTGTGATTTTTGTCTTTTCCTCTGACATTTCCAGTTTCAAGGTTCCCATGAGAAATGCTTTAATGTCGGCTTTGATTTGTTCTGCGTCCTGTCTGCTGCCAATCACGCTGATAATAAAATCATCGGCATACCGGCAATAGTGCAGACACTTGTAGCTGCTGTTGCACTGTGCATAATATGGATGAGTGAATATTTCATTCTTGGCTTTGCGGAGATTTTGTCCCATCTGTGCCTTTTCCACTGGCGTGGCGGTGGACCATTTATCTTCGTATGATTTCTTCATCTTCAAGTAACGTCCGCTCGCCTTCATGTACCCGCTGTCCCGTTTCCGGTTTTTCGGTGTACCTACGTCGAACTGCTTTTTATAGCCGGTTATGAAACTGTCGAGTTTGTCCAAGTAGATGTTCGCCAGAATAGGACTGACTCCACTCCCTTGGGGCGTACCAGCAAAGGTCTTATGATACGTCCACTGCTCCATATATCCCGCCCGCAGAAATTTCCAGATAAGAGCGAGAAAATATTCATCATCAATGCGCTCCCGCAGGATATTGACCATGACGTGATGGTCAAAGCTGTCGAAGCACGCTTTGATGTCTCCCTCCACGAACCACACCGCGCCTTTGAAGTTGATGTCGATATGTTTAAGCGCAGTATGGCAGCTTCTTCTGGGGCGGAATCCGTGGGAATCCGGGGAAAAATTGGGTTCGTAGATACTTTCAAGAATCATGCGGACAACTTCCTGCACCAGCTTGTCCGATGCGGACGGGATGCCCAGCGGCCTTTTCTTGCTACTGTTTTTCTTGGCGATGTACTCCCGTCTGGCAGGATGCGGCTGATAGCTGTGGTCTTTGAGCGATGCAATGATTTTCTGAATGCGCTTGTCACTCATACCATCAATGGTTTCGCCGTCCGCTCCTGGGGTCATATTCCCCTGCCCGGTGCAGATATTGTTGTAGGCACGGTAATAGAACTCAGGATTATAGAGATTGCGATAAAGTCTCTGGAATCGATACGATTTATCACGTGATTTCTCACTTAGGGTTCTCAATACTTCTGTTGGATTTCTCAACGTCTCCACGTCCTTCCTGAAAAATATTGAAAGTAGACTGCCCTCCTTCGCCATGTGAACGGTGCTACCGTCTCAGACTACTATGAGGGTTGTGTTTCCTTATCGGATTTTCAGCGGCATTCCGCATAGCCGTATCCCTGCGGCTCTCCGACTTAGGAAATCCCCGTTTAGGCTTGTTTGGACATCAGCATATCGTGTTGTCGGATAGGACGTTCGTCATTTACCGTTTCCTACGGTTGGCCGCGCCCGAGTATCCTGCGTTGGCACTTCTCCTAAATACCTTCGCCTGGCGCGCACAGCAAGTTATAACCGCCGTATGCTGTGAACAACGCTAAGTTCTACCTCTGACTGTCCAGCAGGCAATCCAGCTTTTATCCTCATGCACGATGTTTCATCTTGACACTATGGCGCTGGGCGTAACCCCAGCCCTAAGTCGCAGTCCGTGCGGTTGGACTGACTTGTGCCTTCCCCGACATGCTACACTCCCCATTGGGTTTCCCCGCCGGATAAGTCGGTTGATGATAGGCTGCGCCTCACATTCTGTGAGCCTCCTGCCTCCTTAAATTTGTGATTTGCTTTGATACTTTTACCTACCGCTTGCTAAAGGCGGTATCCATAACAAGCCCGCGCCCAACATCTTCTTATTGATGAATGTTGGACTTACGGGCGCACAAAGAAGGCGTTTTGGCCTCGATTGGAGCTGTCTCCATCGGGGCTGATGATCGTCTTGGCGAGAATCTTGGCATACTTCTCCGCCTTGGCTTTCGCAGCAATATTTTCCGGATCTTTTACAGAAATGTCCATATACTGATTGACAAGGGCGAGAAAATTGTTCCCATCTGACTTTGTAGGATTCCGCAGGTCGATCACCGCCACCTGGTAACCGTAACATTTTGTAGCAATCGTACCGTAGTTTCGGGCGAGATCCCCCTTCGTATCTAAGGCTAGAAAACTCATCCCGCTGGCGCACGAAAACTCCAGGTTTGGATACAAAAAGAACGCCGTCTTACCAACGCCGCTGGCGCCGATCATCAGATAGCGATAGGTAATCCGCCGCTTTTACCGTTCTCACAAGAGAACAGCAGTCAGAGCGGATTTTCCCCCGCTTCGCACCGTGCATGCGACTT
>CATOKC010000110.1 GCA_951800675.1 uncultured Oscillibacter sp.
CTCCCGGACAACCCGCAGGGCCTCGCGGGCCAACGGCTCCATCTTCACAAACCACTGGGCGGAGATCAGGGGCTCCACGTCGTTGTGGCAGCGGTAGCAGGTGCCCACGTTGTGGCTGTAGGGCTCAGTCTTCACCAGATACCCCTGCGCCTCCAAATCCTTCACGATGGCCTTCCGGCACTCATAGCGGTCCATCCCGTTGTAGGGCCCGCCGTTTTCGTTGATTTTCCCGTCGTCCCCGATGCAGCGGATGACCTCCAGGTTGTGCCGGAGGCCCACCTCGAAGTCGTTGGGGTCGTGGGCGGGGGTCATCTTCACCGCACCGGTGCCGAAACCCAGCTCCACGTACTCGTCGGCCACGATGGGAATCTCCCGGTTCATAATGGGCAGGATGCAGGTCTTGCCCACCAGATGCTTGAACCGCTCATCCTCCGGGTTCACAGCAACGCCCGTGTCGCCCATCATGGTTTCGGGCCGGGTGGTGGCTACCACCAGGTCGCCGGACCCGTCGGTGAGGGGATAGCGGATGTGCCAGAGGTGGCCGGGCTTGTCCTGGTACTCCACCTCCGCGTCGGAGAGGGCGGTGACGCAGTGGGGGCACCAGTTGATAATGCGGCTACCCTTGTAGATGAGTCCCTTGTCATAGAGCTCACAGAAGGTCTCCCGGACGGCCTTGGAGCAGCCCTCGTCCATGGTAAAGCGGGACCGGGACCAGTCGCAGGACACACCCATCTTTTTTTGCTGCTGGACAATACGGTCGCCGTACTTTTCCTTCCACTGCCAGACCCGCTGGAGGAACTTCTCCCTCCCCAGGTCATAGCGGGTCAGGCCCTCCTTAGTCCGCAGCTCCTCCTCCACCTTGATCTGGGTGGCGATGCCGGCGTGGTCCACGCCGGGGACCCAGAGGGCGGCGTAGCCCTGCATCCGCTTGAAGCGGGTGAGAATGTCCTGGAGGGTGCAGTCCATGGCGTGGCCCATGTGAAGCTGTCCCGTGACGTTGGGGGGCGGCATGACGATGGAGAAGGGCTTTTTCGCGGGGTCCGGGTCGCCGTTAAAGCACCCGGCGTTTTCCCACATCTCGTAGACGCGGCCCTCCACCTGCTGGGGTTCGTACACTTTCGGCAGTTCTTTTTTCATGTTGATTTCTCCTATTCTGTAAGCTTGTATTCTTACTTAATATATGCCATCGGCTTTCCGGTTTTTTCGGTGATGAAGGTCCGGAACTCCTCGGCCGTCCCGCCGCTCAGGGAAGCTTTGTCATAAATCTGTCCGTGCTGGCGGCTGAACAGGAGCACAAAGTAATCCTCTGTCTCGCACACCTGCTGAACCGCCTCATAATGAAATTCCGTGGCCGCCGCCTCTGTTGTTGAGGTGTAACTCTCCTCTGTAAAAACACTCTTCGCGGACGATGTGCCGGGCAGCAGCTTCTTTTGGGCAAAGAAGGCGTTGACCTGATCCTCAGTAAACAATATCGCGATCAATATTACACCGACGCCGCAGTTCAGGGTGTCCCGAAGGGTCCACGGTTCGTCCAGAAGCCGCCGTGCGGCAATCAGCAAAATCGCCAGCGCCACGATACACCAGCCAAATATATGGCTCCTCCGGCTGCGCTTTTCCCGAATCGTCTTGCGCAGGGCCCTGGCCAGGGCGGTCAAGCCCTTTTGATCGTATCTTGTCTCAAACTGAAATTCCATCGCTATTTTATCCTTTCCACAGGCCAGCCAAATTCCCGCTCCAGGAAGTCCCGGGAGCCTCCGCGCCAGTCCAATAGAGGATTGCCGCGCCGCAACCGGCCAAAAACATCCCCAGGAGCTTCATTGCGAGCCACAGTCCCAGGAAAAGGCCATAGCCTCCACGGGCCAATCTTTCCCGTTTCGCGGAAGCCCGCCACCATGCTTTCCGGTCCTCCTCCGTCAGGACCGCCCTCACCCGGAATACCATCTCAGCTCCTCCGAAAAAGAAAACCGCCCCAAGCCATCGGCTCAGGGCGAATACAAATCCGCGGTACCACCTGAATTTCCCTCGCGGGACACTCGTCTCCCCTCTAACGGCGGGACCTCCGTCGCGGCCTACTCTCCGTTCAGCCGCGCCGCTCCGGGACGACTTCCCCCGCCGCCTTGGGGACGCTCTCACCATCCGCGTCCTCTCTTGGCCTCGGCAGGCCGGGTACTGCTTCCCTTCCTCGCGTTTGTACAGGGGCCAGTATACTACACCCCGTCCCGCCTTGTCAAGACAGGCGCAGAATTTCCTTCTTCAACCGGCTGATAATCCGCTTTTCCAGCCGGGAAATGTAGGACTGGGAGATGCCCAGCCGGTCCGCCACCTCCTTCTGGGTCTGCTCCTTCCCGCCCCCCAGGCCGAAGCGGAGGGTGATGATCTCTTTTTCCCGGGGAGAAAGCGTGCTGATGGCCTGGGCCAGCAGGGAGCGGTCCACGTCCTCCTCAATGGGCCGCATGACCACGTCCTCGTCGGTGCCCAGCACGTCGGAGAGCAGCAGCTCGTTGCCGTCCCAGTCCGTGTTCAGGGGCTCGTCGAAGGACACCTCTCCCCGGCGGGAGGCGTTCTTGCGAAGGTACATGAGGATTTCATTTTCGATGCACCGGGAGGCGTAGGTGGCCAGCTTGATATTCTTATCCGTCCGATAGGTCTCCACCGCCTTGATCAGGCCGATGGTCCCAATGGAGATCAGGTCCTCGATGTTGATACCCGTATTTTCAAACCGCCGGGCGATGTACACCACCAGCCGCAGGTTATGTTCGATCAGCTCCTGCCGGGCGGCCTCGTCCATGTTGGACAGCAGCTCCGCCTCCCGCTCCCGGGTCAGGGGCGGAGGCAGGGTGTCGCTGCCCCCGATATAATGGATCCCCGCCGAGGGCCAGAGCCCCAGCCGGATCAGCAGCCTTCTCAGTTTTCCCAGCAGTTCCATGTCGTCCTCCCTTTCCAGCCGGCCCGCCCCACAGCGCCGCGCACTCTCCCCCCAGAGCCGTGGGGGACAGGGCCGCCGTCAGCCCCGGATACCGGGTTCCGTTGATCTCTGTCCAGTCCGTCCGGATCGCCAGCAGCAGTCCCCCCGCCGTTCCCACAGCCCGGTAGGGCGTCAGCCGGGGCCGCAGGGTGGGCGCGATGGCCCGCAGGGGCTCCAGCAGCTCCTCCGGAGCCTCCAGGCCCCGCTGCCGCAGCAGCCGCACCGCCTCCGGCGGCAAAGCGGCGTCCAGAGCCCCCGGGGCCGCCACCAGCGCCGCCCGGCCATCCGGGGCCCGGAGGCCGCTGCCCGTGTCCCACAGGGCCGTCAGCTCCGCCGTCCGTCCGGCGATGGAAACCCGAACCGGCAGCAGCTCCCCCCGAACCCCGTGGGACGCCGCCGCCCGGAATACTACGGAGAGGATGGCGTAGGCCGCCGTCCCGCCAACCGCCAGGGCCTTGGCGTCTACGTTGGTGTAAAACACGCCGTTTATCACCGGGACGCCCCCCCCGGCAAGCAAGCCCAGTCCCAGCACGCAGCCCGCCATGGCACAGGAGACGGCGAAAAACAGCAGCACAAGCCGCAGCAGCTTCTCCTCCCCGCCATAGGCGATGAGCCCCAGCAGCACTCCCGCCGCCAGCTTCACCGGCGTCTGGGCCAGAAAGCCCAGCCCCGGCAAAAACACCGCCGCCGCGTAAACGCCCCCGGCCAGGGCCGCCAGGGCGTAGCGTCTCCGCCGCAGGGGCAGTCCCGCAAGGCGGGCGGCGCAGAGGAGGAGCAGATAGTCCATCAGGGCGTTCAGCACAAACACGCTGTCGATGTAGATGACCGTCACGGCGTCCCGCCCCCTTTTCCAAGGGATATTATAGGACAGGTGGACCGGGAAAGCGGTCACAATATGGGAGGGAATTTTCCACGAAAAAAGGCGCCGCTCTCGCGGCGCCTTTCCATCTGCGTTTTCTGCTACATCGCAATGCCCCAGAGGTCGTCGAAGAGTCCTCCGCCGCCATCCGGGTCCGTTGTTCCCGGCTCCTCCGGCTCCGCGGGGGTCACCGGGTCCGGCGTGGGCGGCGGCGGGCCATAGCCCTCGTGGCTCTCGCCGGGACTGGGGACGTAGGGCTCCGAGGGATTGGCTGTGGTCCCTCCGCTCGGGTTGTTGGGGTCTATGGGATTTATCGGGTCCAGGGGATTCTCCGGCAGGGGCACGCCCTCATGGACGGGACAGCCTCCCGTGGGATTCGTCTCGGAGGGCTCCTTGGCCTTTTCCAGGGTGCTGATGAGATAGGCGTCGTCGTCCGCCTTGATGCTGGGGCCATAATCCTCCCGAACGTAGTCCAGATAGGCCCGCTGCTCCACCACCGCCTCCGGGCAGGTCTCCCCCGCCAGGCAATGGCCCTCGGTGCAGTAGGACACCACCTTGTGGATGGTGCAATCTTCGGTAGGCCCGGTGCCCGACGCTGCCGTAAAGCTGGCGGTCCGGCCTCCCCGGGGGTCTGCCCGGCAGGCGTCCGTGGGCCGCATGCCGCTGTCCAGACAGACGCTGATGGTGGTCAGCCCCGTGGCGGGCTTGTTCTCAAAGTCCTTGTCCGGCAGCTCCATGTGGAGGGGCTCCATGACCTTTTTCCACATGGTGATGGCCGGGTTCCCGTTGTAGCTGATGCGCTCCGGGTCCTCATAGCCTGTCCACACCGCCGCCACGTAATAGGGGGTAAAGCCTACGAAGTAGCGGTCCTTGTTGTCGTTGGTGGTTCCGGTTTTTCCGGCGATGTGCATGCCGCCAAACCGGGCCTGTCCGCCGGTGCCGTTGGACACGGCGTTTTTCAGCATTTCCGTCATCAGGTAGGCCGTGGTTTCCTTCATGGCCACGTGGCTTTCGCTCTCGTTTTCCAGCACCGTCACCTCCTGCCCGGTGGCGTTGTCAACGCGGGTGACACGGACATAGGTCCGGGGTTCGTTGTACACGCCGTTGTTGGCAAAGCAGGCGTAGGCCGCCGCCATTTCCACAGTGTTCAGTCCCCGGGTCAGGCCGCCCATGCCCAAGGCGCCCACTACCATGTCATCCGCCACCAGCCCCAGGTTCAAATTCTCCGTGGCGAAGCGGTAAGCCTCCTCCACCCCCACGGACTGGAGGGCCTGGACGGCGATGGTGTTGATGGACTGCCGGACGCCGGTCTGCACCGTGGTAAAGCCGGTGAACTTGTTAGGGGAGTTCTTGGGCCAGGGGTTCCCATTGAGCTCCTGCACGGGGTAGTTGTCAAAGACGGACCCCGGGCTGATGGTCCCCGCGTCCAGGGCGGGGGCATAAGCCGTCAGGGGCTTCATGGAGGAGCCCACCTGCCGCTTGGCCGTGGCGCAGTTCCAGCCCAAGTTCTCCTGTTTCTCCCCCACTTTGCCAACCATCGCCACGATGTCCGCCGTGTAGGGGTCCAGAATGGTGATAGCGGACTGGAGCTGCTGGCCGTTCCGGGAGGTAACATCCAGGTTGCTCCGGTCCTCATAGATGCTCTCCGCCAGGGCTTGAATGTCCGGGTCCAGGGTGGTGTAGATGCGGTAGCCACTGTTGTAGAGGCGGGTATACGCCTCTTCTTCTCCGATACCGAACTCATCCTGAAGTCCCTGAACCACGTCCCGGATCACCTGATCCACAAACCAGGAGTTGATCTCCACCTCGCCCGCGACCTCTTCCACAATCTCCTCGGCGGAGGTGGACCCGTCGGCGAATTGCAGGACCTCCGCCTTGGCGGCCTCGGCCTGGGCCTTGGTAATATAGGGAAGACCCGTCTCAGGGTTAATGACGTTTTCGTCACACATTTTGTTCAGGATTGTCTCCTGGCGGTTCTTGTTCAGCTCCCGGGGTGTGACCTTGGTGCCGTCCTCCCGGGTGTAGGTGATGTCGTACAAGGGCCCAAAGAGGGAGGGATTGTTAGTAATGGCGATGATACAGGCGCTTTCCGCCAGGCTCAGGTCCTTGGCGTCCTTGCCAAAATAGAACTGAGCCGCCGTTTGGACGCCGTAGCAGCCCTGTCCCAGGTAGATGTCGTTCAGGTACTGCTCCAGGATATACTCTTTTCCGTAGTTCTTCTCAAACTCCAGGGCCCGGAAAATCTCCCGGACCTTCCGGTTGACATAGGGCTTGTTGTCCTTTGTCATGTTTTTCAGCACCTGTTGGGTGATGGTGGAGCCTCCGTAGCTGCCGTCCCCGGTGATCAGCTCCTTCACCGCCCCCAGGGTCCGCTTCCAGTCCACGCCCTGGTGCTTGAAAAACCGCTCGTCCTCGATGGAAACGGCGGCCTGCCACAGATAAGGGGACATCTCATCGAAGCTCACCAGAATGCGGTTTTCCGCGCCGTGAACGCTCTGGAGCTCCTTCCAGGCGCCCGTCTCCTTATCCTGATAATAGATAAAGGAGCTGAGCTTCATGGTGTAGTCCTCCGCCCGTACCGCCACGTTGGGAGTGACCACCGTGTCGATATACTCCTTAAAGAAGTGCAGGCCGACCAGCGCCGTGCAGACGCCGATGAGCAGAACCGTCCACAGCGTAATAAAAATCCACTTCACCGCGCCCAGGGCAATCCGCACCGGGGAGGGCTTTCTGGATTTCCTGCGCCGCTGGGGCTGCTGGGGGGAGGGCTGTTCTCTTCTTCCGTGCTGCTCCAAAATAACGAATACCTCCTTCAACAGGGATACCGCTCCCGCCCGGGTTTTGGGGCGGAGCGCGTCAAAGCCAGTCGTTTCCTGGGTTTCCAGAAATGTCCGGAGTCCCTTGTTTTCTATTGTACCATGCGCTGTCAATATTGAAAATGTCGGATTTCGCTGAAAAAAAGTTCCCGCGCCGCATGGATTTATGAGTTTTGGGCAGACTAACTCCCACCGGCGCTGTCAACTTTTCACCTTTTTCACGAATTCTGCTCTTGCATTTGCCGGCGTTTCCGTGTAAAATACAGTTGAGTCCAGAAAAGGAGGCCCTGTATGAGTGAAGATTTCGGCCCCACCTTCCTGACCGTTACCGACGAGGAGGGGAACGAGCTGGTCCTGGAGTTCATGGACGCTCTGGAGCACAACGGCCAGCTTTACCAGGCCTTTTTCCCCGCTGAGACGGAGGGGGAGGAGGATGACCCGGACGCCGGGCTGGTGATTTTAAAGGTACTCCACGAGGACGGCGAGGATGTGCTCTCCACCCTGGACTCCGACGAGGAGCTGGAGGCGGTCTACGAGCTGTTTATGGAGTCCCTCTTCGACGGCGAGGAATGACCGGGCGGATTACAACCAAACATAGAACCCGTACCCTGCGGGGTGCGTGATAGATCTTTTTTTAACCCACATTTCGTTATAAGGGACGCTGGATCAGCCCGTGGTTCGCAGGCCTCCCGGCTGCCGTTCGCGGCTGGAAGTTGGAAGCGGTAAAGCGTGCTGGAGGCGACCCACCTGTCCTTGAAGGTGCAGGTTATAACGAGGTCTACACGGCTCTCGCGGGGTACTATTATGCCCTGACCCCTGGATTCTCCCCGCCTTTCAGGAAATTTTCAGCTGGCCGTGGCAGTATTGTGTTATACTTGTGTTACGATTCGGGCGCTGTTTTGGCGGATCAAACCGGGAACTTGATGAAAAAACCATGAATTCTGCCGGTTTCTTTCCGGAGAACGGATTTTAGGCTTGCACTCTCGCCCGTATTCCGCTATAATAGGCAAGTGCGTAAAATCCAGCCCGTTTTGTTCGGGCAAAAAATTGTGACTGAAAACTTGAGAGGACTGAAACACAAATGAGCGCATCGAGAGAAAAGCAAAATCGCCAGGCCGCCGCCGGTCAGGCCGACCCCAAGACCGCCCGGGAGGCGCAGCAGCGCAAGGAGGAGAAGCGGACCAATCTGCTCTATGGCGTCATCGCCGCCGCCGTCCTGATCGCGCTGATCGTCTCCCTCGTTTGGCGCAGCGACCTCCTCCCCAAAATGACCACCGCCGCCACCATCGACGGGGAGAAGTACACCGCCGCCGAGGTGGGCTACTACTACCAGACGGCCTACCGCAACTTCCTGAACCAGTATTCCTACTTCACCAGCTACCTGGGTCTGAACACCGGCGCTTCCTTGAAAAATCAGGAGATCAGCGCCGACTCCGCCTCCATGCTGGGCATCGAGGTTCCCGAGCCCGCCGAGGGCGAGGAGGCCCCTATCTCCACCGGCATGACTTGGCACGACTACTTTCTGGATGAGGCCCTGGAAAACATGAACGTCATCCAGGCCGCCCTGAAAGCCGCCGAGGCCGAGGGTTTTGAATATCCCGCCGGGGTCCAGGTCCAGTACGACGACAACATGGCCGCCCTCAAGTCTGCGGCCGCCGCCAGCGGCATCTCCGTCAGCCAGTACCTGAAAGGCAATTTCGGCGCGGGCGTTACGGAGAAGGTCTATGGCGAGCAGCTGATGCGGGTCCTCCGTTACAGCGCCTATGCCGACGCCTATCAGGACAGCCAGGTCTACTCCGACAGTGACCTAGAAACGGCCTATAACGCGGACCGGAACTCCTATGACCACGTGTCCTATGAGACTGTCTCCATCTCCGGCGCGGCGGAAAGCACCACCGACGACGAGGGGAACACCGTAGAGCCCACCGCGGAGGAAACCGCCGCGGCCAAGGAGGCCGCGCAGAATGCCGCCAAGGCCATCCTGGAGGGCTTCGAGAATGGTGAGGACCTGGAGGAGCTGGCCGATGAGCACGACGGCACCTACAGTGAAAACGAAAACGGCAGCTACAGCGCCGGAAGCGTTGTGAGCGAGTGGCTGTATGACGGTGCCCGGAAATCCGGCGAGGCCGCCACCCTGGAGGACGGCACCGTCCAGTATGTTGTAGTTTTCCACGACCGCTTCCGGGATGAGAATCCCACCATTGACATCCGTCACATCCTGGTTCCCCTGGGAACCGGCTCCATCGCCGAGGGCGAGGAGGGATACGAGGATGAGCAGGCCCAGCTGAAAGCCGACGCCCATGCCAAGGCCGAGGAGCTGCTGGCCCAGTGGCAGTCCGGCGAGGCCACCGAGGACTCCTTCGCCGCCCTTGCCATGAAGGAATCCACCGACAGCTCCAAGTACGACGGCGGCCTCTACACCGAGGTCTATCAGGGTCGGATGGTAGCGGAGTTCAACGACTGGTGCTTCGACACCGCCCGCCAGAGCGGCGACACCGGTGTGGTGGACACCCAGTATGGCTCTCACGTCATGTACTTCTCCGGCGTGAACCGGGACCGCTGGCAGGCCCAGGCCGCCTCCAACCTGCGGAGCGAGGCCTACGCCGCCTGGGAAGAGGAGCTGACTGCCAACAGCACCATTCAACGCAATGAATCCGGATTGAAATTCATTGGCTGACCACAGCCCAGAGGGCCGGCAATTGCCGGCCCTCTTTTGCGGAGAGATACATGCGAGCTTTAAAGAAAGAAGGAAGGAACGATGTTAGTCGGTACACTGGTGAACACCGCCGCCGTGATTGCCGGATCCTTAATTGGGCTGCTGCTTGGCAACATTCTGCCGGAGCGTCTGCGGGACACGGTGATGAAGGGTTTGGGGCTTTGCACCCTGTTTGTGGGCATTGACGGGATGCTGGGAGGGAGCAACGCCCTAATTGCCATCATCTCCGTGGCTATAGGCGCTGTCGTCGGGGAGCTCTGCGACTTAGACGGGCATCTGAACCGCTTCGCGGAGGGCTTGGAGAAGAGGTTTCAGAAAGACAGGAAAAGTGGCCCCTCCTTGGCGGAGGGCTTTGTGACGGCTTCCCTGGTCTTTTGCGTGGGGGCTATGACCATTGTGGGTGCTCTCAACGACGGGCTTACCGGCAACCATGAAATGCTCTTCACCAAGGCTACCCTGGATTTTGTCTCCTCCATTATCTTCGCCTCCTCCCTGGGCCTGGGCGTGATGCTGTCCGCCGCGGCGATACTTACCATTGAGGGAGGGATCGCCTGTCTCGCCAGCCTGGTGGCTCCCATTCTCCAGCAAAACCCCAACACGGTCCCGGAAATGACAGTAGTGGGGTCCGTTCTAATCGTGGCCATCAGCCTAAACCTGCTTGGCGTCACGAAACTAAAGGTCATGAACTACGTCCCGGCCATCTTCCTGCCCATTCTGCTTTGCCAGTTTATGTAAGGGCTCCATCAAAAACGCGTCCCTGCCGAAAGAGGCAGGGGCGCGTTTCTTTTAGGATTGCATTGCTTTTCCCGGTGTAGTAAACTGTAGCAAACGAGGGGAGGCATCCGCCATGATCTTGACCTTGGGAGCTCAGTCGCCTTGGGTATTCTGATTTATCTCTTGTACCGCCAGAGCTTTGCCGTAACAAAAAGCATCGCTGCTGTGCTGTTTGTAGGGTGAAAAAAACGAAGGCTGTGCCTCTCTGAATGCCTGCACCGGCTGGGTCCGGCATAGAGGACGGTTCCGTGAAAGCCGGATATACGAATTTCGCTTCGGCTGCCAGCTATCCGGTGGGGATGTGGAAGTCATCCTGCTGGATAGCCGAAAACAAGAGCTGCTTCGCTTGAACCGGCACCAGTGCACAGGGGAACTCAAATTAGATTGAACGGCACGATATTATCTACAATAGGAGTTTCACCGCACTACTGGTAAATGTGAGCTGCATTGGCAGTAGCGCTGATAAAGCAAAAAACAAGACAGGCTACCAAAGTAACCTGTCTTGTGTTGGCGCCACCTATCTTCCCGGGCCGTCGCCAGCCAAGTATTGTGGGCAGA
>CATOKC010000111.1 GCA_951800675.1 uncultured Oscillibacter sp.
CCGGGACAAGGAAGCCGGAGTAGCTGGACGAGGCGGTCTTTTCGGGTTATCTGGATTCCGCGGGCATTCCGGACCCGGAGCTGATCATCCGCCCCAGCGGGGAGCAGCGGCTGAGCAACTTCCTGCTCTGGCAGTGCGCCTATTCGGAGTTTTACTACACGGACACCCTCTGGCCGGATTTCGACGAGGCGGAGATAGACAAGGCGATTGCGGCCTATCAGAGCAGGGACCGGAGATTCGGCGGCGTGAAGTAAGGAGAAGGGAGGAAGTCCCATGAAATCAAGAATCCTGGTAGCCGCCGTGGGCATCCCGGCGCTGCTGTATGTAGTCCTGGCCGCGCCGCCTATGGTAATGGTGTTCGCGCTAATGGCCCTGGCGGGCGTGGGCGGGGGAGAGCTTCAGCGGTGCGTCAGCGGAGCGGAGCGCGGGTGCCTGAAGCTGGTGGGAATCAGCGTCGGCTATACCGCCATGACAGTGTGGTGGACCTATTATCACCAGGAAACCTTAGAGGCCGTCCTATTGACGGAGACTCTGGTTTTTTTTGCCATCGCCGTTTTTGAAGGCGGCAGGGTGAAGTTCAGCCAAATCATGGCGGGTTTCTTTGGGAGCGTCGCGATTGGCTGGTCCTTCGCGTCCTTCCTCCGGCTGGAGGATTCCGGCGTCCACCGGGCGTATCTCCTCCTGCCCTTCATTTTGAGCTTTGCCTGCGACACCTTCGCCTTTTTCGCCGGGCTTACCCTGGGCAAGCACAAGCTGGCCCCCAAGGTCAGCCCGAAAAAGACCGTCGAGGGCTCCGTCGGGGGCCTTCTGGGGAACGTCCTCTGCGGCCTCCTGTTCGTCTGGGTCATGGACCGCTTCTTCGGCGGCTCCGCCATCGGATACGGCCCCATGACCCTGCTGGCCCTTCTCTGCGGCGTGGTGGCCCAGATCGGCGATTTGAGCTTTTCTCTCATCAAGCGGGAATTTGGCATCAAGGACTATGGACGACTCTTCCTGGCCCACGGCGGCGTGTTGGACCGGTTTGACAGCGTGCTCTTCGTGGTCCCGGTCATAGAGATTATTTTCAGCTTACTGCCATAGAATAGAGATGTAGACATGACAAAGACGATTTCAATCTTAGGCTCCACCGGCTCCATCGGGCGTCAGACCCTGGATGTGGCGGAGCAGCTGGGGCTGACGGTGGCCGCCATCACCGCCCACAACAGCGTGGCTCTGGCAGAGGAGCAGGCCCGGAAGTTCCGGCCCCGGCAGGTGATTATGACCGACGAGACGGCGGCGAGGGACTTGAAGGTCCGCCTGGCGGATACAAATACTCGGGTCCACGGCGGTGTTTCCGCCCTCTCCACGGCGGCGACGCTGCCGGGAGTGGACACGGTGGTCACCGCCGTGGTGGGCATGGTGGGCCTCAAGCCCACCCTCGCCGCCATCCGGGAGGGCAAGCGCATCGCCCTGGCCAATAAAGAGACCCTGGTCTGCGCCGGGGAGCTGGTGATGGAGGCGGCGGAGAGGCGGGGGGCGGAGATTGTCCCCGTGGACTCAGAGCACTCCGCTATTTTCCAGTGCGTCCAGGGCTGCCTGGACCGGGGGGAAATCCGGCAGGTGATTCTGACCTGCTCCGGCGGGCCCTTCTACGGGATGACCAAAGCGGAAGTGGAAAAGAAAACCCGGGCAGACGCCTTGCGGCATCCCAACTGGAAGATGGGCCCCAAAATCACCGTGGACTGCGCCACGCTGATGAACAAGGGGCTGGAGGTCATCGAGGCGATGCGGCTTTACCGCCTCCCCCTGACGCGGGTGAAGGTGGCCATTCACCGCCAGAGCATCGTCCACTCCCTGGTGGAGTTCCGGGACGGGGCACTGCTGGCCCAGCTGGGGACCCCGGACATGCGCCTGCCCATCCGGTACGCCATGACCTATCCCCAGCGGGCGGAGTCGGCGGAGGAGCCGCTGAACCTTTTGGCCTGCCCGCCGCTGACCTTCGAGGAGCCGGACCGGGGGACCTTCCCGTGCCTCCGTCTTGCGGAGGTGGCGGCGGCCAAGGGTGGCACCGCCTGCGCCGTGCTGAACGCCGCCAACGAGGAGGCGGTGCGGCTGTTTCTGGAGGACCGTATCGGCTTCCGCGACATTTTTGACCTCACCGCCCGCGCCATGACGGAGCTGCCCGTGGTTCACCGGCCCAGCCTCTCGGATATTCTGGAGGCGGACGCCGCGGCCCGGCGGGAGGTCCTGAAAAACGTTTCAAAGTAAGGGGCATGTTTCCATGAGCTTCATCTATGTTCTGGCGGGTATTTTCATCTTCGGTTTCCTGGTCGCCATTCACGAGCTGGGCCACTTCCTGGCGGCCCGGCTCTGCGGCGTGCGGGTCAACGAATTTTCCATCGGCATGGGCCCGCTGCTGTGGCACCGGGAGACGGGAGAGACCCGGTATTCCCTCCGCCTCCTACCCATCGGGGGCTTTTGCGCCTTGGACGGAGAGGACGGGGACACCGGGGACGAGCGCTGCTTTACCCGTCAGAGCTTTTGGAAAAAGCTGGTGATTTTAGCCGCCGGGTCCTTCATGAATTTGCTGGCGGGGATGGTGGTCATTGCTTGTCTCTTCGCCACGGCCAGCGGCTTTTACGTAGACCGGGTGGCCGGGTTTTCCGAGGGCTTCCCCCTAAAGGGGGAGGAGGGCCTGATGGAGGGGGATATTTTCTATAAAATCGACGGCTGGCGGACCTACCTCCGGGGAGACGCCGCCCTGTTTCTCCGGTTTAACGACGGCCAGGGCTGTGACGTGGAGGTCATTCGGGATGGGGAGAAGGTGGTCTTGAAAGACCTGCCTTTATACCGGGGAACCTACGACGGCCAGGAGGGGCGCTTCGGACTGATGATAGATGCCGCTCAGGTCCCGGCCACTTTTTTGACCACGGTGAAGTTCATCGGTTACCAGACCCTGGACTTTGTGCAGCAGGTGTGGTTCAGCCTGATTCAACTGCTCCGGGGCAACGTGGGCATCTCGGAGGTCAGCGGCCCGGTGGGTATCGTCTCCACCATGACGGAGGTGGGAAACGCCTCCAAAACCGCTCTGGACGCCTTGGAGAATATCGCCTTTTTCGGGGCCCTCATCGCCATCAATCTGGCGGTGATGAACCTGCTGCCCATTCCGGCTTTGGACGGGGGACGGATTTTCTTCCTGGTGATTGACGGGGCTTCCATGCTGCTGTTTAAGCGAAAGCTGCCGGAGAAGTATCAGGCGGCGGTGAACGCGGCGTGCTTTGTGCTGCTGATGGGCCTGATGCTGCTGGTGACCCTGAAAGACGTTGGGCAGCTCTTTATGCGGGGAGGGTCCTGATATGACGAAACGACTGATGGTGGGGAGGGTCCCGGTGGGCGGCGGCGCGCCGGTGTCCATCCAGTCCATGTGCAACACGAAAACCGATGATGTGGCGGCTACCGTGGCCCAGATCAAGGCCCTGGAGGCCGCCGGGTGTGAGATCATCCGGGTGGCCGTTCCCGATCAGGCGGCGGCGGAGGCCGTGGACAAAATCAAGGAGCGGATTTCCATTCCCCTGATTGCCGATATTCACTTCAACTACAAATTTGCCCTCGCCTGCGCGGAGCGGGGAATCGACGCTATCCGCATCAATCCCGGCAACATCGGCGGAGAGGAGAAGGTCAAGGCCGTGGCGGACGCCTGCCGCCTCCGGGGCATCCCCATTCGGGTGGGGGTCAACGGCGGCTCTTTGGAGAAGGAGCTCTGGGCCAGGCACGGAGGCGTCACCGCCGAGGCCTTGGTGGAAAGCGCCCTGAGCCAGGCACGGCTGCTGAACCGCTTCGATTTTGACGACATCTGCTTTTCCGTCAAGTGCTCCGATGTGCCGCTGACCATGGCGGCGTACTTAGCCCTCAGTGAACAGACGGACTACCCCCTCCACCTGGGGGTTACCGAGGCGGGCACCCCCTCCATGGGGATGGTGAAGTCCGCCATGGGCATCGGCGGCCTCCTCTGCCTGGGGGTGGGGGACACCATTCGGGTGACCCTGACCGCCGACCCGGTGGAGGAGATTTACGCCGCCAAGAAGATTTTGAAGGCGGCGGGTCTGCGCAAAACCGGCGTGAACCTGATTGCCTGTCCCACCTGCGGCCGGACCCGGATTGACCTAATTCCCATCGCTGAGGAGGTGGAGCGGCGGCTGGCGGACTGCGAAAAGAACATCACCGTGGCGGTGATGGGCTGCGCCGTCAACGGCCCCGGGGAGGCCTCCGCCGCCGACATCGGCATCGCCGGGGGCAAGGGCGAGGGGCTGCTGTTCCGCAAGGGGGAAATTTTGTATAAGGTTCCCCAGGAGCGGCTGGTGGACGCGCTGATGGAGGAGATCGGGAGGCTCTAAGGCCTGAGATTGAAATGCACAAGAGAGGACGCCATGTCGAGAAACATTCCATTTTTTGAATTTTTCGCCGAGCTGTCGGCGTCTCCTGAGCTCCGTCTCCGGCTGACCGGGGCGGAGCTGACCCATGGCCGCATCGACCAGGCGGAGCGGTCCATAGAACTGGATATGACGGTGAAAAGCCCCCTGGACCAGGGGAGTGTGCAAAGCCTGGAGGAGACGCTGCGGGCGGTTTACGGCTTTCAAAAAGTGGCGCTGCACGTCACCTGTGCGGCTCCGCCGCCTCCGGCGCCCAGCCCGGTTTCCCAGAGCGGCGGCGGGGCCAAGGCGGCTCCCAAGAAAAAGATGGGCAAAATTCTCATGGGCAATCCCGTCAAGGCCCGGCCCGGCCCCATGTCGGCGCTGAACGTGAAGATGGGCACGGCCACGGTCTCCGGAAAGGTCTTCTCCTTCGAGTGCCGGGAGACCCGGCGGCCGGGGCTCTGGCGGCTGAGCTTCGACATGACCGACGGCACCGGCTCCGTCACGGTGCAGAAGAACCTGGGGGCCAGGGAGGCCCAGGCCCTGGAGGGGGCGGTGAAGCCGGGCATGTGGCTGGTGGTCCAGGGAAAGATGGAGCCAACCTGGGACGGCAAGGACATCCAATTGAACCCCCAGCACATCAACGTGACGGACCACGAGGAGCGGATGGACGCCGCCCCGGTGAAGCGGGTGGAGCTCCACCTCCACACCCGGATGAGCAACATGGACGCCCTCACCGACACCAAGGAGGTCATCCAGGAGGCCATCCGCTGGGGCCACCCCGCCATTGCCATCACGGACCACGGCGTGGCCCAGTCCTTCCCGGAGGCGTGGCACGCCGCCGGAAATAAAATCAAGGTCCTCTATGGTGTGGAGGGCTATTTCATCAATAACGTGGACGACCGCATCGCCGTCCACGGCCCCCAGGACGTCCCCCTGGACGGGGAAATCGTCTGCTTCGACATCGAGACTACAGGCCTCCGGGTGGACCGGGAGGCCATTACGGAGATCGGTGCGGTGGTGCTGCGGGACGGCGAGATCGCCGAGCGGTTCCAGACCTTCGTGAACCCGGGAAGGCGGCTGACGCCGGAGATCATCGGCCTCACGGGCATCACCGACGAGATGCTCAAGGACGCACCCAAGCCCGCCCAGGCTCTGGCGGATTTCCTGAAATTTGTAAACGGGCGGCCCCTGGCGGCCCACAACGCGGAGTTTGACATCGGCTTTATCCGCAAGGGCTGCAAGGAGGCGGGCCTGGACTTCCAGCCCACCTATGTCGACTCCCTGATTCTGGCCCAGAACCTGCTGCCGGGCCTGGGGAAATACAAGCTGGATATCGTAGCGGAGCATCTGGACCTTCCCGCCTTCAACCACCACCGGGCCAGCGACGACGCGGCCACGGTGGGCTATATGCTGATTCCCTTTTGGAAAATGCTCCATGAGAAGGGGATTCACACCCTCCAGGCCGTCAACGGCGAGATGGAGAAGCTGCGGCCCCTGGGCGGGAAGTCCAACCGCTTTCCCAAGCATATCATCCTTCTGGCGCGGAACAAGACCGGACTGAAAAACCTCTACCAGATGATTTCCGCCTCCAACCTGAAATACTTCAAGCGGGTGCCCACCATTCCCAAGAGCCTGCTGAAGGAGCACCGGGAGGGCGTGATCGTGGGCGCGGCCTGCGAGGCGGGAGAGCTGTTCCAGGCGGTAAAGGATCACAAGGACTGGGAGGAGCTGAAACGCATCGCCTCCTTCTACGACTACCTGGAAATCCAGCCCTTGTGCAACAACGCCTTTATGCTCCGCAACGGCGACGCCCGGGACGAGGAGGACCTGCGGGAGTTCAACCGGGTTATTGTCCGCCTGGGGGAGGAGTTAGGGAAGCCCGTCTGCGCCACCGGAGACGTGCATTTCCGGGAGCCGGAGGACGAGGTGTTCCGGCACATCCTCCTGGCCTCGAAAAAGTTCCCCGACGCCAACGAGGCCCTGCCCATCTATTTCAAAACCACCGATGAGATGCTGAAGGAGTTCTCCTACCTGGGGGAGGAAAAAGCCTATGAGGTAGTGGTGGCCAATACCCGCCTGGTGGCGGACCAGATCGAGCAATTCGAGCTGCTGCCCAAGGAGCTGTTCCCGCCCAAGCTGGAAAACTCCGAGGAGGATTTGAACCGCCTGGTCTGGGAGAAGGTCCACCGCCTCTACGGCGAGGACCCGCCCCAGCTCATTGTGGAGCGGCTGAACGTGGAGCTGGGCGGCATTTTGGGAAAATACGACGTGGTCTACATGTCCGCACAGAAATTAGTCCAGAGATCCCTGGAAAACGGCTATCTGGTGGGCTCCCGGGGCTCCGTGGGCTCGTCTTTGGCGGCCTATATGTCCGGCATCACGGAGGTCAACTCCCTGCCGCCCCACTACCGCTGCCCGAAGTGCAAAAACAGCGAATTCATCCAGGACGGGTCCTATGGCTGCGGCGCGGACATGCCGGACAAGGCGTGCCCCAAGTGCGGGACCAAGTATGAAAAGGACGGCTTCGACATTCCCTTCGAAACCTTCCTGGGCTTTGGCGGCGGCAAGGTGCCGGATATCGACCTGAACTTCTCCGGCGAGTATCAGGCCCGGGCCCACCGCCACGCCATTGAGATGTTCGGCGAAACCCAGGTGTTCCGGGCGGGGACCATCGGGACGCTGGCGGAGAAAACCGCCTACGGCTTTGTGAAAAAGTATCTGGAGGAAAACCAGATGACCGTGGGCCGGGCGGAGGAAAACCGGCTGACCCTGGGCTGCGTGGGGGTCCGGCGGACCACCGGGCAGCATCCGGGAGGGCTGGTGGTGGTCCCGGCGGACAAGAGCATGGAGGATTTCTGTCCCGTCCAGCACCCGGCGGACGCCGACGATTCCGACACCATCACCACCCATTTTGAATACCACTCCATGGAGGCGAACCTCTTAAAGCTGGACATGCTGGGACACGATGACCCCACCATGGTTCGTATGATGCAGGATCTCACCGGGGTGGACCCGCAAAAAATCCCCCTGGACGACCCGGACACCATGTCTATCTTTATTTCCAGCAAGGTTCTGGGCTATGAGAACGACGAAATCCTGGGCCCCACCGGGGCGGTGGCCATCCCGGAGTTCAACACCCGCTTCACCCGGCAGATGCTCATAGACACCCAGCCCAAGGACTTCAACACCCTGGTGCGCCTCTCCGGCTTCTCCCACGGCACCGACGTGTGGCTGGGCAACGCACGGGAACTGATCGTCAGCAAGACAGCAACGGTTCTGGAGACGGTGGGCTGCCGGGACGACATTATGCTTTACCTGATTTCCAAGGGGCTGGACCCCAAGATGAGCTTTAAGATCATGGAGTCCGTCCGAAAGGGGAAGGTCAAAAAAGGGGGCTTTGAGCCCGGCTGGGAGGAGGCCATGCGGGAGCACGACGTGCCCGGGTGGTACATCGACTCCCTGGCGAAGATCGGCTATCTCTTCCCCAAGGCCCACGCCGTGGCCTATGTCATGATGGCCTTCCGCATCGCCTGGTACAAGGTACATGAGCCCCTGGCCTTCTACGCCACCTTCTTCTCCGTCCGGGCGAAAGCCTTTGACGCGGAGTTTTGCTGCGCCGGAAAAGAGGCGGTGAAGAAGAAAATCCGGGAAATTGAGAACAACAAGGACGCCACCGCCGTGGAGCAGAACCTGCTGACCACGCTGGAGGTCTGCTATGAGTTCTACCTCCGGGGCTTCCACTTTGACACCATCGACATCTACCGCTCCGACGCCACAAAGTTCGTCATCACGGAGGGGGGGCTGCTGCCGCCCTTCACCACGGTTCACGGCTTGGGGGAGGCGGCGGCCCTGGACACGGTAGAGAAGCGGCAGGGGAAGGACTTCATCTCCATTGAGGAGTTTTCCCTGTGCTGCAACAAGCTCTCCAAGACCCATATTGAGCAGCTCAAAGCGCTGGGAGCCTTCGCGGGCATGGCGGAGACCAGCCAGATTACGTTGTTTTGATTCCGTCAAGACCGGAATAGGAGGAACAAGTGAAAAATCAATTGCGGGGAATCGCCCTGATTCTGCTCAGCATCACGCTGATGCTCGGCGCTTTGGGGGATGGGTGGAGATACTTTTTCGATTTGAGTATCAGCTGGCAGCATGTCTTCGCACTGCTTGGTATGATCGGAGCCATTATGGTGTTCCTGCCGGAGAAAAGAGAGAAGAAATAGCGGCCGATGTGAAGAAGAGAGAGGACGAAATGTCCTCTCTCTTCTCAGCTTGTCGAAAAGCGGCCTGACCCGGAAGGAACCAGGCAGGCCGCGGAATTTGAAGAAAAATATATTTGAAAAAGAAAGAGGGAGTAGGAAAAGCCGCCTTGTTTTCCATCTTGCCAGCTTTTTGGGGTTCATGGCAGCAAACTTAAGCCTCGCCCAGTTGGAAACAGGAGTCGGGCCACGGTAATATGTGTAACGCGTAGCATGCTTTTCTTTCGCGTCCGCAAAAGCCCGTTCAATGGTTTCTTTACGTTTGGCGTAAATGTCCTTGTATTCCGAGGTATACCTGGCATCGTCGGCCAGTTCCTCATAGTCCTTCCAGATATGTCGCGGGACCGTCTTTACGCAGTTTTTAGAGCGGGTGCATAAATGCCGGGTGGGACATTGAGCACAGATTTTCGGGTCGCTATGGTATTCCCGGTATCCGTCCCGGTTGGTGGCGCGGTAGGAGAGGTTCTGGTATTCCGGGCAGATCACGCGGTCGTAATATTCATCATAGACGTAAGCCCACCAGGGATGTCCGCCCTTCCGGGTCCGCAGCCGCTTGTAGGCTGTGGAAAGTACCCGGCCATCCTGGAATACCTTTTTGCGGATATGCGGGGTCTTGTAGGCGGCGTCCGCCACCACCGCTTCCAACACGTAACCGTTCTTGTCACAAGCGGTATGGCCTCATAGGCGAAGCACCGCTTGTGTTCCCCCTTGTGGAACATTCCATACTCCGGATCTGTGGTGGACACTGTGACTGTTTTCTGCTTTTTTCCGCTTTCTTTCTCCGGGCCTGTTTCTTTTTTGAGGTGTTGTCCCTGTTCTTCCCTCCGGTTTCGGGCGGTTCATCCTCATCATCCAGTGGCTTTTTGCCATGTGCCTCCCGGTCCGCGTTCACCTCCGCCAGCAGCTCCTTCTGGTATCGTTTTGCCGCCGCCGGTACTTCGCTCCGCGCGGCGTTCCCCGCAAAGACGCGTTCCCGTCTAGAGCGGTACTATACTTATGGCAATCCAATAAGATAACAGTGAATTGACTAAAGGTGTAGAATGTTATCAGAAGGTGATAGGTATGTTACACAATGAGGCGCGAATACTGCTGGTACAGGCATATGAACAGACCCACGACGCGCAAACAGTAGCAAAGTGTTTCCAGGTAAGTACCAGTACAGTGTATCGTTTGAGCGGGCAAAAGAAGAAAACCGGCAGTGTAGAACTTCAAACCAGTCAGCGAGGAAGGAAACCGGCACTGACGGAAGAAGATTTGCGGGGCATAGACCAACTGATCATAGCCCGGCCGGATATTACGATCGGCGAGATTATCGAAAAACAGGGACTGCCTGTCGGTAACGAAACGGCGCGAAAGGCCGTGATTAGACTGGGTTATGTTTACAAGAAGAAATCCTTTTACGCGGCAGAGCGGGAGCGTGTTCGAGGCCTCGGCGGCGAGAGAAGCCTGGAGTGAAATGATCATGCGATGGCGAGACGGCCCATACGATTTACAGCGGTGGAACAATCCGCGAAAAATTTCTGGACTATCTTAAAACACGCTCATTCCCACACTGCGCGAAGGGGATATTGTCATCATGGATAATATGCGCACGCATCATGTCAAAG
>CATOKC010000112.1 GCA_951800675.1 uncultured Oscillibacter sp.
CGTCGCAGGCGTAGCCGAACATCATGCCCTGGTCGCCCGCGCCGTGGTTCAGCTCCGCTTCCTCGTTGTTCTTGTTTTCCAGGGATTTGTCCACGCCCAGAGCGATATCGGCGGACTGCTCGTCGATGGAGGTGATGACTCCGCAGGTGTCGCAGTCGAAACCGTACTTGCCCCGGTCATAGCCGATGTCTCGGACCACTTCCCGGGCGATCTTGTCGATGTCCACATAGCAGCTGGTGGTGATCTCGCCCATGACGTGGATGAGCCCGGTGCAGGCGGTGGTCTCGCAGGCCACCCGGCCCTGGGGGTCCTGGGCCAGGATAGCGTCCAGAACAGCGTCGGAGATCTGGTCGCAGATCTTGTCGGGATGCCCCTCCGTCACGGACTCGGAAGTAAAGAGATAGTGTCTTGCCATAGCTTGCTCCTTTTCGGCCCCTGTGGGGCGGCGCGCCTGTTTTCTCCCGCGCGCTGGGACAATTTTTTTGCCGGCTGAAAGGCCCTGAGATGCAAAGAAAAACCGCACGTTTCGACGCGAAACGTGCGGGAAGTTCCTTCTCGTTCCTCATCTGTCGTTTCCGCCGGATTTGGCACCTTTCAAACGCAGGTTGCCGTGGTTTCATCGGGCCGTTCCCTCCGCCACTCTTGATAAGGATATTTACTTGATGCTTATTGTATCAGGTATCGCCGGTTTGTCAAGGGTTCATAAGCCCTTTTTCGCCGGAAATTTTTTCCGATTAAGGCAATGTTCAAAAAATGTTGGTGACTTTTTCCTGGGAAGAGGGTATAATGCTCTTTAACTCAAAAACTAAAATCAGGAGGGAGCTTCCTTGAGAAAGCTGAACAGCGCCATGGAGCGCTTCGCGCTTCGGCACCCCGACTTCGGCGTCCCCAACCTCATGCTGTACATCGTCATTGGAAACGTCATCGCCTTTTTCCTGCTGCGCATGACCAGCGGCCTGGCCATCCAGTTTTTGTACTTTGACTGGGGGCTGGTCCTCCGCGGGCAAATCTGGCGGCTGCTGACCTTCATCTTTGTGCCGGAGCACACGCAGCCCTTCAACCTGATTTTATCCTTGTACTTCATGTACTTCATCGGCTCCATGCTGGAGCGGGAGTGGGGCACGCCGAAATTCAACCTCTACTACCTCTCCGGAGTGGTCCTGACCCTCATCACGGGCGTCGCCAGCCATTACGCCTTCGGCTACGGCGTGCTGATGGGAACCTACTACGTGGGCATGTCCATGTTCCTGGCCTTTGCCGCCTTGTACCCCGACGCCCAGCTAATGCTGCTGTACATCATCCCGGTGAAGGCCAAGTGGCTGGCCTTGGCGGACATCGCCCTCTTCGCTGTGGATGTCATCGCCGCCCTGTTCCGGGGGGACTGGCTCGGCGCCCTGCTGCCCGTCATCGCCCTTTTGAACTTCCTGATCTTCTTCTGGTGTGAGATCGCGGATCAATTGGACCGGCGGCGGGCCTATGCCCGGCACCGGAACTCCCATCAGACCATTCAGTTTAAGTCAGCCGTCCGCCAGCAGCGGAAGAAGGAGGCCCAACAGGGCTACCGGCACAAGTGCTCCGTCTGCGGCCGGACCGACACGGATTATCCGGACCTGGAATTCCGCTACTGCTCCCGCTGCGCGGGCTACCACTGCTTCTGCGCGGACCACATTTTCAATCATGAGCATTTCAAGGAGTGAACCCCTTTGAGAAATCCCTTTCCCAAACCCAAATACCGCCTCTCCCTGCCGCTGAGCGTTCTGGCGGCGGTGCCGCTGGCCGGAGGCGTCACCCTGCTGGCCCTCTGGTGCCAGCCCAATTCCTTCCGCGCCCTGCTCTCCGGCTTTCTCCGCCAGCCTCTGCTGATCGTGCTAAACGCTCTGCCAGCGGGCCTTTTGATTCTGGCGGCGGCGTGCCTGCTTCGCAATGTGTTCTTCAGCGCGGCGCTGGTGAACCTGGCGGTGGGCGCTTTGTCCATCGCCAACCGGGTGAAGATCGAGGTCCGGGACGAGCCGGTGTTCCCCCGGGACTTCGCCCTTTTAAAAGAGGTAGGCAGCGCTCTTGGAAGCTACGACATCCGCTATCCCATTCCCCAGATTCTAGTGGTGCTTTTCGCGACCGCCGCTCTGCTGGCCCTGGGGGTTTTCATCGGCCACAAGCCCTTTCCGGTGGAGCGGCTCCGGGGCTGGGCGGGGAGACTTCTGGGCTTCTCGGCGGGCCTTGCGGTTCTGACGGGCCTGATCTTCACCGTTTACGCCTCCAAGGACCTTTACCAGTCCTTCCAGGTCCGCAACGCCGAGTACGTCCCCTCCGTTTTCAACGACCTGGGCTTTCCCTACGCTTTTTGCCATCACTTCACCACCTATCTGGTGGACCGGCCCGAGGGCTTCCGCCGCGCCGAGGCGGAGGGCTGGGAGACCGGGGACCGGACCGGGCTGGGGAAGGACGTCAGCGTCGTCATGGTGATGAACGAGGCCTTTTCCGATCTCACCGACGAGGCCCTCTTTTCGTATCATGGGGGAAACGATCCCCTGCCCAACCTCCACGCCCTCCGGGAGGACCCCCACGCCCTCAGCGGCCGCGTGGTGGTTCCCGGCTTCGCCGGAGGCACCGCCAACACGGAGTTCGACGTGCTGACGGGCATGCAGACCACCGCCCTCTCCACCTCCACCAGCTCCGCCATGCGGGTGGTGAACCGGAATCTGGACAGCCTCTTCCGGGTCTTTGGGAACGACGGCTACGAGACCTCCTTCTACCACCCGGGGGACAACTGGTTTTACAACCGGGAGAACGTCTACCGCTGGCTTGGCGCGGGGGAGACCCTATTCGTCGGAGACATGGAAAGCCCGGAGTACAAGGGCCGCTGGGTCACGGACGACTACGCCGCGAGCCTCATTGAAGCGGCCTTTGAGCAGGCGGAGGGGCCCCTCTTCCACTTCACCACCACCATACAAAATCACATGTCCTACACCGCCGACAAATATGGGCCGGATTACGAATTCCCCCCCACGGGCATTCCCGGCCTCTCGGCGGAGGTGGAAACCCTCCTCAGCGTTTATGTGGAGGGCCTCCGGGACGCGGACGCCATGCTGGGCCGCCTCTGGCGGTATTTCGCCGCCCAGGAAAAGCCGGTGGTTCTGGTCTACTGGGGGGACCACCTGCCCTATCTGGGGGACAATCAGCTGGGCTACCGGCAGCTGGGCGTCGATGTGTTTCCCGGCCCGGAGGGGCAGGAAAATCTGGCCGCCTACCAGACCCCCTATGTCATCTGGGCCAACGACGCGGCGGCGGAAGCTCTGGACTGGGACCGCGCCGCGGAGGCTCTGAACCTGCCGGAGACCGTCTCCGCCTGCTTTTTGGGGGCGGCGGTGCTGGAGCTGACGGGCCGGGGAGAGGAAAGTCCCTGGTTCGCCTTCCTAAATGAGCTCCGCCGGGAGCTTCCGGTGGTACAGAAAACCATCTGCCAGACGGCGGACGGCTCCGTCATCGGGGAGCTGACCGCCCAGCAGCGGGATCTCCTCCAGAAGTGGCGGCAGTGGAGCTATTACAAGCTCCAATATAAGGAGATTCCATGAGAGCCCGGTCTCTGGCCCTCCGCGGCGTCCTCACGGCCCTGGCGGCGGCTCTGCTGTGCTTGGGGGGCGTCATCCCCGGCACGGTGTTCTGCGCTCCCATTCTGGCCATGGGCGCGCTCCTGCCCGTGCTGGAGGAGCTGGGCCCCAAAGCCGCCGGAACCGCCTACGCCGCCACAGCCATTTTAGGGCTGCTCCTCTCCCCCAACCGGGAGACCGCCTTTGTCTACCTGTTCTTCGGCTGGTATCCCATCCTCCGGCCGAAGATCGCCGCCCTGCCCTCCCGGCTCCCGCGCCTCCTGGCCCGGCTGGCGGTGTGCAACGTCGCCGCCCTCCTGCTCTACGGACTGCTTCTGCGGGTCATGGGCCTGACGGAGGAGCTGCTGGAGGCCGCCTGGTATTTCAACGCCGCCCTGCTGGCCATGGGCAACGTGGTCTTTCTGCTGACGGACTCCACCCTGGCCCGGCTGACCCACATCTGGCACTGGAAGCTGAAAAAGCATCTATACCGATAATTTCATCGAGGTGATACCATGAAAACCGCGCTGGTCCTGGAGGGCGGAGCCCTGCGGACCATTTACTCCTCCGGCGTGTGCGACGCCTTTTTGGACGGCGGGCTCCCTCTGCCGGACTACACCCTGGGCGTCTCCGCCGGCATTGCCTATGGCGTCAGCTATCTCTCCCGGCAGAGCCGGCGGAACCTCCAGCTGATCTGCCATTACGCCAACGACAAACGCTATATGGGCTTTCGGAATCTGGCGGACCCCCGGAACCGCTCCTATTTCGGCCTTAAGTTCGCCTACGAGACCATCCCCAACGAGCTGATTCCCTTTGACTACGACGCATTCGCCGCCTACCCCGGCCGGGCGGAGGCGGTGGTAACGAACCTGATCACCGGAGAGGCGGAATACCTTCCCGTCCCCCGGCGGGACTCCCCCAACCTGCCGCTGGAGGCCACCTGCGCTATCCCTTTGATGTTCCCCGTCATCCGAATCGGCGGCCAATCCTATCTGGACGGCGGCTGCGCCGACGCCATCCCCTGGCGGCGGGCCCTTCGGGAGGGCTGCGACCGGGTGGTGGTGGTGCTGACCCGGGAGCGGGATTACTACAAAAAGCCGGGCCGGTCCGACCAGACCATTGCCCGGGCATTCAAGCGGTATCCGAATTTTCAGGAAACCATGCGAACCCGGTCGGAGCGGTACAACGCCTGCCGGGAGGCCCTGTTCGACCTGGAGCGGCAGGGTAGGGTTCTGGTCATCGCCCCCAAAGACACCCTGGGCTGCTCCCGGACGGAGAAGAACCTGGATATCCTCCGGGCGCTGTGGCAGGAGGGCTATTTCGACGGGCGGCGGGAAATCGAACGGATCCGGGCGTTTTGGACCAAGGAATAAGCAAGCGGAGCGGCTAAACGCCGCTCCGCTTCTCATTTTCAAAAGGCCGGGATTAGTCCTCGCAGAGGCCAGCGGTGATGATGGCCATGGAGTAGACCTCCTGGGCGTTGCAGCCTCGGGAGAGGTCGTTGATGGGGGCGTTGAGGCCCTGGAGAATGGGGCCGTAAGCGTCGAAGGAGCCCATGCGCTGGCAGATTTTGTAGCCGATGTTGCCCGCGTTGATATCGGGGAAGATAAAGGTGTTGGCCTGGCCGTGAACGGGGGAGTCGGGGCACTTGGTTTTCATCACCCGGGGGGACACAGCGGCGTCGAACTGGAGCTCGCCATCCACCACCACGCCGGGCAGGGCGAACTTCGCCTTTTCACAGGCCTGGTGCATCTTGTCCACATCCTCACCGGAGCCGGAGCCGTGGGTGGAATAGCTGAGGAACGCCACCTTGGGGTCGATGCCGAAGGTCCGGGCCGTCTGGACAGTCTCCACGGCGATCTCCACCAGCTCGTCCTCCGAGGGCTTGATGTTGATGGCGCAGTCCGCCATGGCGAATACGTCCGGGTCGCCGGTGGCGGAGGGGCGGACCAGAATGAAGCAGCTGGAGACGATCTTGCACCCCGGCTTGGTCTTGATGAGCTGGAGCGCGGGACGAACGGTGTCGGCGGTGGAATAGGTGGCGCCGCCCAGCAGGGCGTCGGCATAGCCCATCTTCACCAGCATCGTGCCAAAGTAGTTGCCCTGCTTCAGCACGGCGCGGCACTGCTCCTCGGTCATCTTGCCCTTGCGGAGGGTCACCATCTCGGCCACCATCTTGTCCATATCCTCAAAGGTCTCGGGGTCCAGAATCTCCGCGCCCTTGACGTTGAAGCCCACCTCTTCGGCGGCGGCCAGAATCTCCTCCCGGTTGCCCACCAGCACGGGCATCAGGAACGTGGCGGACAGCAGCCGGGCCGCGGCCTCCAGGATGCGGGGGTCGGTGCCCTCGGTGAACACGATTTTGCGGGGATGGGCTTTCAGCTTTTTGATCAGAAATTCAAACATGTCTTTTCCTCCAGATGTACAAGTCTTTGCCGGGGTTTGATAACTCCATTATACACGTTTGCCCGCCCCGGTCAATCCATATTTCAGGGCTGGATGATAAAAATTTACGGTTCTGTCACCAATTTCCAGCCCCCGTATGGCACACTGAATTCGGCCCTCGGGGCGGTTTTGGTCGAGATCGCCGGAAAATCCCCGGAAGGTCCCGCTTTTTTGCCCCTTCCAGGGCTTGACGGCAGGGGAAAAAAGCGGTATGATAGGCACTGGTAACAAATTGTAACTTTTTCAGGACCTCCCCTCCCGCTTTTCGGGAGGGCCGGATACCAGATACAAGGAGACCCTATGAGCCAAGACAGGAAAAAAACCACCACCCAGGTCCCGCCTCGCCAAGGGGACAAGACGGAAACCGCCGGAGAGCGGGAGAGCTTCCCCGACGGCTGGAGCCCCTGGAAGGATTGGGACCTTCCCCCCTCGATCCGGGACTGGGAACCGGAGGGGGAGCGCCGTCCCCCGGAGCGCCGCCGCGCCTCCTCCCACAGCCGGGAGCGCCGGAATCCCTCCTCCCGAAAGGCCCGCTCCCCAGCTCGGCAGGAAAGCGCCCCCTCCCCCCGACAGTCCATCGCCCAGAAGCGGCTGCACTTCCGCCGCCGCTGGCGGCGCATCGTCCGGGAAAACAAGGCCCACCGCTTCCCGGAGTCCGAGCGGCTGCCCATCCAGCTGATGCTGTTCTTCTGGGGGCTGTTGCCTATGTGGGGAAGCCTCCTCCAGGAGCGGGTGCTGCAAAAGAACAGCGCCTCCCGGCAGAAGGACGCCCGGAGCTCCCAGAAAAAGCGCCGCTGGCGCATCCATCCCGCCGTATTCCTGACAGGAGGCTGTGTGGCGGCGGCACTGCTGCTGTTCGTCTCCACCTATACCAACGGCGTCACCGTCACTTACGACGGAAAGGTGCTGGGTTCCCTCTCCAGCCAGGCCGAGGCCGAGGAGGCCCGGGCAGAGCTGGAAAAGGCCACCGCCCAGACCCTGGGGCGGAGCTTCACCATTGACGACTCCTTGATTCAATACTCCTCCGGCCTCCTCCGCCGCCAGGACCTGGTGGACAAGGAGACCTATGAGGAGGAGCTGAGCCAGGAGGTCGGCATGGTCACCACCGCCTACTGCCTGTATGTAGACGGCGAGCGCATCGGCGCCACACCCTACAAGGGCGCCCTGGAGCAGCTTCTGGAGCAAATGCAGCTATCCGCCACCAACGAGGGCACCATCTCCGTCTCCTTCGCCGAGAACGTGGAGGTGAAGGAGGAGTTTGTCGCCACGGACAGCCTGATGAACCTGGGCTTCCTGGCGGAGACCCTCTACAGCACCAAAACCGCCGAGGTCACCTACACCGTGGCCAAGGGGGACACCTGGTCCGAGATCGCCGAGGAACACGGCCTCACCTCCAAGGAGCTGCTGGACCTAAACCCCGGCTATGACATGGACAAGCTGCAAATCGGCGAAATCCTCACCATGTCCGCCTCCGTGCCCTACCTGACCATGACGGTGGTTCAGCAGGAGCGGTACGTGGACAGCGTGGCCTTCGACGTGGAATACACCGACAGCCCGGACATCTGGGTGGGCGATTACAAGGTCACTTCCGCCGGGCAATACGGCGCGGCGGATACGGTGGCAAACGTCACCTATATCAACGGCGAGGAAACGGAGCGTACGGTCCTCTCCAGCGTCACCCTCCGCCAGCCCGTGACGGAGCACCGGCTCCAGGGCACGAAGCCCCGGCCCAAGACGGCTCCCACCGGCACCTTCCGCTGGCCCACCACGGGACGCATCAGCTCCCGGTTCGGCGGGCGGAGCTCCCCCGGCGGCATCGGCTCCACCAACCATAAGGGTATCGACATCGCGGTCCCCTACCGGACGCCGATCTACGCCGCCGACGGCGGAACCGTCACCTACGCCGGGTGGATGGGCGGCTATGGCTACCTGGTCCAGATCGACCACGGCAACGGCTATGTGACCCGGTACGGCCACAACAGCAGCCTGACGGTCTCCGTGGGACAGAAGGTCTATAAGGGCCAGCAGATCGCCCGGGCCGGTTCCACCGGCAACTCCACCGGCAACCACTGCCACTTTGAGGTCCGCCTCAACGGCGTGGCCAAGAACCCGCTGAATTACCTGTAGCAAAGACGCCATAAAAAAGCCCTCTGGAGCGTGGCTCTGAACTGCTCCCCGGCAAGTAGACAGCAAAATAGCTTAAAGAAAGTTCACGGCGCCGCGGCGCTGTGGCAACCGTGGATTCCGGTTGGCTGCTAAAGCGGCCAACCGGAATTTGCGGTTTTTTTGCCGCTAAATGCAGGTTATATTTTTCCATCGGCGCAAGGACGCCGAGGTCGCCCCACACCCGATGATTAGGCCTTTACCGCACAGTCAAAGGTTTTGAAAACCAGCGGCTTGTCATTTCGGTCACCAATATGCCCTCTGCTTCGTATACCGTTTTCCAGCCATGGAATGTTGTTCTTGATCCCCCGGCTCTTTGGGCGGCTTCTTTTATGCTGTATTTACCGGCCAGCTGATCTCGGATAATCCTGATTTTTTCTCTTGCCTCAAGCTTTTTGTTTTGTGGCATAACAATGCTCCCTCTATGTTTGACAGTGTTTTCTTTTTTCGCTGTCTCGCATTGAGGGAGCATACCACGCTCCGTGCGCCAGGGCGGGTACTTCTGCCCGCAGCGCGGGCAGTTGCGGGGACGGGAGCTGACGCTTTTTTGACGGAGGAGAAAACCGATTGACGCTGATATTTCCAAAGCTCCTCCTAGATAGCGTCTACACAAGAGGTGGGGATTGCGAACCGGAGCGCCCTGGCGTGACCTGCCTCCCGATTACGGGAAGTGGGGCAGTGCTCGTCATAGGTTCGTCCGTTGGCGTAGAAGTAGAAAAGGTGTTTGGGAAAAGCTCTTGGAAATTCTGATTGATGAGCCGGATTATGAATGGCTGATGATCGACGCCAGCCATTCCGCCAAGAAAGAACCGAAAACCTCTGCGGGAATACGACGCATATCTTTACAAACTCCGCCAGCTCGAGGAGAATGCTTTCCTTCTTCTCAAAAGGTGGCGCGGTATTGCTACGCGCTGCGCCAAAAACGCCGCTTCTTTCACTGCCGCTGTCCAAATCCGTTGTATTGATATTTGGCTCCTTGTTTATTGGCGGCGCCATCTTGAGAAAAATAAAAATTTTTTGGTCGCATTATCCGTTTTCCGTGTCTCCTATTATAGATGGAAGCCATGACAGAGCGCGAACGCTTGCTTGAGGAATTTGACGACGCCTACTTTGCCCCGCTGATGGAGGGCGTGGCAAATAAGGAGGGCGAACAACTGATAGCCCTCAATGAAACGCTCCAGGATATCCCGGAGGCGGCGGTGCCGGAGAGCGTGGACAAGCGGTGCCTGGAAACCATCGACCGCCATTTTGCCAGGGAACAGCGCGGGGCCGGGCTGCGAAAGGCCTGGAAGGTCCTGCGGCTGGCGGCGGTGATAATGGGAATTTCCGTGTTTCTGTTTACGTCGGCGTTTGCTCTTTTCGAGGACTTCCGGGCGGCAACTTTGAACTTGATGCTCACGGTCACGGAGAGATATACGCGGTTTGACATCAAAGACTCTGATGGAAATAGCAGACAAGTGTCTCTCAGTCCTAGAGTCTGTTTTAAAACTGAGATATTGTGTGCAAGGTGCCGAAGAGATATAATGGGGGGCATGAAGCGGCATGAAATAAGCGAAAAACAATGGAATAGAATCAAGCCTCTGTTTCCACCGGAAAGGAAGCCACAAGGAGGCCGTCCAGGAAAAAGCTGGTGTATGGGAACGGATCCTTTCCGCCCTGATTGAGCAGGACCTGGTGGACGAGACAACGCTGATTCTGGACAGCACTACAGTGAAAGTTCATCAGCATGCCAGTGGGGCTAAAAAAGGGGATACCACGAAGAAACCGGACGGAGCGGAGGAGGTTTGACAACGAACGTCCATGCGGTAACGGATGGGCTTGGGAATCCATCGTGTTTTTTGCTCTCCAGCGGAAACCGCGATGACATCTGTATGGCCCAGGCGCTGCTGGAATCGTTTACCCTTGTCTGTTTTGCTTGTATCTTTGTTTGGCTACTTTGATGGTTTTAAAACAGACT
>CATOKC010000113.1 GCA_951800675.1 uncultured Oscillibacter sp.
GTCCGGCTCTCCCGCGACGATGAGAACGAGGGGGACAGTAACAGCATATCCCATCAAATCGAAATCCTCACCAGGTATTGTCAAGACCGGAAAATTTCCAGCTATAAGGTTTACAAAGACGACGGATGGAGCGGTACAAATTTCAAACGTCCCGGCTTTATGGAAATGATGGCCGACATTGAGGCGGGGCTTGTCGGCATGGTGGTAGTCAAAGATATGTCCCGGTTTGGCCGCAATTATCTGGAGGTAGGGCTGTATACGGAAATCCGCTTCCCTGAGATGGGAGTCCGCTTTATCGCCATCAATGACGGCGTAGACAGTGATGATCAACTGGGAAATGACTTCACCCCATTCCGAAATATTATAAATGAGTGGTATGCCAAGGACACCTCGAAAAAGATACGGGCGGTTTTCCGCAATAAAGGGCTATCCGGCCAACGGCTGGCGTCAAATGCCCCGTATGGCTACATAAAAGGCGAGGACGGGCATCTGGTGGTGGACGAGGAAACCGCCCCCGTGGTGGAGTTGATTTTCCAGCTATGCGCGGAGGGCAACGGCCCCGGCAAAATCGCCCGGATGCTGAAAGAGCGGGAAATCCCAACGCCGGGGACAATCGCCTTTCGGCGCACAGGCCAGACAAGCCGCTATTACCCGGACGCCCCCTGCCGCTGGAACCCCGCTACTGTCCTGAGTATTTTGGGACAGGACGCCTATTTAGGCCGGACAACGAATTTCAAAACTACCAAGCTCTCCTATAAGAGCAAGAAAGCAATCATCAATCCCCCGGACAAACGGGCGGTGTTTGAGAATACCCACGAAGCGATAATTGACAGAGAAACATGGGAAATTGTGCAGAAGAATCGGGAGCAGCGCCGCCGCCCTACCAAACTGGGGGAAATGGGCCTTTTCTCCGGGCTGGCCTACTGCGCTGACTGCGGAGCAAAGCTGTATCACCACCGCACCGTTACATTTACAAAAGAACAGGAGAGTTACACTTGTGCAAATTACCGCTCCAGAAAGCAATGCACCGCCCATTATATCAGGGCCGTGGTACTGGAACAGCTTGTACTTCAAAATTTGCAGAGGGTGGTAGCCTACGCACAAGATGACGAGGACGAGTTTGTACGATGTGTTATGGAGAACAAGACCGCCGTACAGAAAACGGAACGGGAACAGGCCAGACGCAAGCTGGAAAAACAGGAGCGGCGCATCAGTGAACTTGACCGCATTATTCAACAGCTTTATGAGGATCGTGTGGCGGGTGCGTTGAGTGTAGAGCGGTTTACCCGGTTGTCCGAGGGCTACGAAAAGGAACAGGCGGATCTGAAACAGTCTGCGGAGGAATTGCGAGGCGTTGTAGCCGAGACGGAGGCCCAGACTGTCAATGTCCAGAATTTTCTGAAGATTGTAAAGAAGTACACCGAACCCACCGAGCTGACCCCGGCCCTTTTACGTGAGTTTGTGGAAAAGGTAGTTGTCCACGCCCCGGATAAATCCAGCGGCCATCGCACCCAGCGCATTGACGTACACTATAACTTTATCGGGGAGGTTGATTTTTCCCCGGAATTTAGCCGGTACAGCAAAACGACAACCGCATGACACCACAGCATCATGCGGTTGTACTCCCAATAGGCAAAACTTCTTTATGCGCATTGCCCATAGGGCAAGTAAATTGTTCTTTCTGCCATTCCATGAAAGGCTCTAATCCATGTGCCTGAACAAAACGGCTATTTTCTATCAGGTTTGCTTGATACCGTTTATTATAGCTTCTTTCAAGACTTTTAATCAGCTTGCATGGATATTCGTCACAGTCGAAACAGTAGGACAGAGATTTTTCTTTGATACAGTCTTTTATTTTACATTTGCGACAATGCTCCGGTTTTCCTTTGTCACTGTTCAAACAACCGGCACAAGATTTTTTATGGCAGCAATGCTTATAGCAGACTTTGCAATTCATCCCGCATGGAGCGAACATACTTACATCAATTTTTTCTTTGGGCATTTTCATAGTTGTTTGCTCCTTTCCACAACTACTGATTTACCGATTACTTTGTTAACCAGAGTATAGCACAGCTTCCCGCCGAAAGCAATTCGCGCTCTATAAAGGGGAAGCAGAGTTTTATACCGCCTGCCTCCGAAAAGGGCTTTTAAACGACAAAAAACCTATGGGGATAAAAAGAACGCCCGCCGGGGTCCGGCGGACGTTCTCGATCCTGTCGCAGCTGTCTTCTGATGCCGGGGGTCAGTCCAGAATGTATACGGTACACTCCCGCACGCCGAACTGGATGCACTCCCGGTTGGTATCCATATAGAGGTCGATGGTGTTGCCCCGCACGCCGGTATCCTCCGCCACAGCGAAGCCGTAGACGTACATCCCGTCGTTGCTCATGACGTAGACCTTGGTGCCCAGAGGCAGGACGCTCCGGTCTACCGCCACCACGCCCACCCGCACGGTGGTGCCGGAAGCGGTCCGGGTGCCCACGCTGCCGCCGGTGGTGTAGGCGGTGCCCCGCATGGTCCGGGTGCTGCTGAAGGTGACGGTCTCGCCGTTCTCCAGGGTAATGATGCCGGAGCCGTCCTCGTTGACGTTGATGGCGGACACCGCGTCGTCGTTGTTGGCGAAGTTCTCCATGGTGCCCTTCTCGATGACGGTGGACACGGGCTCCGTATCCACCACGTCGATGAGCTGGCGGGCGGTGCGCTGGCCGTCCTGATAGATGATCTCGTAGACCTCGGTATACTCGCCGTCGCGGCCCTCCTGGATGACGGCCTCGTACCAGTCGGGGCGCTTGTCGTTGTACTGATAGACGATCTCGTGCTCGCTGACGGTGGAGATGTGCTCATAGAACACGAACTCGCCGCCGATGCACACGTCCACCCCGCCGTCCTGGAAGGAGACGGAGATCATCTCCAGGGGACTGGGCTGGATGGCCAGCCGCTCCAGCAGCTGGTCGAGGGTCTCCTCCATGGAAATGGCGGTGTACTGCTGGTCCTGATAGGACACGGTGACCGCCAGGCCGGGGGTGAGGTCCAGCTCGTTTCCAGAGGTGCGGGAGACCAGTCCGGCAAAGCCGTCGGTCAAAAATACGTTGCCCTCCAGGTCGTCCACATGGACGGGGCCGTCATTGGAGACCACGTACATGGCCCCGGCCCCAATGGGAGCAAAGCGGCAGAGCAAAGACAGAACCAGGATGGTAAAGAAGAGGGCCGGTACAGCTGCGACAGCGGTCAGCCGCTTTTTGTTCGGGGCGGCTTTCTTGCTTTCTTCAAACATGATACTTGTTCCTCCGTTCGTTTTCAAAAAAGGGGTGCTGCAGGCGGCGTCCGTGTCACCCACGCATAGGATAGGATTACCAAAATTTCCAGATCCTAAACGGGCTGGATACCGGATTGTAACCTTTGTTACTTTTTCGAAAACTTCGTGTATTATAACGGAAGAACCCCGGTTTGTCAAGCTTTTTTCGCAAATACTTTTGTAGAAGTTGACATAAGAGCCGGAAACGGGTGTTATGACGAGGTAAAATTTGGCGGTCCGGCAGAGAAACGGTTACAGAAATAGTGACAAAAGTTACAGAGTGGCGGCAAGAAGTAACAGGGAACGGGGCGGGCAAAAAATTGGCTTGCCAATTGGGAAAAATGGTTATATAATCCTCGAAGACGATTATTTTGTATCCGCCGCCGGTGAGGCGGCGAGGAAAGAGGCTCCATGTTTGCATCCAATTATCAGTGGCTCCTGGTCTGCCTGGGCAACCCGGGGAAGGAGTATGAAACTACCCGGCACAACATCGGCTTCATGGCCGCCGACGAGCTGGCCCGCCGGGAGGGCGTGAAATTCAACAAGCTGCGCTACCGCGCCCTGACCGGGGAGATCCGGGAGGGGGGCCAGCGGGTGCTGGTGGTCAAGCCCCAGACCTATATGAACCTCAGCGGAGAGTCCGTGAAGCTGGCGGGGGGCTTTTACAAGATCCCGCCGGAGCGGGTCCTGGTGATCTCCGACGATGTGGCCCTGCCTCTGGGGAAGCTGCGCATCCGCGCCGGAGGCAGCGCCGGAGGGCACAACGGGCTGAAAAACATCATCGCCCATCTGGGCACGGACCAGTTTCCCCGGATACGGGTCGGCGTAGGCGCACCGGAGCATCCGGAGCACGAGATGATCGACTGGGTCATCGGGCATTTTACGTCCAAGGAGAAGAAGACCGTGGACGAGGCCGTAGGCCGCGCCGTGGACGCCGCCCTGTGCGTTATCGAGAAGGGCGTGCAGGAGGCGCAGAATCGGTTTAATTGAAAGAATAAGAAAAAGGTTGTCGAATAACTTGACATTTTTCAGGAAATTACGTATACTATAAGCAGCTGAGGATAAATCCTCGGGAGAGCTTGGCAGCCGCTCTTCCCCTAACGCGTCCGGGGCTTATAATAGGATTGCAATAAGAAAAGAAATCTTTTCTGCTGCCATAGGAAAAAGGAGCGGCATCTTCTTCTGAGGATGCCGCTTTTTTTGAGTAGGTGTGTGAAAAATGTCGAATTATTTGCAGGACCTGATATTGGATTACGAAAGAGATTTGATGGGCAGCATTTATACATTCCTACTCTCTGATGGAGAAACGATCTCCTTTGAAATAAAAAGAAGTAATGTGCCGCATCTTTTGGGCATCAAGCGATTGCAGCTGCGGCAGGTACAGGGAAAATATGCAAACTACATATATTCCATGCTAAAGGACGGAACGCTGACTCTGGAGCATGTGGTCAGCGTTCCAAACCACAAAGAAGTATACAAGAAGATCATGAATTTCCAATATATTTCTGCGATGCTGCATAGCGGAAATACTGTTAAAATCGTTAAACGCATAGGCAGGCTAAATTCATCGTATTTGTTTTATCTCGATCACAGGCCGCAGGAAATAATACACCTTGGAATAGGCAGGGACGCTGACGGAAATTGGTATCCTGAATCCCTTCTGGTCCTGCAGAGAAATGCGACCGCATATATTGATGGTCAGGTTCCGGTCGATATTGTGAAATTTGACGTGACGGCTAGAGAGCGGCCGATATCTGCGTCCAAGGAATAATTTACACTTTCCGCTCGACCTCCCTCTTGAAGTGAGACATTTTACAAGAATAAGGCCGCCGGGACACGAATGTCCTGGCGGTCTTGTTCTTGAGTTTTGATGTCTTCGGTATATTCTATAATATCCTCTACCTGGCGATCCAAGGGTTTGCAGCGCTGATGGACCGTATTTGTGGAAACGCTGGTTCCTCTTTTGGTAGAGTAGACCGAAAATCCTGCCATGAACGAAGTTTTTGGAAGCCTGGTATACAACCGCGAGATATTTGTGCTTTATTAGTACCAATCGTGCTTTTCATTCCGATCTAAGGCGTTGATTTGAGCCATTTCTTCATCAGTCAGCGCGAAATCATACAACTTTGTGTTTTCCTTGATATGGTCGGGATTGCTGGAGCCGGGAATGACCACCACGCCCTTTTGCAGATTCCACCGGAGGATTACTTGTGCGGAGGATACGCCGTGAGCCTTTGCGATACCGGAGATCACCTCGTCTCCCAGCAGTTCCCCCGTATGGCCCCGGCCTCCCAGGGGATACCAGCCCTGGACCACGATTCCTAACTCCTGGATATAGGGAATGACCTCATTCTCCTGATAGTAGGGGTGTATCTCATTCTGCACCAGCGCCGGGGTAATGGACACCTGGGGCAGAAATTCCTCCAGTTCCTTCACATACCAGTTGGACAGGCCCAGAGAGCGGATTTTTCCTTCCTCCACAAACTGTTCCATGGCCTGATACGCTTTCACATCGTTCCGGTCAGGGTGGTGCAGGAGCATCATATCCACATAGCCAAGGTCCAGCCGGTCCAGACACGCCTGGATGGACTGCTCCGGGGTTGCCATCTCACTGCCCGGATAAATTTTCGTAATGACGAAAATATCTTCTCTTTGGAGGCCCAATTCCTCCATGGCCTCCCGGACGGCTTGGCCCACTTCTTCCTCGTTGCCGTAGGCGGAGGCTGTGTCGATCAGACGGACACCGCTGGCCAGAGCGGACTTCACAGAGCTGACGCAGGTTTCCCCGTGGAGGCTGTAAGTCCCCAGGCCGTTGATGGGCATTTCATAGCCGTTGTTGAGGGTGACGCTTTTGGTTTCAAAGTTAAACGCCGCCTTGCTGGCAGCAGAAGCTGCTGCGTCCACCGCTGTCTCCGGTTCGGGCAGATCAAGGCCGCTGATCCAGTCCTCCATACTGCTGCGGGTGGTTCCACCGGCGAATCTGCGTCCGGCAAGCCAGTTGGCACCGCTGGCGAGGGAGTGGAGGTTGGTATCACTGGAACCGATACCACTGGAATGGGAGGTGCAGAAGGGGACAATGGTTTTCCCGGTGAGATTATAGCTTTCCAGGAAGGTGCTGATGATCCGGGGGGCCTGCCCATGCCAGATGGGATAGCCCAGGAAGATCACATCATAGTCCGCCATATTCTCCACACTGCCGGAGATGGCAGGACGGGCAGAAGCATCGTTCTGTTCCCGGTCAGCCCTGCCGTTGGTATAGTAGGCTAGGTCAGCGTCCGTATAGGGGTCCTCCGGCACGATCTCATAGAGGCCGGCGCTCAGAATATCCGCCGCATACTCCGCCAGAGGGCGGGTCGTGTTGGTAGCGGAGAAATAGGCTACCAGGGTCTTGCCGCCTGCTGCCGGTTCCGGCTGACCGCTGGTATTGATGCTTAAATAGTGATATAGCATAGAGGCAACTTCCCCTCGTTTGATATTTGTCTTGGGATCAAAGCGGTTGTTTTCTGTCATACCGGCCAAAATACCGTTTGTATCGGCCCAGCGGACTGCCGCCTGCGCCCAGCTCGAAACAGAGGACATATCGGAAATATCCGCTGTTGCGGTATTCTCAGGCTCTCCAGCATAGCGCCATAGGATTGTAGCCGCCTGTTCCCGTGTTGTAGGATCATTTACGCCAAAAGTTCCGCCGCCATAGCCGGAGATGATATTGTTTTTTGCCGCCCACGAAACCGCGTCACTGTACCAAGCCCCGGCGTCCGCGTCCGTAAAAACAGGCGGATCAGAAATGGCTGGCGTATTGCTCATACGGTGCAGCACTGTGGACAGCATAGCGCGGGCCAGGGTGTCCTCCGGCGCAAACATGGTATCGCTGGTCCCGCTCATAATGCCGTTTTGTTGGCAGTAGGCAATTGCCCCGGCATACCAAGCGCCAGCAGGGACATCTGAGAAAGCGGACACAGGCTTCGATTCAGACGTAAGCTTTGCACCCCCCACTCCCGTCCCGCCGCTGGCAGCGGGGATTTCCGCCGCCGAGCAGGAGGTCATGGTCAGAAGGCAGAGCAGATAAATTGCTGCAGAGAAGGAAATGATTTTTTGCTTTTTCATAAAGCTGACCTGCTTTCTTCTGGTTCAATATTCTTAATGACTCGTGCGGGAACACCACCCACCACCGTCATGGGCGGAACGTCCTTTGTCACAACCGCTCCGGCGGCGACCACGGACCACTCACCGATGGAAACACCCGACAAAATCGTGGCATTGGAGCCGATCCAAACATGAGCGCCGATCTTGATGGGAGCATAGTGGTTTTTCCGGTTCATGGCCGGGTCCAGGTCATGGTCGATGGTGGCAAGGACTACATTGTGTCCTATCAGCACACCATCCCCGATCTCTATCCCGCCCTGATCCTGGAAGTGACAGCCGGAGTTGATGAACACATCCCGTCCGATGGCAATGTTTTTCCCGAAGTCCGTATAGAACGGGGGGAACAGGCGGAAGGTAGGATCAATTTTCTTCCCGGTCAGCCGTCCCATGATCTCCCGGATCTCCTCCGGGGTATGGTATTGATTGTTCAGCTCCATTCCCAGCCGGATGGCCTCTTGGAACAGTTCATTGGCGTAAGCCGCCCGCTCTACGTCCTCCGGTACATCCTCCCGGAATCCCCGGATCACATCCTCTGCCGTCATATGTTCGCCCCCTCAACGATTAAAATTGGTCCAGTGTTCTGTCTCCATAGCAGGCGGTGTCACGCCCCGCCGCACCCCAGCCTGGATACATTTCAGCAGCCACGCCATGTTCCGGCCCAGGTTCCGCATGGTCTGGAGGCCTTCTTTGTCCTGCTCCACCAGCTCCGGGGCAGGGCCAAAGACCATGTTCCAATAGGTGGAGGAGACGACAGGCATTTGGGCGTCTGTCATGTACTTGTTCAGCGCGTACAGCGAGGCGGTCGTTCCCGCGCGGCGGGCCATTACCACAGCCGCTCCCGGCTTGTGGAAGAAGGCTTCGCCTCCGGCGTAAAACATCCTGTCCAACACAGAGAGAAAGCGGCCGGTGGGATGTGCAAAGTAAACAAGAGAGCCGAACACAAAGCCGTCCGCTTCCTTTGCCTTGGCGATAATCTCGTTTACCATATCATCGCCAAAGACACACTGGCCTTTCCCTGCACAGCCATTACAGCCGGTGCAGTCCCGGACAGTGCCGCCGCCCAGCTGGACGATCTCAGTCTCCACCCCCTCGGTTTCCAATACCTTTGCCACTTCCGATAAAGCGAGATAGGTGCAGCCGTTTTTACGGGTGCTGCCATTCAGTACTAAGACCTTCATATCCACATCTCCGTTTCCCGTTTATGCAGTTTTTTGATACTTACAAATTGTTCTTAAAGAAGGTTTCCAGCTTGTCAAAGGGAATCTTATCAAAGTTGTCATAGAGGTCAACATGATCCGCGCCGCGAACGATCACCAGCTCCTTCGGCTCCTGAGCGGCATCGTAGGCGTCCTCAGAGTAGTAACGGGAGTGGGCATCCTCGCCAGCGACCAACAGAATGGGCCGGGGCGAAACTTCCTTGATGTTGGTCATCAGCGGGAAGTTCCAGAAGGACACCGGCATGGTAGCTGTCCAGGAGGTGACAAAGTTTACCGCGCGAGGGTGGCGGGCACGTTTGGCGTAATACTGGAAGAAGGCGGCGAAAGCGGGGTCAGCACCCTCCGGCAGTTCCTCCGGGACCTCCATGGCAACGGTCAGGAGGTTGCCGGCCTCGTCAAAACCGATCTCATGGTTGCCCAAGGCATGGGTCCCATTCTCCGCGTCCCGCCACCGCTGTTCGCTGAGATACCGCTTGATCTTCATGCGCTGTTCCTCGGTGTAATAGTCCATGTGACCCCGGCTCATATCACGGGACATATCGTACATGGAGAGGGTAGCCACCGCCTTGATCCGGGTATCGGTCCCGGCGGCGGTGATCGCCATGCCGGACAGTCCGCAGATGCCCACGGCTCCGATCCGCTCCCGGTCCACATAGTTCAGCAGGCCAACGTAGTCCACGGCGGCGCTGTAATCCTCGGTGAAGATGTCCGGGGAGGCGGTGTTGCGGACCTCGCCGCCGCTCTCCCCGCCAAAGGACGGATCAAAAGCCAGGGACACAAACCCCATAGAGGCGAACTGCTGGGCGTAGAGGCCAGCCGCCTGCTCCTTCACCGCGCCGAAAGGGCCTGCCACGATAATGGCGGCGTTCTTCTGCGTAGCATATCCCTCTGGCAGATAGAGGTGGCCCGCCAGCTCAATGCCGAAACGGTTTCTGAAACGGACCGGCTCCATCTTAATGCTGGGATCAATTTTGAATGTGCGGGTTTCCTTATTTTCCATGATCAAATTCTCCTTACTATTCGATTCATTTGGCAGATCAGGCAGTCCGGACGATCAGACCTTTTCTGGTCCGCATGGTAATAGTCCAGTAGTAACGGCGGTGTTTTGCGAGCAGGGACAGTCCCGCTTCGTTCTACCCATCACAGCTTCGCCTTCTTACTGTGGATGATTATATAAGTAAAACCTTAAAATATCAAATACACATAAAGCATGAAGCTACATACTTGAAAGGTATGCAGCTCTTTGCTATAATAAAGTGCGGAAACAGCAGGGAGGTGTTCCTTTGGATATACGGGTTTTACAATATTTTCTTACGGTGGCAAGGGAAGAAAGCATTACCAGAGCGGCGGAAACGCTGCGAATGACACAGCCGCCTCTTTCCCGGCAGTTGAAAGACCTGGAGGACGAGCTTGGGAAAAAGCTGCTCATTCGCGGGAGCAAAAAAGTCACGCTTACGGAGG